>NZ_JBHUEN010000046.1:0-156990 GCF_042680785.1 Paracoccus pacificus
CCATGCCCCTACCGTCGAACGCCTCCCGCGTCATACCCCGACCGCCGCATTGCTGCAATTTTTAGAGGCGCCCTAAGGGGCGAAAGCGCCACGTGATTGGCGGGGCCGGCATCCAGCCCCTGATCATAGATTGCGCTTGGCATCTGTCCTACCTCCTCCCCAGGAAATCCGGCCCAGGAAATCCGACGCGGCCGCCGGTCAGACCGCAGGCATCCGGTTTTCGACCATCTGCACATACCAGCTACACCCGAAGGGGATGGCGTTGTCGTCGAAATTATAGGCCGCCTGATGCAGCATCGGCGTGTCGCCGTTGCCGACAAAGATATAGGCGCCGGGCCGGGCCTCGAGCATATAGCTGAAATCCTCGCCGGCCATCATCGGCTGCACGCCGGTATCGACGTCGCCCGCCACGGCGCGCGCCGCGTCGGCGGCGTGACCGGTCATTTCGGCGTCGTTCACCGTCACCGGATAGCCGCGTTCATACACCACCTCGGCCCGGGCGCTGAAAGCGGCGGCGACATTCGTGGCGATGCGGATGATGCCTTCCTGAAGCTGGTCGCGTACCCCGGGGTCAAGGCTGCGCGCGGTGCCATGCATCATCACCACACCCGGAACGACGTTATGCGCCGTCGAATCCGTGGTCAGGACCGAGGTCGACACCACGCCGCTTTTCACCGGATCGACATTGCGCGCGACGATGGATTGCAGCGCCACGACGATATGGGCCGCGACCAGAAGCGTGTCGATCACGTCATTCGGCTTGCCCGCATGGCCGCCCCTGCCGATCACCTTGATGTCGAACTGATCGGTCGCGGCCATGATCGCGCCCGGACGGATGGCGAACTGCCCGACCGGGATGCCGGGCATGTTGTGCATGCCATAGAATTCGTCGATGCCGAACCGCTCGGCCAGCCCGTCCTCCAGCATCGCAAGGCCACCGCCGCCCCCTTCTTCCGCCGGCTGAAAGATCACCACGGCGGTGCCATCGAAATTCCGCGTCTCGGCCAGATATTTCGCGGCGCCCAGCAGCATCGCGGTATGACCGTCATGGCCGCAGGCATGCATGACATTCGCCGTGGTCGAGGCATATTCGACGCCGGTGATCTCATTGATCGGCAGGGCGTCCATATCGGCGCGCAATCCGATCACCCGGCCCGAGCGGTCGCTTTTGCCCTTGATGATCCCGACCACGCCCGTGCGTCCGATCCCCTCGACCACCTCGTCCACACCAAAGCCGCGCAGCAGTTCGGCGACGCGGCCGGCGGTGCGCTGAACGTCATAGTTCAGTTCCGGGTGTTGATGGAAATCGCGTCGCCAGCCGGTGATCTCGGGCAGCAGTTCGGCGAATCGGTTCTTGACGGGCATCGGGTCGTCTCCGCTTCAAAGGGCGTCGCAAGCCTTATCCAAACGACAGGCCAAGTCCAGAGACAGACCCTAAAGGCTTGGCCCCAGCTCGATCGCCGAGCCGTCGCTGAACCGGCCAAAGCGGAACCGGTGAAGATCGTGACCGGGGTCGCGCCCCATGACCAGATCGGCGGTGACGCGGCCGACGCCGGGACCGATCCCGAAGCCGTGGCCCGACAGGCCGGTCAGGATCGTCAGCCCGGGCAAGGGCGTGTGGTCAAGCACCGGCACCTGATCGGGCGTGGTCTCGATCATCCCGGCCCATGCCCGGGCGATGGCCGGGCGGCCCAGATCGGGAAAGGTCCGGGCGAATGCGTCGCGCAGTTTCTCGATCACCTTCATGTTCGGGGCCGGGTTCAGAACCCGCATTTTCTCGAACGGCGAGGGCTGATCGGCCGCCCAGCGGCGCGGCGTGCCCCAGCCATCCGGATAGCCCGCCGGCGCACGCGGCAGCAGCCGGGTGCCGGACAGATCGCGGCGGATCTGCGGCAGGAACAGGCGCAGGTTGCGAAAGCTGTCGGGGCCGATGAAATGTTCATGGAACGTGCCGGGCGCGAGCGTATAGCCGCCATCCGCGCGCCGCCGAAAGGCGAAACGGGCGTCCGCCGCCGCACCCGCCCAGAATTCCGGCAGCGGTTCCGTCGCGCAGACCGTCGCCCGCACCGAAAGCTGTGGCAGCCTGACGCCATGGGCGCGGGCGAAAAGTGCCGACCACGCCCCACCCGCCAGCACCACCCGCTCGGCGGCAATGCGGCCGTTTTCGGTCACCACGCCGGTCACACGCCCGGCCGAGATGTCGAGCGCGCGGACCGCGCATGCCTCGATCACCCGCGCGCCAGCGGCCTGCGCCAGTTGGGCGATCAGCGGGACCGCCACGAAAGGCTCGGCCCGCGCGTCCGAACCCGTCCACAGCCCGCCGATCCAGCCGGCGGCATTCGGCAGTTTTTCGTCCAGTTCGGCCCGGCCCATCACCCGGGTATCAAGGCCGTGGGTGCGCGCCGTCGCCATCCAGTCCTCATAACGCGCCATATCCGCGGCATTGTCGGCAAGGTACAGAACCCCGGTCTGCCGAAAGCCAAGCCCATGGCCGATTTCCTGCGCCAGCCCCTGCCACAGCCGCATCGCCTCCATCATGATCGGCAATTCGGCGAAGTCGCGCCCCTGCTGGCGCACCCAGCCCCAGTTCCGGCCCGACTGTTCGCCGGCGACGCGGCCTTTTTCCAGCACGACAACCCGCTGCCCGGCCCGCGCCAGATAAAGCGCCGTGCATATGCCCGCCACGCCGCCGCCGATCACGGCCACGTCGACCGCATCGGGCGGCGGATCCGCGAACCGCACCGGAGTGTCCAATCCAATCTGCGCGCCGGGTAATGCCATGCCTGCCCCCCAAAACCCTTTCCGGGCAGGCTGGTGCGATCAGCCGCCGGGCGCAAGGGGTTGGCGCTATGAAACATTCGGGTCGTGATTGCGATAATAGATTAATAATTTGAAATATGTGACTGTTAGATATTATATTTTACACAATTAACCCGGCACGCACGAACCCGATGGATGATCGCCCCGCCGTCTATTTCAGCACGGAAATGCGCGACTCACTGGACCGGCGTTTGCCGGCGGGTTATGGGCGACATTATGGAGACTCCGCGTTTTGCCCCTTTGCCCGACAGCCTGCCCGAGACGGTGCCGTTCACCGGCCCCGAAGCGATCGAGCGGCGGCGTGGCGGCGCTTTTGCGGCCCGGCTCGGGGCCAATGAAAACGGCTTTGGTCCCTCGCCCCGGGCGATCGCGGCGATGGCAGAGGCCGCGGCCGAGGCATGGAAATACGGCGATCCCGACAACCACGACCTGAAATTCGCGCTTGCGGCCCATCTTGGCGTTACGCCCGATCATGTCACGGTCGGCGAAGGCATCGACGCGCTGCTGGGCAATCTGGTGCGGCTGATGATCGCGCCCGGCGATGCTGTTGTGACCTCGAACGGCGCCTATCCGACCTTCAACTATCACGTGAACGGCTTTGGCGGCGATCTTTACCGCGTGCCCTATCGCGACGATCACGAGGATCCGGCCGCGCTGATGGCCGAGGCCGCAAGGGTCGGCGCGCGGCTGGTCTATCTGGCCAACCCGGACAATCCGATGGGAAGCTGGGTCACGGATGCCGAGATACAGGTGGCGCTGAACGCCCTGCCGCCCGGCTGCCTGCTGATCCTCGACGAGGCCTATGTCGAATTTGCTCCGCCCGAGGCTGTGCCCCGGATCAGCGTCGACGATCCGCGGGTGATCCGCATGCGCACCTTTTCCAAGGCCTACGGCATGGCCGGGGCCCGGATCGGCTATGCTTTCGGGGCGCCGGCGCTTATTCGCGGCTTTGACCGGATCCGCAACCATTTCGGCGTCAACCGGATCGCACAGGCGGGCGCGCTGGCCGCGCTGGCCGATAGCGGCTGGCTGGCGCAGACCCGCGCCAACGTCGCCCGCGCGCGTAATCGCCTCGGCGCCATCGCGGCGGATAACGGCCTGACGGCGCTTCCCTCGGCCACCAATTTCGTGGCCATCGACTGCGGCCATGACGGCGATTTCGCGCGGCGCGTGCTTGTCGCGCTGTCGGATGCGGGCATATTCGCGCGCATGCCGGGCGTCGCGCCGATGGATCGCTGCATCCGGGTCAGTTGCGGGCCGGACGATCAGCTTGACCTGTTCGCCAAAGCCCTGCCCGACGCCCTGCGCCAGGCGGGACAGACGCCGAGGCGATGAAACTCTGGTGCGGCGTGGCTGCGCCTTGGGTCAGCCCCACGGCGTTGCGACCGGACCAGATTCGCCGTGAAAAGCGGCGCAAAAGCGGTCCGACCTGCCTGATAATCGCAACTCGCTTCCAATCCACCCGGCGGATACAGCACCGGCCAGAGAATGATACGACACCGAAGGCGCGGATCGCCGCCAACACATGGCCGTGGAATAGACACCGGCTGCCCCCATTGCGGGATTCTACGTCCTGATTGCGCGGCGCCCCGGATCGTCAAAACGCTCCGGACCATGCCGCCGCAATCGGCGTTTTCGGATCAGGCCAGCCGGGCGATGACCTTTGCCGCCGCCTCGGTCGCGCCGGAGCCGTGCGGAATTTGAAGGGCGGTCATCCCGGCGTCCATGCAGGCGATCGTGCCCAGCATCTGATGCGCGCTGACATGGCCCATATGGGCGACGCGCAGCGCGCTGGCGGGATCGGCGGCGCCAAGACCGATGCCCAGAACCAGAGCGCAGCGGCTGTCCAGCCATTCGCGCAACGGCGTCGCGCGGCCGCCGCCGATGCGGATCGCGGTGACCGAACGGGCCCGGGCGTTCGGATCGTCCACCAGCGCCGCGATATCCCCGCCGCTGCCCCAGGCATCGACCGCCGCCCAAAGCGCCTGCGCCAGACCTTCGTGACGGGCGTATGCCGCGGGCAGACCCTCATCTTCCAAAAGCATGTCGAGCGCCTCGCGCAGGCCGAACATGTGCTGGACAGGGGCGGTGCCGCCCCAGAACTGCCAGCCCTCGACCGCGTCGGCGCGCGGCTGCCATGCCCAATAGGGCGGCGCCAAGCGGGCGGCCGCGCGGGCCCGGTCCGAAAACCACACGAAGGCCAGCCCGGGCGCCATCATCAGCCCCTTCTGGCTGGCACCGACCAGCACATCTATGCCCCATTCGTCCATCAACAGCGGCTCGCACCCCAGCGAGGCGATGGCGTCGACCGCGAAAAGCGCCTGATGCCCGGCGGCGTCGATCGCCGCGCGCAGCGCCGGGATGTCGTTTCTGACCGAGGTCGCGGTATCGACCTGCGTGGTCAGGATGGCGCGGATGCCGCCGGCGTCGGGCTGTTGCAACCGCGCGCTTAGCCGGGCCGGATCGGCGGGTTTGCCGCCGGTGAACTCCATCACCTCGACGTCGACGCCCAAAGCGCGGGCGCTAGCGGCCCAGCTGTTGCCGAAATGGCCCGAGGACAGCACCAGCGCCCGGTCCCCGGCCCGCAGCATGTTCACATTCGCGGCCTCCCACCCGGCATGTCCATTGCCGATATAGGCGGCAAGATTGGCGCTGGTCCCGGCCAGACGCTTCAGGTCGGGAAACAGCCCCTGCCCCAGTTCCAGCATCTGGTCGCCGTAGATGTCGGGCGCGGGGCGGTGCATGGCGCGCGCCACCCGGTCCGGCAGGGGCGACGGCCCCGGAATGGCAAGAAAGGGACGGCCTGCGGCAAAACTCATGACGGCTCCGGCGATGGTTCAGCTATCGGTATGGCCGCACCGGCCCAAGGTCAACGGCCCCCAACCACATGGCGGACCGCAGGGCGGAAAGTTTCGCGGTGTCTTTCCCCCGTCACGCCTTTCGGATATTTCCGGTCCCGATGCAGGTAGATGATAACACCATGAACTCCAGCGTCCTTTTCGGGCGCATCTGGCGTGATTACCTTGCGCGGCACTGGGCACGCATGGCCGCGGCCTTCGTCTTCATGGTCATCGAAGGCTCAACGCTTGCGATATTGGCGTGGATGCTGAAGCCCCTGTTCGACAAGGTTTTCGTCGGCGGTCAGGCCGGTCTGATCTGGTGGGTCGGCGGCGCGATATTCGGATTGTTCCTGATCCGCGCCATCACGCTTGTCATCAACCGCGCGCTTCTGACCAGCGTCTCGCTAAGCGTCGCGGCCGAGATGCAAAAGGATCTGCTGGCCCATATCCTGACGCTGGACGGCACGTTCTTTCAGAAAAACCCGCCCGGCGCGCTGATCGAGCGGATACAGGGCGACACGCAGGCGGTTCAGGGCATCTGGTCGACCTTCATCACCGGCACCGGCCGCGACGTGGTTTCGCTGGTGTCGCTGTTCGCGGTGGCGATCTCGATCGACCCGTGGTGGACCCTGGCGGCGATGATCGGCGCCCCGATCCTGATCGTCCCCACCGTTCTGGTGCAGCGATACGTGCGCCGCAAGACCCGCCAGACCCGGGCCGAGGCCAGCCATCGCGCCACCCGGCTGGACGAGGTTCTGCACGGCATCAGCGCGGTGCGGCTGAACCGGATGGAGGCCTATCAAAGCCGCCGTTTCGACGTCATCGTCGACCGCATCCGCAACGCCCAGATCAAGACCGCCGCCACCACCGCGCTGATCCCGGCGCTGATCGACCTCGTGACCGGGCTGGGCTTTGTCGGCGTTCTGGCCCTTGGCGGATCCGAGATTCTGCGGGGCGAACGGACGGTCGGCGATTTCATGTCCTTCTTCACCGCCATGTCGCTGGCCTTTCAGCCGCTGCGCCGGCTTGGCGGCCTTGCCGGGTCGTGGCAGACCGCCGCCGCCAGTCTGGAGCGCATCTATCGGCTGTTCGACACCCGTCCCACCATCACCTCGCCGGCGCAAGCGCGGACCACCCCGCCGCCCGATACCACGATCCGCTTTGACGATGTGTGGCTGTCCTATGGCGCCCATCCGGTGCTGCAGGGGCTCAGCTTCGTCGCCGAGGCGGGGCGGACCACGGCGCTGGTCGGGGCGTCCGGCGCGGGCAAAAGCACGGTGTTCAACCTGCTGACACGGATGGTCGACCCCGATCGCGGCGCGGTGACGATCGGCGGGGTTCCGACGCGCGACTTCGCGCTGCCGGTCCTGCGCGACCTGTTTTCGACGGTCAGCCAGGAATCGGCGCTGTTCGACGAAACCATTCAGGAAAACATCCTGCTTGGCCGGACGGATGTGCCCGAACAGACGCTGCGCCGCGCCGTCACCGCCGCCCATGTGAACGAATTCGCCGACCATCTGCCCAAGGGGCTGCTGACCCCGGCCGGGCCGCGCGGCTCGGGCCTGTCCGGCGGCCAGCGTCAGCGCGTCGGCATCGCCCGCGCCATCCTGCGCGACGCCCCGATCCTTTTGCTGGACGAGGCGACAAGCGCGCTTGACGCCGCATCCGAGCGCATGGTGCAGACCGCGATCGAGGATCTGTCGGTCGGCCGTACCACGCTGGTCATCGCGCACCGGCTGGCGACGGTGCGTCAGGCCGACAAGATCATCGTCATGGACCGTGGCAGGGTTGTCGAACAGGGCACCCATGCCCAGTTGATTGGACAGGGCGGCGCTTATGCGCGCCTGTCCCGTCTTCAGTTCTCGGAGTAATTGCCCGTGGATCGCCGCATCATCACCCTGACTGGTCCCGACGCAGTTGAGCTGTTGCAGGGGCTGGTGACGAACGATCTGAAGGACGCCCGCCCCGGCAGCATCACCTATGCCGCGCTGCTGACGCCGCAAGGCAAATATCTGGCCGATTTCTTCGTGATCGGGCGCCCCGACGGGCTGTGGATCGACGTCTCGGCCACGCTGGCCGATGACCTTCTTCGCCGGCTGTCGATGTACCGGCTGCGCTCGAAAGTCGAGATCGGGACCGCGGATGTGCCGGTCACGCGCGGCACCGGCCCGGCGCCCGCCGATGCGCTGGCCGATCCGCGCCACCCGGCGATGGGTTGGCGCCATTACGGCGGCGCGCCCGGCGACGGGACCGACTGGGATGCGCTGCGCGTCGAACATCTGATCCCGGAAACCGGCATCGAGCTGATCCCCAACGACAGCTATATCCTCGAGGCCGGGTTCGACCGGCTGCATGGCGTCGATTTCCGCAAGGGCTGTTACGTCGGCCAAGAGGTGACCGCCCGCATGCGGCACAAGACCGAGCTGAAAAAGGGCCTGATCCGTGTCGCCATCGACGGCGCGGCCCCGGTCGGCACGCCGATCACCCTGCCCGACGGGCGCGAGGCGGGCGTCTTGTTCACCCAATCGGGCGGCAAGGCCATCGCCCATATGCGCTTTGACCGGCTGGGCGGTCCGCTGTTCGCCGGGGACGCGCAGGTCCGGGCGGCATGACCGGCCCGGCGGAGGAAGGGCAGCCGCCCGTCCGCCGCATCGTCCATGTCGACATGGACGCGTTCTATGCCAGTGTCGAACAGCGCGACGACCCGGCCTTGCGCGGCCGCCCGGTGGCCGTCGGCGGGGTGCGGGAACGCGGGGTGGTCGCCGCCGCCAGCTATGAGGCGCGGACCTTCGGCGTGCGCTCGGCCATGCCCTCGATGCGGGCGCGCCGGCTGTGCCCGGACCTGATTTTCGTCAAGCCGCGCTTTGACGTCTATCGCGCCATCTCGCAGCAGATCCGGGCGATTTTCGCCCTGTTCACCCCGCAGATCGAGCCGCTTTCGCTGGATGAGGCCTATCTGGACCTGACCGATCATCTGGCGCCCGGCCAGACCGCAACCGCTGTCGCCAAGCAGATCCGGGCGCTGATCCGGGCCGAAACCGGGCTGACCGCTTCGGCCGGGGTCAGCTATAACAAGTTTCTGGCCAAGCTCGCCTCGGACCAGCGCAAACCCGACGGACTGTTTGTCATCCCGCCCGAGGCCGGCCCCGGTTTCGTGCTGGACCTGCCGATCGAGCGGTTCCACGGCGTCGGGCCCGCCACGGCGCAGCGCATGCAGGCGCTGGGGATCATGACCGGCGCCGATCTGCGCGCCCGGCCGCTGGAGTTCCTGATCGCGCGGTTCGGCAAATCCGGGCAATATTACTGGAACGTCGCCCGGGGTATCGACCACCGGCAGGTGCGCCCGGACCGCATACGCAAGTCGATCGGCGCCGAGACGACCTATTTCGAGAACCTGACCTCGGGTCAGGCTCTGCATGAGGCGCTGGAGCCCCTCGCCGACAAGGTCTGGCGGCATCTGGCGGATGGCACGGTCGGGCGGACGGTGACGGTCAAGATCCGCTATGGTGATTTTCACCAGATCACCCGCGCCCGCACGCTGGATCATCCGGTGCGCGATCTGGCCGAGTTGCTGGCGGTCGGCCGCGACCTTGCGGCGCCGGCCCTGCCCGACCAGCGCGGCATCCGGCTTTTGGGGATCACGCTTTCGGGATTGTCGGGCCCGTCGGACAACGCACCCGAAACCACCCAACTGGACCTGTTCGACCGGACCTGACCGGCCGGCGCCGATATGACGCAGGGTTTTTTTCGGGTCCGATGCTTAAACTTTCCTATCCGGTGCCTATTTGTGCCAAAACAGGCAACTCTGGCAGGGTCGGCGACGTTAACCGGAAAGCTTCCGCATCGCCAAACAACGTTTTCGGCGATGTCAAGATGTCGATTGGGGGATGAAAATTGGCGTTCTTGACAAATGTCAGGCGAATAATTTGTAACAATAGAGGTGATTGTAACAAGAATTTCGCATAGCTTCGCCAAGTATTGCTATATTCGCATGCCTGTCATGCGGCAAAGCCAATACCGAATCAGGTCACAAATGCCCTATTTGTAGCAGCCTGCCGCCAATTACCAGGCGTAGATGCGCCACAACAGGGCATCGGCCGCGAAAGCCCGACGACGGCGTCGGTGACAGCGCGTTCGATAAGGCAAAACAGTTTGGGAATCAGGACGATAAAAATGCGCGATTATGTAGATGGGTCAGCTTTTAACTACGAACAGGGTCAGCGCGCCCGCAAACTGTTTGCCGCCGTGGTTCTGGCCGCGCTGGATGACGCGATCGCCGATGACAAGAAATACGGCAACGGCCCCGATCAGATCGCCCGCTGGGCCCGGTCCCGCGACGGGCGCGAGGTTCTGTCCTGCGCCGGGATTGATCCGAATGAACGGGTCGTGAAAGGCCTGATGGAATTCGTGTCGAAAGGCGTGCGGACCTCGGTCGCCCTGTCGCGCGAGGAAAGCGAGCGCCGGCTGGCCGCGGAAGAAGCCGAGGCCGCCTGATCGACCCCGCCGCCCCTGCCCGGTGATTTCGGGCCGTTGGTTTTGGGCCAATGGCTTCGGGCCAGTAGTTTGCGGTCAGTGTTTTTTGGGCCTGTGCTTTAGGATCGATGTTTTCGGGCCTGTGGTTTTGGGCCAGTCCTTTCGGGTCAGTGTTCTCGGGTCGATGTTTTCAGGCGTGGCGGGCGGTGCCTCGGGGCAGTTGGGCGATGAGTGCCTGATCGGTCGCCCCCCCGCGCGCCGCGATCAATTCATCGGCGGCAGATTGCGCGGCAGTATTGATCCGGCCCGGCACTCAGCCGGGCCTTTCGTTTTTTCGTGGGTTTAAAGGCACTCGCTTCCGATGCGTGCGGGCCCAGTGCGTGCGGGCGCGCCCCCTTGCCAGCGCCCCCTTGCGAGCGCCCCCTTGCGAGCGACGGCTGAAACGCGGTTTCCGCCCATGCGTCACCACGACATGCGACGCCGACATCTCGCCGGCTTTTGACCCCGGGGGCTGCAAAGACGCTCAGCTCAGCCCGGCGGGCACCACGTTGCGGGACACAGCCGGCCCCGGCAGCGAGGCCGCGACCGCCCCGGTTCCCGGCGTAAGCGGCAATGCGCGCAGATCGGCCCGCAGAACCTCAACCTGACGGGACTGGGTCACGACGGCATTGGCCACCTCGAGCCGGATCAGATGGCGAAGATTGCGGCCGAACCGTCCGCCGGTTTCGCCCTGCAACTCTGCCCGGATCACGTCGCGGATCAGGGTGCGCAACGCCGACCCGGCCGGCAGATCGGCATCATCGGGCGAGAACAGCCGCAGGTGCAGATCATCGGGATATGCCGGGTCCGCAGCGGGATCAGCCGACGGATCGGCGGCCCCGGGCAGCACGGCCCGGCAATCCGATCCTTCGGTTTCGGACATTGCGCAATAATCCGCCCGCATCGGCAGATCCGCCGCAGCGACCGCCCGGATCATCCGGTATTCGCGATCCGCCTCGGATTCAGCCTCGGCGCCGGTTATCGGCAATGCCGGCGCGGCCAGCCCGTTCCCGGAAGCGGGCCACCCGTCCGCCGGGGCGCATTCGGCGCCGATACCGTCACCACAGGGCGGTTCGCCGACGATTTCCGAAACATCCCCGGCCGCCGCGATTCCGGCCGGCAAATCCTGCGAGTGTCGATGTGCGACCCGGTGGCGCGCGGTCATCGGAAAAGCCGTCACCACGTCGCCGTCGAACATGGAAAGCCCGCCGGATAGACGCCCGCGCGGCGGCGCACCGCCCGGTTCCCGGTCGGAATCATCCGAGACGAACGCGGCGAAATCCGCCAGCGCCTGCGGGATCGACAGCGGTCCGACACCCGTCATCGGCGGAACCCCGGGCGACGTTTCGGATTGCGCGGCCTCAACGTCCCCCGCCAGATCGTCCCCCATCAGATCGGGGGCTGGCAGCTCGGGCGCCACCAGCGTGTCGGAATTGAGCACCAGCCGCAGCGGCTCGGGCGCGCGCATCGCCTCGGCTGAATGGGAACCGGCCGATGGGGTGCGCGCAGCGACAAGCCGCCGAATGGCCCCCAGCACATCGCCGGAATTGTCGTCCCCAGCGCCGAAGTCGGGATGCACGCTCATTTCCTCTGCCCCCCGGCCGGAGGCAGAAGGCCCGCGTTATTGCTTGCCGATGGCGCGCAGCACCCGGTCGAGGCTTTGGCCTTGCGTGCTGGTATGCGGGGCGTTCTTGACCGAATTGTAATATGCCGATGGGTCATATGTCGGAATTCCCAGTTTCAGGTTTTCTACCGTCAACAGACCCATAGCCGACAAAAGTTGATAATGTGCTAACTGGAGATCGGCATCCGCGGTGATCTTGTTGGCCCGCGCCTCCAGCAGCGATTGTTCGGCGTCAAGAACGTCAAGCGTGGTGCGCGCGCCCAGCGTCGCCTCTTCGCGCACCCCGTCATAGGCAAGCTGCGCGGCCGCGATCTGCTCGTTGATCGCCTGAATTTGCGCGCGCGCGACGCTGATATTGGCCCAGGCGGTGCCGACCTGCTGGGTCACGCTTTTCGCCGTGGACAACAACTGAGCCCGCGCCGCATCCCGCTGCGCCATGGCCTTGCGGTGCGCGGCCGGCACGCGGCCGCCGGAATAAAGCGTCTGCGACAGCGACAGGCCGGCGCTGTGCTGACGGTTGCCGTGCTGGTCCAACTGCGCCGTGGCCGAGCCGCTCAGCGTCGGGCGACCTTGCGCCGCCGCGAGTTCGACCTGCAATTCGCTGACCGCCGCCTGACGCTGGGCCTGCCGAATCGCGGGGTGGGTTTTCTGGGCGATGGTCTGCGCGGCCTCAAGCGTCGCCGGCATTTTGGGCAAGGGCGGCGGGGCCGAGAGGTTTTTCGGATAGTGGCCGGTGATCGCCTTATAGGCTTCCGAGGCGACCTCAAGCTGACCGACGGCGGCGGCGCTGCTGGCGCGGGCCTGTGCCAGCGCGGCCTCGGCCTGCGACACGTCGGTGCGGGTGATCTCGCCGACCTCGAAACGGTCGCGTGCGGCGCGTTCCTCTTCGCCGATCACGCGGACCGAGTTCCGTTGCAGTTCAACCTGTTGCGAGGCGCTGCGCACGTCCAGATAGGCCTGAACCGCGTTCAAAAGCACCGATTGCTCGATATTGATCAAAAGCTCGCGCGTGGCCAGAACCGTTTCCTTGGCGATATCGGCGCCCAGTTCCGACCGGCCGAAATCGAACAGCGTGATTGACGCGGTCAACCCCATCGCCGTGGTCAGCTTGCCCTCGGCCAGCGAGCTTTTCATATACTGGCTTTCAAGCGCCCAGGTCACGATGGGACGAACCGCCGCGACGGCGGCGGCGACATCCTCATCGGCGGCGCGCAACAGGGCGCGGTTCTGATCCAGCAGCGACGAGGTGCGATAGGACGACACCATCGCATCGGCGAGTGACTCGGCCCAGGAAGGCATCACGGTCGCGCCGACCAGCAAAGCGGCAAGGACGGGTCGCCTCAGGGCCCTGAGTATTCCACGCTTGGTCATGCCATGCCTTTCGTCGTTTCTTATTATGCTTTTGCCAGTTCAGCCATCCGCATCGTCACAGCGAAAAGCCGGCTGGCTCGGAAAAACCGGGCAAAACCGGGGCGGTCGCGTTGAAAGCATAGCGCCAATTCATGCGCCCGTCGATGAAATAGCCGATACGCACCACACCCAGCGAGCCTTCACGGAAGATTGCGGCAATTCGGCCACCGGGGCGCAGTTGCGCGATCAGCCGCTCGGGGATGATGTTGACGCCGCCTTCGATCAGGATGGCATCGAACGGCCCCTGCTTCGCGGCGCCTTCGACCAGCGGCCCGGCGATGACCGCCGCGTTGTCGACCGCCTCGGCCGTCAGGTTTTCCTGCGCCTGCCTGGCCATGTCGGCATTCTCCTCGACCCCGACGACGGCCTCGGCGATTCGCGCCAGAACGGCGGTGGAGTAGCCAAGCCCGCAGCCCAGATCCAGAACCAGATCGCCGGGCTGGATCGACAATTCGTCGATCATCTTGGCCAGCGTGCGCGGGTCCAGCAGAAACCGGTTGCCGCCGATATCCAGATTTTCGCCGGTATAGGCGACATCGCGGCGCGCGGCCGGAACGAACACCTCGCGCGGGATCGCCAGCATCGCCGCGATCACAGGGAATTTCGTGACGTCGCTGGGGCGGACCTGCGTGTCGACCATCACGGTGCGCGCGCGCGCGAAATCGGTCATAAGGGCAATCCTGCTGATGCTTGTGTCGTGAACGGGTTTTGCCACAAAGGTCGGGGTTGGGCAACGGTCCCCGGCGCAATCCGCTGCGCCGATCCGCCGCCCCTATCCGCCGCCCCCGATCCGCCGCGCGCGCCAAGCGATTGCCGCTTGCACCAGCAACGGCGATCCGATAACCCTGCGGCACCTCGAAGCGGCGGGTTGGCGGAGAGGTTACGCAGCGGATTGCAAATCCGTGAAGACCGGTTCGATTCCGGTACCCGCCTCCACAAACCTTCCGGCTTCGGACGGCAATTCCCGGCGCTGCCCCGCGCGGCGGTTCAGCGGCCGCGCCGGCTCAGATCCGGCAGATTTCGGAGCGGGTCAGGAACCGTTTTTCGCGCCCGTTATCCAGGCTGAACATGCCGCCCCGCCCGGCCACCACGTCGATGATCAGATCGGTGTGTTTCCATGTCTCGTACTGGCTGGCCGAGATGTAGAACGGCGCGCCCCCGATTTCGCCCAGCTTCACATCGCGCTCGCTGATCCGGAAATCGTTCTGCGGATAGCACATCGGCGAGGATCCGTCGCAGCAGCCGCCGGACTGGTGGAACAGAACCGGGCCGTGATCGGCGACGATTTCGCTGATCAGTTGCAGGGCTGCGGGGGTGGCGGTGACCGTACCCATGGCATTCTCCTTTCATCCTTGATCCGGCTGCGGGATCTTTTGGGTCATTCTGCGCCCGGCTTCCCTTTCCGGCAACCGTCCCGGGCCGCATGGTTGATATATCGCCCCTGCCGGTTAAGCTCGGCGGCGGCAATGCCGGGGTGACGCGGGGGGTAAAGATGCAAGCGGCGGTTTTCGATGTTTTCGGCACGGTGGTCGACTGGCGCGGCGGGATCATGCGCGCGGTCGCGGATTTCGCGGACCGGCACGGGATCGACGGGATCGACGCGGGCGCCTTTGCCGATGCGTGGCGGCGCCGCTATTCCCCCGCGATGGAACAGGTCCGGTCGGGGAAAAGGGGTTTCGTGCGGCTTGACGTGCTTCATTACGAAAACCTGATCGAGACTTTGGCCGAGTTCGGGCTGAACCCGGCGGATTTCGACGCGGCGACGCTTCAGGACCTGAACCACGCCTGGCATCGCCTTGATCCGTGGCCCGATTCCGTCGCCGGGCTGACAGCGATGAAATCGCAAATGATCATCGCACCCTTGTCGAACGGCAACGTCAGCCTGCTTTTGAACATGGCGAAGCGCGCCGGGCTGCCGTGGGACGCGATCCTTGGCGCCGAGATCGCCCGCGCTTACAAGCCCCAGCCCGAGGCCTATCTGCGGACCGCCGAGATACTGGACCTGCCGCCGGCGGATATCGTCATGGTCGCGGCACATAACTCCGACCTTGCCGCGGCCCGAGCCTGCGGTTTCCGGACCGCTTTTCTGCCCCGCCCGACCGAGCATGGTCCCGGGCAAACCACCGATCTGCGGGCGGAAAGCGACTGGGATTTCGTCGCCGCCGATCTGGTCGATCTGGCGGGAAGGTTGGCCGCCGGACGCTAGCCCGGCGGCCCTGACACAGGGCACGGGACGGACACGGGCGGGTTGCGCGGGCTGTAGCCAACCCATACAGCGCCCCTTGTGCACATCCCGGAACAACAACACCCCGGAAACACGGCGGGAACGGGCCTTGCGGCCCGCCCCCTTTGACATGTGATGCCCGATCAGAAGAAACCGAGTTTCTTCGGGCTATAGCTGACCAGCATGTTCTTGGTCTGCTGATAGTGATCCAGCATCATCTTGTGGTTTTCGCGCCCGACACCCGACTGCTTGTAGCCGCCAAAGGCCGCATGCGCCGGATAGGCATGATAACAGTTGGTCCAGACCCGCCCGGCCTTGATCGCCCGGCCGAAACGATAGGTCGTGTTGACGTCGCGCGACCAGATGCCCGCGCCAAGACCGTAAAGCGTGTCATTGGCGATCTCGAGCGCCTCCTCGGGCGTCTTGAAGGTCGTGACCGAGACCACGGGACCAAAGATTTCCTCTTGGAATATCCGCATCTTGTTGGAGCCTTTGAACACCGTCGGCTTGATGTAATAGCCGCTGGACAGCTCGCCCCCCAGATCCGCGGCCTCGCCGCCGGTCAGAACCTCGGCGCCCTCCTTCCGGCCGATATCCAGATAGGACAGGATCTTTTCCTTCTGCTCGCTGGATGCCTGCGCGCCGATCATGGTGTCGGCGGCGCGCGGATCACCCTGCCGGATCGCCTCGACCCGCTTGATCGCGCGCTCCATGAACCGGTCATAGATCGATTCCTGGACCAGTGCCCGCGACGGGCAGGTGCAGACCTCACCCTGGTTCAGCGCGAACATGGTGAAGCCTTCCAGCGCCTTGTCGAAGAAATCGTCATCCTCGCGCGCGACGTCGGCAAAGAAGATGTTCGGCGACTTGCCGCCCAGTTCCAGCGTCACCGGGATCAGGTTCTCGGCCGCGTATTGCATGATCAGCCGGCCGGTCGTGGTCTCGCCGGTAAAGGCGATTTTCGCGATGCGCGGGTTCGAGGCCAGCGGCTTGCCCGCTTCCAGCCCGAAGCCGTTCACGATGTTCAGGACACCCGGCGGCAGGATGTCACCGATCAGGTCGGCCCAGACCATGATGCTGGCGGGGGTCTGCTCGGCCGGCTTGATCACCACGCAATTGCCTGCCGCCAGCGCGGGCGCCAGTTTCCAGCAGGCCATCAGCAGCGGAAAGTTCCACGGGATGATCTGGCCGACGACGCCAAGGGGTTCGTGGAAGTGATAGGCGATGGTGTCGTTGTCGATTTCCGAAATCCCGCCTTCCTGTGCCCGCAGCACCCCGGCAAAATAACGGAAATGGTCGATGGCCAGCGGCAGGTCGGCGGCCATCGTCTCGCGGATCGGCTTGCCGTTGTCCCATGTTTCCGCCGTGGCCAGCAGCTCCAGATTGGCCTCCATCCGGTCGGCGATACGCAGCAGCATGTTCGAGCGCTCGGTGGGCGAGGTCTGGCCCCATTTCTCCTTGGCGGCATGGGCGGCATCCAGCGCCAGTTCGATATCCTCGGCGTTCGAGCGGGCGATCTCGCCCACCTCGCCGCCGGTGATCGGGGTGACGTTCTTGAAATACTTGCCCGAGCGCGGCGCGACCCATTTGCCGCCGATGAAATTGTCGTAGCGGGCGGCGAAAGGCAGCGTGCTGACGCCCTTGAATTCGATGGACTGGTCGTTCGGCATGGTCTTTTCCTCCTCCAGAAACGGTTGAACAGCCGGGTTGCGCCGGTGTTGAGGAAAATCTGCGACCAGCGCGGCAGCCGTTCAATCGGGTCAAGGGGGTCATGGGGCGCGACTGTCTCAACAGTGAGACAGTGACGCGGATTTTTAACCGGTCCGGGGTCTATTTCTGCGCGACACCCAGCCGCGCCATGCGCCGGTACAGCGTCGCCCGGCCAATGCCAAGCGCCCGGGCGGCGGCGGTGACATTGCCGTCGCTGCGCGCCAGCGCCCGGGCGATGGCGGTGCGTTCACCCTTGTCGAAGCCGCCCATGTCATCTTCCCGCAAGAGCAGGTCGACCGCCGGCCGGGGCCGCAATTCACCCTCGCGGGTCAGGCCAAGCGCCTTGCGGGCGCTGCGGGTGGCGCCGATGGTCAGATCGTCCTTGTCCACCGCGATCAGCGCCGGAGAACCAAAGGCTTCGGCATGGGCGACCACGATCCGGGCGTCGGGAAAGCTGGCGCGGAACAGCATCGCCTCGATCGTCGCGGCGGTCTGGACGACCTGCGCCTCGATCAGCCGGCCATAGTGATCGGTCTTGCCGACCCGGACCGAGCTGACATCCAGCGCCGCGATCAACTGCCCGTTGGGTCCCCAGATCGGCGCATCCATGCAGGACATGGCGGTGTTGCGGGTGTGGAAATGCTGGTCGCGGTCGATGGTCACGGCGCGCCCCTCGGCAAGGCAGGTGCCGATACCGTTGGTGCCTTGGGCGGATTCGGCCCAGTCGAACCCCTCGCTCAGCCCCCAGTCACGGAACTGGCCGGCATCGCCGTCCCGCACCCTTTGCGCGATCACCATGCCCTCGGCATCGGTCAAAAGCACGTTGCAGCCGGTCAGCCCGACCAGTTCAAAAAGCTGGTCGAGCGGCGGGGCGGCGATGTCCAGAAGCAGCGCATGAGCCTGACGGCGGGCGGTCAGTTCGGCCTCGGACAGCCGCTCGGGCGGCCGGGTCTCGGCGGGGTCGAGCCCGTATTTCATCAGCGAGCGTCGCCAGGACGAGACCACCGCCGAACCGGCACGGTTCGACAGCGATTGTTCGGCCACGATATCGGCATGCGATTTCGCCATCGTGATTCCTCCCCCAGCGACATGGGCACGCTTTGCGCTCAGCATAACAAACATGAACCGCGACGGCAGTGTTTTATGCGTGAAGGGGCGGCGTGCCGCATCCGGCCCCTTTGCGCACGGCGGCGGGGCGGCTAAGACGGGCGGCATGAGCGTAAGCCTGACGATCTATGCGACCCTGAGCCGGCTTGCCGGCACCCTGCTGCGCGGCGCCGCCTGCTTGCGGCCCGACAGCGTGCTGGCGCGGCGGCTGGCGGTCGACGACGACGCCGGGGCGCCGTTTCCGGTCGGCGGGATCTGGGTGCATGGGGCCTCGGTCGGTGAACTGGTCTCGGCGCGGGCGCTGGTCGGGGCGCTGCGGGACGCACTGCCCGAGCTGCCGCTGGTGATCACCGCCAACACCTCGACCGGGGTCGCCGCCGCCAAGGCGTGGGACCTGCCCACAGCGGTGGTGCGGCTGGCGCCCCTTGACGTGCCGGGGGCGGTCGGGCGGTTTCTGGACAGCTTTCGCCCGGCGCTGATGCTGACCATCGAGAACGAGATCTGGCCGAACCGCGCCGCCGCCGCCCGGGCGCGCGGCATTCCGCAGGTCGTGGTCGGGGCGCGGATGTCGGCAAAATCCGCCGCGCGCTGGGGCCGGCTGCCGGGGGTGATCGGACCGGCGCTGTCGGGCCTTTCGGCCCTGTCGGCGCAGGATCAGGACAGCGAGGCGCGGCTTCTGCGTCTTGGCCTGTCGCCGAACGCGGTGCTGCCGCGCCTGAACCTGAAGCTGCTCGCCCCGGCCGAGGTGGCCCGCCGCCTGCCCCCGGTGACCCATCCGGCGCGTGCCCGCACCTGGCTTGCCGCCTCGACCCATGAGGGCGAGGAGCGGGTCGTGCTTGACGCCCATGCGCAGGCCCTGCGCAGCGTTCCCGATCTGCGGCTGATCCTGGCGCCGCGCCACCCCGACCGGGCCGATGCCGTGGCCGCCCTTGTCGCGGCGGCCGGTTTTACGCCCAGCCGCGAATCTCTTGGCCAGCCGCCCGGCGCGGTCCATCTGGCCGACACGCTGGGTCAGATGCCGCGCTGGTATCAGGCCGCCGGCATCTGCCTGATCGGCGGCACGCTGACCGACCGGGGCGGTCATACCCCGTGGGAACCCGCGGCCTATGCCTGCGCGCTGCTGGCCGGTCCCGACACCCGCAACCATGCCGAGGGGTTCGCGGCCCTTGCCCGGGCCGATGCGATCGTAAAGGTGACGGGGCCTGCCGATCTGGCCCGGAACCTGGTGCACCTCGCCAGCCAGCCGGCCCGGCAGGCGCAGATGGGGGCGGACGCAAGACTGGTGCTTCTCGGCAACGCCGGCGACCCGTCCGGTCTGGTGTCCCGCATCGTGGAACTTGCACCGGCGCGCGCCGATACCGATATCAATTAGGTCAATATTCGACGTGAGGTCCGACACCGATGATCCGCTATGATCTGAACTGCGACAAAGGGCATCGCTTTGATGCTTGGTTCCGATCCTCGGCCGATTACGACGGCTTGCGCGCCGCCGGGCAGGTGGAATGCGCGATTTGCCGCTCGACCACGGTCGAAAAGGCGCTGATGGCGCCGGCGGTGCCGGCCGGCACAGTCGCGGCGGCGCCCGAGGCCGGTCCCCGCGCGCTGAGCCAGCCGCGCAACCCCGCCGAGGCCGCCCTTGAACAGTTGCGCCATCATGTCGAGACGAACTCGGATTATGTCGGCATGTCCTTCTCGGCCGAGGCGCGCGCCATGCATGACGGCGACATCCCCGAGCGTCCGATCCATGGCGAGGCACGCCCCGAGGATGCCCGCAAGCTGATCGAGGACGGCATTCCGGTGGCCCCGCTTCCGTTTCGCCCGCGCTCCAGGACCAACTAGGGCGCGGCGCGGCGGCGCGATGATTTCGCCCGCGCCGCATGCTCTTGCCCTTTCACCGCAGCGCGCCTAAGAACGCGCCCGATGTTTTCGCGGGACGGGAGCCTTTGATGCCGCTTCTGGTAATGAAATTCGGTGGCACCTCGGTCGCGGATCTGGACCGCATCCAAAATGCCGCCAAAAAGGTGCAGCGCGAGGTCGCGCGGGGCTATGACGTCATCGTCATCGTCAGCGCCATGTCGGGCAAGACCAATGAACTGGTCGGCTGGGTCGAAGGCACCTCGCCCATGTTCGACGCGCGGGAATATGACGCCGTTGTGGCCTCGGGCGAGAACGTGACGGCGGGGCTGATGGCGCTGACGCTTCAGGAAATGGACGTGCCGGCGCGAAGCTGGCAGGGCTGGCAGGTGCCGATCCGCACCACCGCCCAG
Source organism: Paracoccus pacificus (assembly GCF_042680785.1). Taxonomy (NCBI): domain Bacteria; kingdom Pseudomonadati; phylum Pseudomonadota; class Alphaproteobacteria; order Rhodobacterales; family Paracoccaceae; genus Paracoccus; species Paracoccus pacificus. The sequence goes on from NZ_JBHUEN010000046.1 coordinate 20,515, forward strand.
CATTCCGCCGCCCGCTTCGTCGAAATCCCGCGCCAGAACATCGATGCGAAATTCGCCGAAGGCATGAAGGTCGCCGTGGTCGCGGGCTTTCAGGGCGTCTCGAACGAAGGCCGCATCACTACGCTGGGCCGGGGCGGCTCGGACACCACCGCCGTGGCATTCGCCGCCGCTTTCGGGGCCGAACGCTGCGACATCTATACCGATGTCGACGGCATCTATACCACCGACCCCCGGATCAGCGGCAATGCCCGCAAACTGGACAAGATCGCCTTCGAGGAGATGCTGGAGCTTGCCAGTCTTGGCGCCAAGGTGCTTCAGACCCGATCGGTCGAACTGGCGATGCGCTACAAGGTAAGGCTGCGGGTCCTGTCCTCGTTCGAGGATACGGACGACAATTCGGGCACTCTGGTCTGCGACGAGGATGAGATCATGGAATCGAAAGTAGTTTCTGGCGTCGCCTATTCCCGCGACGAAGCCAAGATCACGCTGGTCACGGTCGAGGACCGGCCGGGCATTTCCGCCGCGATCTTCGCGCCGCTGGCCGATGCCGGGGTCAATGTGGACATGATCGTTCAGAACATCTCGGAAAAGGATTACGAGGATCATCCGGGCGCGGTCACCGACATGACCTTCTCGATCCCGGTGAACCAGGTCGAGCGCGCCCGCAAAGCGATGGAGGATGCCCGCGCCAGCGGCCAGATCGCCTATGACGAGCTGGTGGTCGACAAGGACGTGGCCAAGGTCAGCGTGGTCGGCATCGGGATGCGCAGCCACGCCGGTGTCGCCGCGCGTATGTTCAAGGCGCTTGCTGCCGAGAATATCAACATCAAGGTCATCGCCACCTCCGAGATCAAGATTTCCGTGCTGATCGACCGCAAATATATGGAACTGGCGGTTCAGGCGCTACATGATGCATTTGAGCTTGAGAAAGCCGGGTAAGGGGGGCCGCGCCCCGGCAACCAGCAGTTTATGGGGGCGTTGATGGCGGATCGGAAGGACAGCGAAAGCCGCAAGCTGCTTCGGCGGTTGCGTGACACGCTGGCCGCCCCCGGCGGCGGTCAGGACCGGCTGGACAGCATCACCCATCAGATCGCGGATTCGATGGGCACGCAGGTCTGCTCGATCTACCTGTTCCGCGATCCCGCCACGCTGGAGCTTTGCGCGACCGAAGGTCTGCGCGCCGAATCCGTCCACAAGACCCGCCTGCGTCTGGGCGAGGGTCTGGTCGGCCGCGTCGCCCGCACCGGCCGGCACGTGAACACCGCCGATGCGCCCTCAGAGCCGGGTTTCCGCTTCATGCCCGAGACCGGCGAAGAGGTGTTCCCCAGCTTTCTGGGCGTGCCGATTCAGCGCGTCGGGGAAAAGCTGGGCGTTCTGGTGGTCCAGTCGCGGGATTCGCGGCTGTTCACCGAGGACGAGGTTTACGGGCTGGAAGTGGTGGCGATGGTTTTGGCCGAAATGGCGGAACTGGGCGCGTTTCTGGGCGGCAGCGAGGATTCCCTGCCCCCCGCACACCGTTTCCCGACCATGTTTCGCGGCGCCACCGGACAGGAAGGCGCGGCCGAGGGGCGGGTCTGGCTGCATGACCCGCGCGTCGTCATCTCGAACCCGGTCGGCGACGATCCCAAGCGCGAAAAAAAGCGCCTGATCGAGGGCGTCAATACCCTGCGCCAGACCGTCGACGCGCTTTTGGCCGACGCCGATATGGGCGGCGAGGGCGATCATGCGCAGGTGTTCGAATCCTACCGGATGTTCGCCCATTCCCGCGGCTGGCTGCGGCGGATGGAGGAGGACATCGACCTTGGCCTGTCCGCCGAGGCCGCGGTCGAAAAGGAACAATCCGTCGCCCGCGCGCGGCTGGAAAACGCCTCTGACCCCTATTTGCGCGACCGGCTGCACGATCTGGACGACCTGTCGAACCGGCTGTTGCGGATCCTGACCGGTCAGGGCAGCGACACCGGGGCCGAACTGCCCGAAAACCCGATCCTGATCGCGCGCAACATCGGGCCGGCCGAACTGCTGGAATACGGCCGCAAGCTGCGCGGCGTGGTGCTTGAGGAAGGCTCGGTCGGCAGCCACGCGGCCATCGTCGCGCGCTCGCTGGCGATTCCGCTGGTCATCCACGCCACCCGCATCACCACCGAGGCGCTGAACGGCGACCCGATCCTTGTCGATGGCGACATGGGTCTTGTGCATCTGCGCCCCGAGGAGCCGGTGGCGGCGGCGTTCCGCGACAAGATCGCGATGCAGGCCGAGGCGCTGAAACGCTATGCCGACCTGCGCGAGCTTCCGGCGACGGCGCGCTGCGGCACGCGCATCAACCTGATGATGAACGCGGGGCTGATGGCCGATCTGCCCTCGCTTGTCGGATCGGGCGCCGAGGGTGTGGGCCTGTTCCGCACCGAGCTTCAGTTCCTGATCCGCAGCCATGTGCCCCGGCGCGGCGAGCTCGCGTCGATCTATGCGCGGGTGCTGGACAGCGCCAACGGTCTGCCGGTGATCTTCCGCACGCTCGACATCGGATCGGACAAGGTGCTGCCCTATATGAAGCCGCAGGACGAACCGAACCCGGCCATGGGCTGGCGGGCGATCCGCGTCGGTCTGGACAAGCGCGGCGTGCTGCGGATGCAGTTGCAGGCCTTCATCCGGGCGGCGGCGGGTCGTCCGCTGCACGTCATGTTCCCCTTCATCGCCGAGATGAGCGAGTTCGAAGAGGCCCGGCGGGCGCTTCTGCTGGAAATGGCGCGCGAGCAGCGGCTGGGCCACGAGATGCCCAGCGACATCCGCGTGGGCGCGATGCTGGAAACGCCCTCGCTGGCCTTCGCGCCGCGCAAGTTCTTTGAAATGTGCGATTTCATCTCGATCGGCGGGAATGACCTGAAACAGTTTTTCTTTGCCGCCGACCGCGAGAATGAGCGGGTGCGCCGCCGCTATGACACGCTTGACACCAGCTTTCTTTCGCTGATCGAGCAGATCGTCAACCGCTGCGCCGAGGCCGACACGCCGCTTTCCTTCTGCGGCGAGGATGCCGGCCGGCCGATCGAGGCGCTGACGCTGGCAGCACTCGGTCTGCGCCGGCTGTCGATGCGCCCGGCCTCGATCGGACCGGTCAAGCACCTGATCCGCCGCACGGATCTGGGCCAGTTGCGGCAGGTCATCGACGAGGCGCGAAGCGCGGGCGCGACCAACCTGCGCCCCGCCGTCGCCGAATGGCTGGCCACCCAGCAAGAGTGATTTGCCGGCAAGAGTGATTTGCATGTGATCGCCGGGGCGATCAGACTGATGGCCTGATCGGTTGCCCCGGCATCATTCCGGTGACGAAAGGTAGTTGTCATGACCCGTGTTCCCGCATTCGTCCCAAGAACCGCCGCCATGCTGGCGCTGCTCACCGCGATACCCGGCTGCGGCGTCGCGGAAACCCGGACCGATCAGCAGATCCGGTTGCAACCCTCGCTTATTCAATGCGTAAAGGCGCCCTGCCCCACCTATGCCCTGAGTATCGGGACCGAAAAAAACTATATCACCGAATTGCCCGCGCTTGAGGGTTCGGCCGAGGATGTCGCAGCCGTCCGCAAGGCCTATGCCGATTTCACCTGCGTGGATATTGGCGGCACGTATACGCCGGCCACCGATGGGCAGGACGCACGGCTGATCGTCAACCGGATCATCGGATCCTGCTAGGCGCTTTTTCGGTGCCGCGATGCCCTGCGGCTGCGGTGATACGCCGCATGCGCGGTTTCTGACACCTGCCTGACATCCCGTCATGATTTGACATTCCCGGCATCCCCCGACAGTGCATGCATCAGGCTGCATCGGTCCGGATTGCGGCTGACGAGAATTGTGAAAGGAACGGCGAATGATCCGACGAAGCGTGGCAGTCCTGATAGCAACCGGGGTGCTTTGCGCATTGCCGGCAGCGGCGCAGATCGCCACGACGGGCGCAACGGCGGACGTAACGGCGGGCGCCACGCCGGGCACCCTGCCGCATGATCTGTCGCCATGGGGCATGTTCATGGCGGCCGATGTGGTGGTCAAGGCGGTGATGATCGGGCTTGCGCTTGCCTCGGTCCTGACATGGACCATCGCGCTGATGAAATTCGCCGAGATCCTTCGGGCCATCCGCACATCGGCGCGCATCCGGCAACAGATCGCCCGCGCCGGCAGTCTTAGGGCGGCGCTGCCGGTTCTGGACGGGACCGACGACCCGGTGGCGCGGATGCTGCGCGCCGCGTCGGACGAGGTTGCGGCGGGCATGCACGATCTGCCGCTGGCCGGACCCGAAGGCATCAAGGAACGCGCCGCCTCGTCGCTGGAGCGGATCGAGGCCGGCGCGCTGCGTCGTCTGGGCGCGGGCACCGGCCTTCTGGCCACGATCGGCGCGACCGCGCCCTTCGTCGGGCTGTTCGGTACGGTCTGGGGGATCATGAACGCCTTTGTCGGCATATCGAAGGCGCAGACAACCAACCTTGCCGTCGTGGCACCGGGCATCGCCGAGGCGTTGCTGGCGACCGCATTGGGTCTGGTCGCGGCGATCCCGGCCGTGGTCATCTATAATTTCTGCGCCCGCGGGCTTGCCGCCCATCGCAGCGGTCTGCGTGACGCGGCCGCGCTGATCGAACGCCTGACCAGCCGCGCGCTGGATGCGGCGACCGGCGGGGCACGCTGAGATGGGCGCCCGCATCCGCGAGCAGCGCGGCGATGATTTTGATGAACTGGCCGAGATCAACGTCACCCCTTTCATCGACGTGATGCTGGTGCTGTTGATCATCTTCATGGTTGCGGCGCCTTTGGCGACGGTCGATATCAACGTCGATCTGCCCAACTCCAACGCCACGCCGGCGCCGCGCCCGGAGACGCCGGTCTATGTCACCGTGCGCCCGGACCTGAGTGTCGCATTGGGTAATCAGGTCGTGCCAAAGGACGGGCTGGCGCAGGCGTTGCAGACCGCGACCGGAGGCGACACCGAAACGCGGCTTTATCTGCGCGCCGATCAGTCGGTGACCTATGGTGATCTGATGGCGGTGATGAACGCGATGCGGAACGCGGGCTTTACCCGTATCGGCCTTGTCGGGGTCGAGGTGCCGGGGTGAGCAGCTGGCGGCAAACGGCATGGATCCTCTGCGCCTGCGTGGCGCTTGCCGGTCATGCTGCCGTGGGTGCATTGATCCTGCGGGTGGCGGATTCCAGCGCCTCCGCGCCGGCAACCCCGATGATGATCGACCTTTTGCCGCCCGAACCCATCACCGTGCCCGAACCCGCCTTCGCGCTGACCACGCCGCCGCAGATCACCCCGGACCCGGTGCCCGACGTGGCGGTGCCGACGCCCGATATAAAGGTGCCGGACCCGGTGATGGAGGCTTTGGCCGGGCCGCCGGATTTCGAGGTCCCCGCCCCTCCTTCCGACATCCGGGTGCCGGATCCGCTGATGGAGGCGTTGACCGGACCACCTGATATCGAAGTGCCGGACCTGCGCGCCTTGGCCAACCTGTCGCCCCCCAAACGCCGCCCGGATCGGCCCCGGCCCAAGGTCGAACAACAGCAACCCAAGCCGAGCAGGCAGCAGACGCAAAAATCGCCCGACAGGGTCGAACCGCGCCGCCCGCAAACGCAACCGGCCGCCGGGCAACCCGCCGTGAAAGCGGCGGGATCAGCCCCGGGGGGCGTCGCCAAGGTTTCGGCGCGGGCGATCAATGACTGGCAGGCGCGGGTGCGGCAGCGTGTCAACGCCCATATGACCGGCGCCTCGGTGCGCGGGCGCAACCTGACCGGCACGATCACGATCCGGATGTCGGGTGACGGTTCGGTCATTTCGGCCGCGCTTGGGCGCGGAACCGGCAATGCCCGGACCGACCAAGAGCTTTCCCGGCGCGCCCAAAGCATGCCCCGCCGCCTGCCGGCGCCCCCCGACGGGCGCCCCCGCAACCTGACCATCCCGTTTCGTCTCAGATAACCGGCGAGGTCGTCAGGGATAAACCCGGTCCAGCGCGCCCGATGCGATCAGGCTGTCGGTGGTCACCAGCGACAATTCCTGCAACTGGACGGCGCGACAATCGTCAAGAGATTGTTCATATTGGCAATATCTGTGTGCCTCGAGCAGATCGCCCAGCCGTGGATCAAGGGTTTTCGGGTCTTTCAGAAGCGCCCCCAGACGGGTGGGCGCACCCAGAACGATACCCGCATTCAGCGCGCTTTCATAAGCCAGTTCCGCGCTGTAAAAGGCCCCGTTCGCGAACAGGAATTGCTTGTCCTGCGGCGCGCCGTAGGCAATCGACAGCGCGAATTTCGCCATCGGCCCGGCGACCATCAGATCGGCATTCGGATCATAGCCGGGGTTCAGATCACGCGGCCGGTAAACCGCGTAGTCGTCAGGCGAAAGCCCTTCGGTGTAGGCGTAAAGCATATCCTCTGTCACGCCTTTTTCAGGATCGACAAAGACCACCCGCGGGCCGCCGCTGCTTGGTCGCAAAATCCCCACCGAGGCCCAACGCAGGCCAAAGCTGCGTTTCAGGGCATCGTCGATCTTATTGACGTCATTGCGGAAAATAAGGTCACCTGGCCGCCAGTCCCAAGCCGCTTCCGCCATCATCGCGGCATAATCCGGCTGCTCGGCGCCGGGTTCGGGCAAGCCGCCATCCTGCCCTGCCGCCGGAGCGGCCAGAGCCCAGGCCATGAAAACCGAGATTACCATGGCATTCGTGGCATGGCCCTTGCCGCTGGTGATCATCCGGCCCCCCGCAATTTTTCGGTCCTTGCCACAACGGCCGCGCCCGATGTCATAAGGGCCGCGACGGATCGCGGCCCTATTTGTTTTGCCCCTGCGATCAGGCCTCGGGTGAGGCGTCCGGCGCGTCGGGGGCGGCGTCATCGTCGCCCTTGTCGGATTTGGCTTTCGACGCCTTCGCGGCCGAGCCATTCGCTTTGGCCGCGGGTTTCTCGGCCTTGGCGGGCTTGCCCACGGTCAACTTGTAATCGCCGTCCGCAACCGTGACATCGACGGTGCCGCCCTCGCTGACCTCGCCGCCCAAAAGCATCCGCGACAAAGGTGTTTCGATGTCCTGCCGGATCAGGCGGCGCAACTCCCGGGCGCCGAATTCGGGCTTGTAGCCTTCGTTCGCCAGCCGTTGCAGGGCGCGGTCGTCGAATTTCAGCGTGATCCCCTGCCCCAGCGCCAGCCGCTTGACCCGCTCGAGCTGCAACTCGACGATGGTGCGGATCTGCTGGCGGTCGAGCGCGTGGAAGACGATGATCTCGTCGATCCGGTTGATGAACTCGGGGCGGAAATGGTGGCGCAACACCTCCATCAACTCGCCCTTCAGCCGCTTTTCGTCCGCCTCGGTCGTGCCGCGACGCTTCATCTCTTCCTGAATCAGGTTGGCGCCAAGGTTCGAGGTCGCGATGATGATCGTGTTGGTAAAGTCGATCACCCGGCCCTTGCCATCGGTCAGCCGGCCATCGTCAAAGACCTGAAGCAACACGTTCGCGACGTCGCCATGGGCCTTTTCGATCTCGTCCAGCAGCACGACGGCATAGGGCTTGCGCCGCACCCGCTCGGTCAGCTGGCCGCCCTCGTCATATCCGACATAGCCGGGCGGCGCGCCGATCAGGCGGGCGACGGTATGCTTTTCCATGTATTCGGACATGTCGATGCGGATGATCGCATCCTCGTCGCCAAAGACCGAGGCCGCCAGCGCCTTGGCAAGCTCGGTCTTGCCGACGCCGGTCGGGCCGAGGAACAGGAAGGACGCGATCGGCCGCGAGCCTTCGCGCAGCCCCGCGCGCGCCAGCCGGACGGCGTCGGACACGGCGCGCACCGCATCGTCCTGACCGATGACCCGCATATGCAGGGTTTCTTCCATCTTCAGCAGCTTGGCGCGTTCCTCGGTGGTCAGTTCCGACACCGGGATACCGGTCAGCTTGGCGACGATCTGGGCGATATCCTCGACCGTCACCTCGTCCGAGCGGGACCGCCGCTGACTGCGCCAGCTTTCTTCGGCCGCGTCCAGCCGCTTCTGCGCCGCGTCGCGCCGCGCGGTGATGTCCTTTTCGCGCGCCTCGTCATTGCGGGACTTGGCATAGTCGAGCTCGCGCCCCAACTGCCGCACCTCGGCCTCGGCCTCCTGCACCTCGGGCGGGCGCGAGGTCGTGCCCATGCGCACCCGCGCCGCCGCCTGATCCAACAGGTCGATGGCTTTGTCGGGCAGGAAACGGCCAGTGATATAGCGGTCGGACAGATCGGCGGCGGCGTTGATCGCGCCGTCGGTGATTACCACCTTATGGTGCGCCTCGAAGGTGTCGCGCAACCCGCGTAGGATGATGACGGTCTGGTCGACGGTCGGCTCGGGCACCATGACCGGCTGGAAGCGCCGTTCAAGCGCCGCGTCCTTCTCGATGTATTTCTGGTATTCGTTCAGCGTCGTCGCGCCGATCAGGTTCAGCTCGCCCCGCGCCATGGCCGGCTTGAAGGTGTTGGCGATGTCCAGACCGCCCTCTTGCGAGCCGGCGCCGACGATGGTGTGCACCTCGTCAATGAACAGGATCATGTTGTCCGAGGCCGCCTTGACCTCTTCCAGCACCTTCTGGACGCGCTCCTCGAATTCACCGCGATATTTGGCGCCGGCGACCATGGCGTTCACGTTCAGTTCGACCAGCCGCTTGTTGCGCAGGGTTTCCGGCACCTCGCCAGCGACGATCCGCTGGGCAAGCCCTTCGATGATCGCCGTCTTGCCGACGCCGGGTTCACCGATCAGCACCGGGTTGTTCTTCTTGCGCCGGGCCAGAACCTCGATCGTGGTCTCGATCTCGCGCGCCCGCCCGATCACCGGGTCAAGCTTGCCGTCGCGGGCGAGCTTGGTCAGGTCGCGGCCCATCTTGTCCAGTTCGGGCGTGTCCGAAGGGCGATCGACCTCGCCCGATTCCGCGCCCTTGCCGACCACCTTGGCGATCTGCTGGCGCAGGGCCTGCGGGGTCAGCCCGTATTTCCTGAGGATGTCGGCCGCCATGCCCTCGCCCTCTTCGGCCAGACCGACCAGCAGATGTTCGGGGCCGACATAGGAATGGCCCATGTCGCGGGCCGCGGCGAGCGCGCGGCTGAGCGCGTCCTTCAGCCGCGGAGTGACCCCGCGATCCTTGGATTTGTCCGAGCCGTCGCCGCGCGGGGCGTTTTCGTCGATGAAACGCTTCAGATCGGCCGGATTGACCTTGACCTGCTCAAGGATCGCGTTGACCACATCCGCATCGGCCAGCGCATACAGCAGGTTTTCGGTATCGACATCGCTGCGGCCGCGGTCCTGCGCGTGGCGCGCCGCCTGTTGCAGCATCTCGGTCGCGCGTTCGGACAGCACATCGGTGATGTCCACGGTCTCGCGCGGGCGGCGCGGGCCCATGCTGAAATCATCGTCGTCGCCCTGCATCTCCTGCATCATCGAGGAAAACAGCGGATGATCGGAAAACAGCGATTCGAACGGCGAGCGACTACCAGCCTGCCTTGCCCGCAAGCGATCATAATCCTCCTGACACAGCTCCAGCGTCTGGCGGCGCCCGTTCACGCTTGCCGCGACGCGCACCGTCGCCGGACGTATCCCGCAAATATCGCAAATTCCGTCGCTCATCTCGGTCCTCCATTTTGAAGCCTGGCGATTCAAGACAGTCGGGCAGAATTCCTGACGGCCCTGCGGCCGCGTCACCCCGCCAAAGCGGTGTAATCCGAAACGGTCCGGGATCGTCACCGCCCTATAGGGCAACCCGAACGCGAAAGCCGGGATTTGTCAATGCGGGTAAACGACCAGCCTGCGCGGTCGGGCGGACGGCGCGCGGTGGCAGCGCGGCAAACTGACCCGCCGATCTTGCCGCATCCAAGATCCGCATGTTGTCAGCGCGGGGTCGGGCCAAGATAACCTGATGGTTTCATGGCGGGTCACTGCGCGGCGATGGTGGCGCACGCCAGCGACACGGTCGTCATGCGGTTGAATGTGAATAAATTGCGCAGGGGATGGGGCTGACGTCGAAACTTCTCCCCTTCTGACCGCCCCATCGGCGCTCAAAGCGCAACGTGAGCGAGGCGCGTCCGGCTATGCAAAGATAAGGGCGCGAGGCCATGTCATCGGCGCGCTGCGGGCGGGAACCGATGTCGCGACCATTTTAGTCGACGCCGACCTGCGTAGCCACGACCACGAAAACCTGTCCATCGCCGGTTCCTCGATCTTCCCGACTTCGGCCACGGCGAATCCCGCACTGACCATCGCCGCCATGCCCTGCGGCTGGCGGGAACAATGAAGGCGGCGATGAAGGCGTAAGGGCCGCCGCTTCGCGGTCCGGTGCCGGATCAGTCCTCGGACCCGGCCTGCAGGCTGAACAGCATCCGATGTTGTTGCGAGGCGCGGATGTGCTGGCGCGCGGCTTCTTCAGCACCCTCGCGGTCGCGGGCGACAAGCGCCCGCACGATGGCGCGATGCTCCTCGGCCGCAGCCTCGGCCCGGCCGCCCCGGTCCAGAAGGCTGGGCAGCAGCGACATCGTCAGGGTCAGTTGCGACAGGCTGCGCAGCAAATAGCGGTTGTGCGCCGCAAGCATCATCAGCCGGTGAAAGCGTTGGTTGATCTCCAGCAGCGTGGACGGATCGTTCAGCGACACGGTTTCCTTGTTGATGAGCTCTTCGAGCATCGACAACTCGATGTCGCTTGCGCTTTGCGCCGCAAGCCGGGCCGAGGCGCCCTCAAGGATCTCGCGCATGAAATACAGCTCGACCACCTGCTGATGATTGAGCTCGGTGACCACCAGCCCACGCCGCGACTCGTTCGTCAGAAGGCCGTCCGCCTCGAGCCGGGCCACCGCCTCACGGACCGGCGTGCGCGAGACGCCGAAACGTTCGGCCAGATCCGCCTCGGTCACCCGGTCGCCTACGCGAATGGTGCCGGCGGTGATTTCCTTCCGCACCAGATCATAGATATGCGAAACCAGATCACCCGAGGCCAAAGCGACACGCGCCCGGGCGCGCGAGATGGGTTCGACTTTGTTCTGGGCCATGTGATGCCGGTTCCTCGGTGTGAACATACTGATTACTCACCCCGTTATAGGCAGAGCGCGGCAATTAAGACAATAACGGCCGCGCGGCCGGTTACCGCGTCAGGCTGTCCGGGCCAGCATCCTAAGCCGGATCGCAAGCCCTTCGACGATGTGCCGGCGCGCGGCGCGCTCGGCCCGCGCGCCATCGCGGGCGGCGATGGCTTCGACGATCTCCTCATGCTCGGTCTGGGCGGCCGACAGGCGCCCGGGTTCGTCGTAGGTCGAACCTGACAAGAGGCCAAGGTGAACGCTCAGATTGCGCAATGCCTCGATCATATAGCTGTTGTGTGATGCCTGCACGATCTGGCGGTGCAGCAGCTTGTTGCGCTGCGCGAGCCGGGTGCCGTCGGTCGTGCGTCGATCCTCGGCCACCATGTCGTGCAAAAGCGCGATCTCGGCGCCCGAGGCATGCGATGCGGCCAGCCGGGTCGCCATACCCTCCAGCCCTTCGCGCACCTCGAAAAGCTGGCGCAGCCGGTCATAGCTGATCTGGGTGATGATCAGCCCGCGGCGCGGACCCTGCTGGGCCAGACCCATCGCGTGCAGCCGGTGCAGCGCCTCGCGGACCGGGGTGCGGCTGATGCCGAGGCGCTCGGCCAGTTCGGTTTCGCGCAACCTGCGCCCGGGGTGCAATTCGCCATTTTCGATCAGCGCCAGCAACTGATCGAAGGGGCTGGGACGCGCCAGAGCCGACCTGGGGTCGTCTGCCTCCGCGCTCATGCGGTCAGCCTTTCGAAGCCGCGGCGAAGCTCGTCCATCAGGTCGGCCGGATCCTCCAGCCCGACATGGATACGGACGGTCTGGCCGCCCGGGTTCCATTCCGTCGCGGTGCGATAGACCGCGGGGTTGCTGGGCACGATCAGGCTTTCAAACCCGCCCCAGCTCGACCCCATGCCGAACAGCGAGAAGCCGTCGAACATGCGCGCCAGCGCGTCACGATCAACCGATTTCATCACGAAGCCGAACAGGCCCGAGGCCCCGGTGAAATAGGTTTTCCACAGGTCATGGCCGGGGTCCTGCGGCAGCGCCGGGTGCATGACGCGCAGAACCTCCGGCTGCTGCAGAAGCCAGTTCGCGACCTCGATACCGCTGGTGTGATGCTGTCGCATCCGCACGCCAAGGGTGCGCAGACCCCGCAGGGCAAGATATGCGTCGTCCGAGCTGATGCAGATGCCGAAGCGCAGATAGGTTTCCCGCAGCCGGTCGTATTGCGCTGCGCTGCAGGCGATGGTGCCCAGCATCAGGTCGGAATGGCCCGATATGTATTTCGTGCCCGCCTGAACGGAAATGTCCACGCCATGCGCGATCGGCTGGCTGAAATATCCACCGCTCCAGGTGTTGTCGATCGCGGTGGTGACGCCGCGCGCGCGGGCGGCGCCGGCGATCGCCGCGATATCCTGAACCTCGAAGGTCTGTGAGCCGGGGGATTCCATCCAGATAAGCCGCGTCTCGGGGCGAATCAGCTCCGCGATCCCGGCGCCGATGGCGGGATCGTAATAGGTGGTGTCGATGCCGAACTTGCGCAGGGTGAATTCACAGAACTTGCGGGTCGGACCATAGGAACTGTCCGAGACCAGGAAATGTGCGCCCGGCTCGGCATAGCTCATCAGGACGGTGCTGAGCGCACTGACGCCCGAAGGCGCGAGCAACGCGCGATCGCCCCCTTCCAGCGCGCAGATCGCATCCTCCAGCGCATGCGTGGTGGGCGTGCCGCGGCGGCCATAGCGCAGCTTTGCCCCTTCCTTGGCGTCCAGCGCCGCGAGATTCGGAAACAGAATCGTCGAGGCCCGGTAAACCGGCGTGTTGACCATGCCGAAATGCTGCCGGGGGCTGCGCCCGCTATGGGTCACACGGGTATCGAGACCAAGTTTTTCATCGTTCATGGCATGGCTTTCCTGCAGCTTTGTTGCGTGTTGCATACTCTGAAGTTCAGTTGTATACAATGGTGTATAAATGTTGATACGGCGGGTCGCCAACCCGGCGTCCGAACAACAGAGCGAGGAGGAAACAATTGAATAGCGTGAAAACTGCCGGTCTATCCGCGATCGTGGGACTTGTGCTTGCCGGCGCAGGTGCCTCGGCCGCCATGGCCGAATCGGGCGACACTCTCGCCGCCGTAAAGGCGCGGGGCGAGTTGCTGTGCGGCGTCCACCCGGCGCGCCACGGCTTTGCCGCGCCCGACAGCCAGGGCAAGTGGAGCGGCTTCGAGGTCGACTTCTGCCGCGCGCTGTCCTCGGCGATCTTCGGCGACCCGGAGAAGGTCCGCTTTGTCGCCCTGTCCTCGCAGCAGCGTTTCCCGGCGATCCAGTCTGGCGAGGTCGACGTGCTGGCCCGCAACGTGACGGCGACGCTGGGCCGCGACACGGCGCTTGGCCTGAACTTCGCCCCGCCGATCTTTTACACCGGAACCGGCTTTCTGGTCCGCGTCGAGGACGGAATCGAAAAGGTCGAGGATCTTGATGGCGCGGTGATCTGCATGGCCCCCGGCTCGACCACCGAACGCAACGTGGCGCAGATCTTCGCCGCGCGCGGCCTGACCTATACGCCGGTCGTGATCGAGAACAACAAGCAGTTGGTCGACGCCTATGTCACCGGCCGCTGCGACGCGCTGACAAAGGACAAGGCCGCGCTTCCGGGCGTGCGGGCCTTCGACACCCAGGATCCTGCCGCCCACGTCCTGCTGCCCGGCATCTATTCCAAAGAGCCGCTCGCAATGGCCGTCCGTCAGGGCGACGACCAGTGGTACGATCTGGTCAAATGGGTCACCTATGCGACCTTCAACGCCGAAGAACTGGGTGTCAGCCAGGCCAATGTCGACGAGATGAAAACCTCCGACGACCCCGACATCCAGACCCTGCTGGGCGTGATCGGCGACAACGGCACCAAGCTCGGCGTCGACAACGCCTGGGCCTATAACGTGATCAAGCAGGTCGGGAACTACAAAGACATCTACATGCGTCATTTCGGGCCCGACAGCCCGGTCGCGCTGGACCGCGATCTGAACAGGCTGTGGAACGACGGCGGCATCCTTTACGGCCTGCCGATGCAGTAATCGCTGCAAGCGTCATCGACGCCGCCCGCACCCGGCAACCGGCGCGGGCGGTCCACTTCCTTTCGACGACCCTCGGGGACAACGCATGACCGATGTCACGCCGGCCAGAGGCGGGAAACCTCCTGCCCGAAGCCTGAAGGATTTACTCAACAGCGAAGGTTTTCGCGCCACGATCTATCAGGTCGCGCTGGCCGCAGCCGTCGTCCTTCTGGGATATTATCTTTACCATAACGTGGTCGAGAACCTGCACCACCAGAACATCGCCACCGGTTTCGGCTTTCTCGGCCAGGTGTCGCAGTTCGAAATCGGCGAAAAGCTGATCCCCTATTCGCCCCGCGACACCTATGGCCGGGCCTTGCTGGTCGGGTTGCTGAACACGCTGACCGTCTCGGCGGTCGGCATCGTGGTCGCCACGATCATCGGCTTTTCGGTCGGCATCGCGCGCGTGTCCAGCAACTGGCTGCTGCAGCGGATCGCGCTTACCTATGTCGAGATCGTCCGCAACATCCCGGTCATCCTTCAGGTGATCTTCTGGGCCGCCGTGATCCGGAACCTGCCCGCGCCCCGGCAGGCGATCGACCTTTTCGGCTTCGGCTTTATCAGCAACCGGGGGCTTGCGATCGCGGTTCCCACCGCCAACGCCGCCTATCCGTGGATGGGTCTGGCGCTGCTGGCCGGCATCGTCCTGACCGTCATCGCTGCCAGGATGGCGCGCCGTCATCGCGAAAAGACCGGCAAATACATCGACATGCTGTGGCCCGGGCTGGCGCTGATCCTGGGCCTGCCGCTGTTGGTATGGCTCGCCTTCGGCGCCCCCTTTGCGCTCAGCATTCCCGAGCGCAAGGGCTTCAACTTCGCCGGCGGCGCGACGGTCAGCCCCGAATTCGTCGGTCTCATGCTCGGCATCTCGCTTTATTCCTCGGGCTTCATCGCCGAGATCGTGCGGGCCGGCATCCAGGCCACCCCGAAGGGCCAGATCGAGGCCGCGCGGTCGATCTCGCTGCGGCCGCGGTTCATCCTGCGCCATGTGGTGCTGCCGCAGGCATTGCGGGTGATCGTGCCGCCGCTGACCAGCCAGTATGTCAGCCTGATCAAGAACAGCTCTATCGCCGTCGTGGTCGGCTATCCCGATCTGGTCAACATCGGCAACACCGTCATGAACCAGACCGGACAGGCCGTCGAAGCCATCGCCATCATGATGGTGGTCTATCTGATCATCAGCCTGATCACCTCGACGCTGATGAACGCCTACAACCGCCTCGTCGCGATCAAGGAGCGCTAGTCCATGGTCGAGCTTTCCCAAACCACCGCCCCTGCGCCCGGGGCCTACGATCCTGCCGCCCGGATGAACTTCGGCGCATGGCTGCGCCGCAACCTGTTCAGTTCCGTCTGGCAGACCATCCTGACCCTGGTGATCGCCGCCGTGGTGTTGCGCTTCGCCTGGTTCGTGCTGGACTGGGGCATCATCAACGCGGTCTGGTACACCTCGGACCCCGAAGACTGCCGCGCCGCGACCGGCGCCTGCTGGGCGGTGATCGCCGAGAAACACCGGCCGATGCTGTTCGGTCTCTATCCCTACGACCAGCAATGGCGGCTGGTCATCATGATGGTGATCTATCTGGCCACTGTGGTGATCTCACTCTGGCCGCGGTTCTGGAACCTGCGCGTGCTGGTGCCGCTGTGGATCTTTGCGGTCCTGTCGATCGGCGTGCTGATGTTCGGCGGCGTATTCGGGCTGCCCTATGTGCCGACTTCGGAATGGGGCGGGCTGCCGCTGACCATGCTGCTGTTCACCGGCACGGTGCTGATCGGCATGCCCATCGCGGTCCTTCTGGCGCTTGGCCGGCGCGCGCCGCTGCCCGTCGCGCGGGGTGTGTCGGTAGTCTTCATCGAGGCGCTGCGGGGCGTGCCGCTGATCACCATCCTGTTCGTCGCGGTGAACGTGTTTCCGCTGTTCCTGCCCGCGAATGTCGAGGTGAACAAGCTTCTGCGCATCACCATCGGCATCGCGATCTTCTTTGCCTGCTATCAGGCCGAGGTGATCCGCGGCGGCCTTCAGGCCATCCCGCGCGGCCAGTACGAGGCCGCGCAATCGCTAAGCCTGAGCTATTGGCAGATGACGCGGCGGATCATCCTGCCGCAGGCGCTGCGGATCAGCCTGCCGGCGATCACCAACCACATCATCGCGGCGATGAAGAACACGTCATTCGTCATTATCATCGGGCTTTTCGACATTCTGACGGCCACCACCGCCGTCATGCAGGATCCGCTTTGGCGTCAGTTCTATGTCGAGGCCTATCTGTTCGTCGCCGCCATCTACCTGTTCTTCGGCTACGCGCTGTCCCGTTATGCGCGGCAGGTCGAACACTGGATCGCCGAAGGACGCATCTGAAGCGGCATATGGGAAGGAAACACATGACCGACACCACCGCCTCCACCCTGGCCCCGCCCGCCACCGCGCCCGCTGCCGCGGCCTCGGCCACCACGACCTCCTCGCCGGGGGACAACATCATCTCGATGCGCAACGTCTCGAAATGGTTCGGCCAGTTCAAGGTTTTGCAGGACGTCAGCCTTGACGTGAAGAAGGGAGAGCGCGTCGTGGTCTGCGGTCCCTCGGGGTCGGGCAAGTCCACGCTGATCCGCTGCATCAACCGGCTTGAGGTGCATCAGGAAGGCCAGATCTTCGTCAAGGGTCTGGAACTGACCGACAACGTGAAGAACATCGACAAGATCCGCCGCAATATCGGCATGGTTTTCCAAAGCTTCAACCTGTTTCCGCACCTGACGGTGCTGGAGAACCTCACGCTCGGCCCGATGCTGACCCGGCAGATGAAAAAGGCTGACGCCGAGGATCTGGCGATGCATTTCCTGCGCAAGGTGCGCATTCCCGATCAGGCGCGCAAATACCCGCTGCAACTGTCGGGCGGCCAGCAGCAGCGGGTTGCGATCGCCCGGTCGCTGTGCATGGAGCCCGAGATCATGCTGTTCGACGAACCGACCAGCGCCCTTGACCCCGAGATGATCAAGGAGGTTCTGGACACGATGATCGAGCTTGCGGAAAGCGGCATGACGATGATCGTCGTCACCCACGAGATGGGCTTTGCCCGCACCGTGGCCGACAAGGTGATCTTCATGGCCGACGGCAGCATCGTCGAAAGCGGCACGCCCGAGGATTTCTTCGGTGCCCCGCGCGAGCCGCGCACCCGCGCCTTCCTGGACCAGATCCTGAAGCATTGACCAAAGCCCGGCCCGCGCCATCCGCGGACCGTATCCACAGACAGGAGATTTCCGTGACGTCCCTGACGCATCAACTTGCGGCCCGTGCCGCAGGGCTGACCTTTGCCGATCTCAGCGATCCGGCCCGCGACTGGGCGACCCGGGCCTTTGCCGATACCGTCGCCTGTGGCATCGCTGGCGCGACCGAAGAGGTCGTTCGGCTAGCGGCCTCGGTCCTGACGGCAAGCCCGGGCCCCTCGGCGCTGCTCGGCCGCGCCGGACGGCTGCACGAACTCGATGCCGCGCAGATCAACGGCATTTCGGCGCATGCGCTCGATTTCGACGACTGCAATCTGGAAATGGACGGCCATCCCTCGGTTTCGATCGTGCCGGCCCTTCTGGCGCTCGGCGACCGGCTGGACGCGAACGGGGCCGATCTGCTGACGGCCTATGTCGCTGGGATCGAGACCGAAATTCGCCTCGCCCGCGTCTCGAACCCGGCCCATGCCGACCGTGGCTGGCATCCGACGGTGACCTTCGGCGTGATCGGCTCGGCCGTCGCCTGCGGACGCCTTCTGGGTCTCACGCCCGAGCGCATGGCCGTGGCCATCGGCATCGCCGCTTCCTGCGCGTCGGGACTGCGCGCGAATTCCGGCACGATGACAAAGCCGCTGCACGCCGGGCAAGCTAACCGCAACGGCCTGCAGGCGGCGCTGCTGGCCAATGCCGGCTTCAGCGCCAACCCGGCCGTGCTGGAACACAAGTTCGGCTTCATGGCCGCGTTCAACGGGATCGTTCCCGAAAACACCGATAAGGCACTGGCGGGATGGACAGAGGATTTCGCCCTTCTCTCGCCCGGCATCGCGATCAAGCAATACCCCTGCTGCGCCTTCATCCATTGCGCCATCGACGCCGCGGCCGAACTGCGGCCAGAGATCGAGGACGCGGCCATCGAGGCGGTCGACGTCACGCTGCACCGCAAGCGCCTGAAGAACATCGACCGGCCTGAACCGAAGGACGGGCTCGATGCGAAATTCTCGACCCAGTACCTGACCGCGCGGGCCTTGCTGACTGGCACCGTCGGCTTCGCCGATTTCGAGGGCAACAGCGTCTTCGATCCCGCGACCCGGGCGCTGTCAGCCAAGGTCCGGCTGGCGGCGCATGACGAGAATGACGTGTCGCTGGGGCGCGTCGAGGTCGCCCTGACCGACGGCCGGCGCCTGTCGGCCAGCGCCAGCGTCGCCATGGGGCGCGGTCCGGCCAACCCGATGACGCCGGCCCAGTTCCGGGCAAAGTTCGACGACTGCACCCTGGGCATCCTGGGCACGAAGACCGCCGAGCGGCTTTTCGCCGCGCTGATGGACCTGTCCGGACAAGGTTCAATCCGGCGGCTAAGCGCGTTGATGCAGCCAGAGGCGGTCAACCTGCCCCCTGAAAATCACGATGCCGGACTGCGCAGCGGCCACGAAGAAAAGGTGAAATGATGTCCCTCTCACGCGAACTTGCCAAGCGCGTCGTCGCTTTGGACCCGGCCGGCTTCGATCCCGAGGCGGTGAAATGGGCGCGCAACGCCATCGCCGACATGATCGGCTGCACCCTGCTTGGGGCGCGGAGCGAGACCACCGAAGCGGCGCTGATGCCCGACATCTACGGTCCCGGTCCCTGCCTTCTGCTCGGCCGCAAGGAACGGCTGGGCATGCTGGACGCGGCCTTCGTCAACGGCACCGCCGGTCACGCGCTCGATTACGACGATACCTCGAAATCGCTGTCCGGCCATCCTACCGTCATCATCATCCCCGGCCTTCTGGCGCTTGCCGAGGCACAGGGCGCGTCGGGCAAGGAGCTGACAGACGCCTATATCATCGGGGTCGAGGCCGCGACGCGCTTTGCGCGCGGCGTCAACTTCCAGCACTACGAAAAGGGCTGGCACCCCACGGCAACTCTGGGGATCTTCGGCGCAACCGTCGCGGCGTCGGTCATGCTGAGGTCAAGCGAGGCGCAGATCGCCAGCGCGATTTCCATCGCGGCCTCGCTGGCGTCGGGGATCAAGGCCAATTTCGGCACGTCGACCAAGCCGCTGCATGCCGGAATCGCGGCGCGGAACGGGCTTTTCGCGGCGCTGATGGCGTCGAAGGGCGTGAACGGCTCGCCGGTCGCGCTGGAACATCCGCAAGGCTTCCTTGAGGTCTTCAACGGCGCGGGCAACTATGATGCCGACCGTATGCTGACCAACTGGGCCGAACCGCTGGATCTGCTGGCGCCGGGCATCTCGATCAAGAAATACCCCTGCGTCTACAGCGTCCACGGCGCCATCGACGCGGCGATCGCGCTTCATGACGGACAGGTTCCGGACAGCGCGGCGGTCACCGATGTGCTGGTCCGCATGCATCCCCGCCGCCTGCTGCCGCATGTGCGAAATCCGGCGACCAGCGCGCTGAACGCCAAGTTCTCGCTGCCCTATGCGGTATCGCGCGGGCTGGTCAACGGCGCGGTGCTGCTGGAGCATTTCGAGGATGCGGCTCTGGGCGACCCCGAGGTCACCCGCGTCATGGGCCTGATCCGCATGGAACCGCATGACGACGACAGCAATGATTACGGCGCCGAGGTGGTGGTGACGCTTCGGGACGGAACCACGTTGAGCCAGTCGATCGCCGCGCCGCTGGGTCGTGGTCCCGAAGCCCCGTTGCCGCAAGAGATGCTGGAGGCAAAATTTACCGACTGCGCCAGCCGCAGCCTGACCGACGCAGGCGCGGCCGAGGTATTCGATCTGCTGATGCGGCTGGACCGGCTGCCCCGCGCCAGTGATCTGACCGACGCCGTCGAAGCCGCCACGCGCTGAATCCGGAAGGAATGAACGACATGAGTTTTGCACGCGAACTCGCCCGCCGGGCGTTGTCGATACGATCCGAAACCGCACCCGCCGAGGCCGCCCATATCGCCCGCCGCGCTTTCGCGGACACCATCGGCGTGGCGCTGGCCGGCGCCGATGCCCCCTATCTCGATGGGCTCGAGGCGGTGCTGGACACCGCCTCCGCACCCGGTCAGGCGACGCTGTGGGGTCGCGGCCGCCGCGCTTCGGTCTTGCATGCACCGCTGGTGAACGGCACCGCCGCCCATGCGCTTGACTTTGACGACTGCTCGACCACCATGGGCGGGCATCCCTCGGCGCCGGTCGTGCCCGTGGTTCTGGCGCTGGCCGAATGGACAGGCGCGACAGCCGGCAAGGCGATCGAGGCCTGGATGACCGGGGTCGAGGTCGAGACCCGTCTGGCGCGCGGGCTGTTGCCCCATCATTACGAAAAGGGCTGGCACCCGACCGCGACCCTTGGCGTATTCGGCGCCACCGCCGCCGCCGCGCGGATGTTCGACTTTGACGAGGAACGGATGGCCACCGCGCTGGCCGTGGCGGTCTCGATGGCCTCGGGGCTGAAGTCGAATTTCGGCACCCCGGTCAAACCCCTGCACGTCGGCCAGGCGGCCCATAACGCTGTCATGGCGGCGCTGGTCACGCGGCGCGGCATGACCGCCAACCCCGAGGCGTTCGAGCATAACTACGGCTTCTTCAACCTGTTCAACGGCGCCGGCACCTATGACGCCGAGGCGATCCTGCGGGATTGGGACGGGCCGATGGAGGTTCTGGACCCCGGCATCGCGATCAAGCAGCATCCCTGTTGCGGCTCGGCCCATTCGGCGATTGACGCCGGGCTTGACATCGTCGCGCGCGAGGGGCTGCTGCCGGCCGATGCCATCGAACGGATCGAGACCAGCACCCACGACCGCCGTCTGGCCCATACCAACCGCCCCGACCCGCGGACCGGGCTCGACGCCAAGTTCAGCGTGCAGTTCCTGACCGCCAAGGCGCTGACGACGGGGCGCATCCGGCTGGCCGATTTCGATGACGCGAGCTTCCTGACGCCCGAGCTGGCCGATCTGCTGCCGCGCGTCGCCGCCTCCGGGCATCAGGAACGCGACGCCTATCTGGGCCGGGTGCGGGTGGTGATGAAGGACGGCCGCGTGTTTGAGGGCAGCGCCTCGACCCGCTTCGGGCGCGGACCGACGAATCCGATGTCGGACACAGAGCTGCGCGACAAATTCACCGACTGCGCCACCCCGCTTCTGGGCGAGGCCGGCGCTGGCGCCGCCTATGACGCGATTCTGTCGCTGGGCGATGACGACCGGTTCGACGGCATCATGGCGATGATCTCGGGCAAGGGGGATACGGCATGATCCGGGTCTTTGGGCGCCGCAATTCGTCGAACGCGGCCAAGGTGTTCTGGCTGCTGGACGAAATCGGCCAGGATTACGAGCTTGTGCCGACCGGGCGAGGCTTTGCGCCCACCGACACGCCCAAGTTCCTGGCGATGAACCCGCACGGCAAGGTGCCGGTCCTGCAGGACGGTGATGCGGTCGTGTGGGAATCGAACACGGTACTGCGCTATCTGGCCTCGCGGTTCCGGGCCGCCGGACTGTGGCCCGACGATCTGGCGCTGCGGGCGCGGGTCGACGGCTGGATGGACTGGGCCTCGATCTCGCTGGCACCGCCGCTGACCCGGTTGCGCAAGGCGCGCGCGGCCGGAAAGGTCGAGGATGCGGATCTGCCCGCCGTGATCGCGGCCTTTGCGCTGCTTGACGGCCAAATCGGGCGGACGGGGGCCTTCATCGCCGGGTCGGCCCTGTCGCTGGCCGATATCACGGCCGCGCCCTCGGTCCATCGCTGGTCGTTGTTGGCCGGCGATCGTCCGGCGCTGCCGAACCTTGATACCTACGCCGCGCGGCTGGACGCCTTCCCGGGGTATCGCCGGCACATCGCCAGCCTGAACTGACGTCGACGAGACACTCGCGTCCAGTCTGACGATGCGAGGGCAGTTCGCAGGGCTAAAGTCCCGCTGGACCGTGCCTAGGGCGTTGTGGCGGGATGGCGTTTTTATACCGATCGAGGAAGGTGTCGGTTTTCAAGCTTTCCCGGTTCGGCCCGGCGCGCAGGCGTATCATGATGAAAAAATGGCCGAGCCCGTGCGCTGCAGCCATGCCGCGAGTCAGCAACTCGCCCATGATCCGCCGCCGGCGCCTTGCCTGACCGCGCCAGATTTCCACTATCCTGCCCTGACCGTGTTCATCGTTGTAGTCAAGGAAGTAGAGAAAGCCAGTTTCAGAATAAATTCCACAGCAAAAGCGATATGTTATATGGAGATCTGGCGGACCGAAGCCGACGACACAGAGAACTTCATCTACGCTATAGCCCGCCAAGATTGAGGCCCGAGGCAGTGACTGCCATCATCCAAGCCTACATCACGCTGAATGCAGTGCCCAAGTTCTTTGTTTTCCCTCGCATTGGTCGGTACGCGGTTATCCCACCGTCCTGCGAAACCTTAATTCCTAACCCTAATCTGGCGATCGTTTTGGCTGCCGCCGTACGACCTCCGCCGGTGCTTCCTCCGTCGATCTTGAGGATGGCCCCCACCGCAAGCACCTCGCCTTGATGGTTTATGACTGTCGCGCCGTCGATCGCTACAAGTTCCTGTCGGAGCGTCCTTTCAAGATTGTGGAATTCTCGCCCTCGGATAATTTTCGATATCGTTCTGGCTTTGTCAGACAGACTAAGCGTTAGTCGATCATGTTCCGAGACCATTCCTTCCCACGACCGTCCCGCACCGGCGCCTATGACCCCCAGGCATGCTCCCGTTCTGGCGAACGAAGCATCAAGGGCGGTTTCATAAATTGCGCGCCGGATAGTTTCGTTCTTCGGCACGCCCATTTGACGAATGACGGGATCATGTGTAAGGAAGTGCCAGACGCCACCTCGCCTCGCAAAGAGAAGCTGGCCGTCCCGGAAGGCAAGTATCTCTCCCAAGCGATTAAGCACCACGGCAACGCGTCCATCTCTCTTCCGGGTCCATTCTGCGATAGCTGCGTGTCGCCACGGGCAGGTTCCGTTTCCCGATACGCTTGGCTCCAAAACTTCATGCCGAGCAAACCGCAGTTCACCGTCGAAGACCAAGAGCGTATCGAACCCGTTCGAAAGCACGGCACCGAAGTCGTTCCTCGTCACTGAGGCGAGTGAGATTGTCGATGAGCCGTGGTTCTCTGGGTCAAGACCAATGGCACTGGCTATTGGTGCTCCCTCGTAAAGGCGCGTCCCCCACAAAGCCATCTGGTCGATGACTGCAAGTAAATTCTTTGCTTCCCCTCGTTCCGCTAGCGCGTGCGCGACGACACGACGCTGGAAAGTAGAAAGCAAATCGTCTTTAAGATCGCCTTTCAACGCTTGAGACATCCCTCCAAGGATCTCGACGAAAGCTTCGATCACCCTGGTTTCGCGTGCGGGATCGCGTGTCTTTGCAAAAGGCTGATCTCGGCGGAATTGCAGTCTGTAGGCGTCGGCACGATGAACCTTGTAGCCAATCACCTGCGGGTCCAGAAAGGCGACCAATTTGTCGGAACTAGAAGAAGACTGTGTGGTAGAGTTGATCGTCGCGCCGGAGAAGAACGGTAGAAGGTATTTTTCGGAAATCTCTCGCAATAGTGCTTCGTCCATATGCTTTGGTGATCTGACCCTGATGCTCAAACCTATCCCTCCGCGCATTGGTACCGTTGTCGAAAGAGCTATCGCCGCGCTTTCCGTCCTGTCAATCTTCAAGCGCCTCTACGACGCTATTGAAGCCGGTTCACTCGATCCGGCCGAGTCCTCGCTTGGCGTGCACATCGCCGGCCTCACGGCGCTTCAGGATCGGGCGCGGGCCGATGCGACGCGGATCGAAGCCATGCTCGCAAACTCCACACACCAGCGCCTCACCGGGGCAGCCGTGCGGGAACTGGCGAGCGAAACATGCACCCGAATCCGGCTTGGAAAGGGCGGCTATCGGCGGGAACACGTCAGGAATCGGCGTTCCCGGTTTTATACTGAAGTGGCGGAGAGGGTGGGATTCGAACCCACGGAACCCTTGCAGGCTCAACGGTTTTCGAGACCGCCCCGTTCGACCACTCCGGCACCTCTCCGCGCTTTTGGGTGGTGAGGCGGGGATTTAGAGTGGTGGGGGTTGAAGCGCAAGGGGCTTTCGGTGAAAAATCGGGGCCAGTCGGGTGCAAGGCTTGCCGCGTGCCATAATGTCACAGCTCTCGGGTCATCCGGCGGGCGGGAAAGGAAGACCAAATGGCGATGCTGGATCCGGTGCGACGTAACAGCGGCAGAGCCCGGCGGACCGCTGCGGCCTGCGCCACGGCCGCGGCCCTGGTGTTTACCGGCGTTCCCGCCTTGGCCGAGATGCCGGGGCAGTTGCCCGGCCATGCCGCGGGTCAGGCGGCGGGCCAGATCAAGTCGCAGGCCGGCGAGATCTTCGACACGCTTCAGATCGACAAGGTCATGCCCATCATCTCGCAAGAGACGGTCGCCCAGGGGGATGAGCTTGCCCAGTCGCTGTTCGGCGCGCCATCCGACAACGGCTGGCACGGTCGGGTGCAGCAAATCGCCCAGACCGAGCGGCTGAGCGCGATTTTCCGCAGCGGGCTGGAAGAGGGGCTGGCGCGGATGACGACGGCTGACCGCGCCGCGCTGGGGCGGGCGATGCGCTTTTTCCGGGCGCCGCTGGGCCAGCGGCTGCTGTCGGTTGAAACCTCGGCGCGGCAGGCGCTTTTGTCCCCCGATGCCGAAACCGCCGCACAGGCGGCATGGGACCGCGCCGCCGACCGTGGCGATCCGCGCTGCCAACAGATCCTGCGCCTGATCACCGCGGCCGATCTGGTCGAGCCGAATGTCGCCGGCGGGCTCAACGCGGCCATGGCCTTCACGCGCGGTTTCTCGGCCGCCGGCGGTTATCCCGAGCCGGTCAGCGAGGAGCAATTGCTGGCCGATGTCTGGCAGCAGGAACCCGATATCCGCGCCGAAACCCAGACCTGGGCGCAAAGCTATCTGATGCTGGCTTACGGCCCAATCAGCGACGCCGAGCTTGACCGATATATCGCGTTTTCGCAGACATCCGACGCAAAGACCCTGACCGGGCTGATGTTTCAGGCCTTCGACGTGCTGTTCGTCACGACCTCGCGCGATATGGGCATGGCCGCGGCCGGGCGGATCGCCGGCACCGATATCTGAGGGGACGACATGCCGAACTGGCGGATCAGCGGCGCCTTGGCCGCGGCGGATGTGCGCGCCGCATTGGGCGTGAACGAACAGGCCGCCGGCCCCGATGCATGGGCGTTCACCGGCGCCCCGGGACCGGCGCTGGCCGCTGCCTTGGGTGAAACCACCCTGCCCGACGGCAGCCGGCTGATCGGGGCGGAAAACCCGGATCTTGCCGCGGCGCTCGCGGCAGAGATCCGGGTCAACCCGGCGGTGGCGGGTCAGCGGCTGGAGGCGCTGATCGCGGCGGCGGCGGCGCGGATGCGTGCGCAAACCGATCCGCTGCCGCCCGACGGCGGTCTTTTGCCGCCGCCGGATCCGGGAAATGTCACGCTGATCCGGCGCCGCCAGCCCTATGCCGGTTTTTTCACCGTCGAAGAGCATCGCCTGACCCATCTGCGCCATGACGGCGCCCCCACCCCGCCGATCGACCGAAGCGTGTTCCTCAGCGGCGATGCGGTCGTGGTGCTGCCTTGGGACGTCGCCCGTGACCGGGTCATGGTGATCGACCAGTTCCGCGCCGCCCCGGCCGCGCGGGGGGACCATCAGCCCTGGCTGGTCGAGACCATCGCCGGGCGCATCGACGGCGTCGACAACCCCGAGGACACCGCGCGGCGCGAGGCCTTGGAAGAGGCCGGGCTGACCCTTGGCCGTCTGGTCGCCGGGCCGAATTGTTACCCCAGCCCGGGCGCGGTCGGCGAATATCTTTACACCTTCATCGGCGCGGCCGATCTGCCCGACGACGCGGCCGGATTGGGTGGGCTGGAATCCGAGGCCGAGGATATCCGCACCCACATCCTGCCCCGGGCCGAACTGACCCGGATGGCGCTGGACGGCGTGATCCGCAACGGCCCGCTGGTCATGCTGGCGCTGTGGCTGGAGTGTTCACAAACCCGCGTGCGGGCGGCACTTGCCGGTTGAAGCAGGGGCGCACCGCCCGGCGCCGCCCGGCCAAAGGGTTGAAGCCGCCTGCCCGCCCGCGTAAGCGTTTGCCTATGGACGGGATCCCTGGCCGAAGGCCAAGGGCGGCCCAGAACAAAGGAAAAAGACGATGCGCAACTGCCCCGATCTCGCCTCTGCCATCGGCAACACGCCGATGATCCGTCTGCGCCGCGCCTCGGACGCGACGGGCTGCGAAATCTGGGGCAAGGCCGAGTTCATGAACCCCGGGCAGTCGATCAAGGACCGCGCCGCGCTGTATATCATCCGCGATGCCGAAGCGCGCGGTCTGCTGCGCCCGGGTGGGACCATCGTCGAAGGCACCGCCGGCAATACCGGCATCGGGCTGGCGCTGGTCGGCAACTCGCTTGGCTATAAATCGGTGATCGTCATCCCCGAGACCCAGAGCCAGGAGAAAAAGGACATGCTGCGGCTGGCCGGCGCGCATCTGGTCGAGGTGCCGGCCGCCCCCTACAGCAACCCGAACAATTATGTCCGCTATTCCGGCCGTCTGGCCGAGGCGCTGGCGGCGACCGAGCCGAACGGCGCGATCTGGGCCAACCAGTTCGACAACGTGGCCAACCGGCAGGCGCATTTCGAGGGCACCGGCCCCGAGATCTGGGAACAGACCGGCGGCAAGGTCGACGGGTTCGTCTGCTCGGTCGGTTCGGGGGGGACGCTGGCGGGCGTGGCCATGGCGCTGCAACCCAAGGGTGTCAAGATCGGCCTTGCCGACCCCGAGGGCGCGGCGCTGTTTTCCTATTACACGACCGGCAGGTTCGAAAGCCCCGGCAGTTCGATCACCGAAGGCATCGGTCAGGGCCGCATCACCGCCAACCTCGACGGCATAACCCCCGACATGGCGTGGCGCATCCCCGATGCCGAGGCATTGGGATACTGCTTTGACGTGCTGGAGCATGAGGGGCTTTGCCTTGGCGGCTCGTCCGGCATCAACATCGCCGGCGCGGTGCGCATGGCGCGCGACATGGGCCCAGGCCACACCATCGTGACGGTGCTGTGCGACTATGGCACGCGCTATCAGACCAAGCTGTATAATCCCGATTTCCTGCGCGCCAAGGGCCTGCCGGTCCCGGAATGGCTTGCCCGCAAGCCCGCGCCGATGCCCGAAGTCTTCCAAGGATAAAGCCTGTGCTGCGCCAATTTCTCGCCACGCTTACGGCGGTCCTTTTCCTGATCACGGCCAGCTTTGCCCAGGCGCAGGAACCGGCGGCGCCGAATTACGCCGCATGGGAACAGCTTGCCACGCAGGCCGAAGGGATCATACAGTCCGCCGGCGCGTCGAATGCCCGGTTGGAGGCGCTGCGGGCCAGCGTGGTCGATTGGCGCACTAAGTTCCAGAAGGCGCAGGGCACCAACAGCACCCGCATCGCCACGCTGCGGGATCAGATCGCGGCGCTGGGTCCGGCGCCGGCAGAGGGTGCGACCGAGGCCGAAGACGTCGCCGCCCGCCGCACCGCACTGACCGAACAATTGGCAGAGCTTCAGGCCCCTGCCCTGAACGCGGTCGAGGCCTATAGCCGCGCCGATGCGATCGTTTCGCTAATCGACAAGACCCTGCGCGAAAGGCAGGCGAGCGAGCTGCTGCGGATTTCGCCCACCCCGCTGAACCCGGCCAACTGGAACGACGCCTATACGGACGGGAAAAAGCTGCTCGCGGGTCTGGGCGGCGAAGTCCAGAAACGGATAGACAACGCCGGCACCCGCGCCGAGTTGCGGCGGAATTTTCTGGTCATCGCGGTTCTTGTCCTGATTGGGATGCTGCTGCTCGGCTACGGGCGGCGCTGGGTCGACCGCCTGCCGCAACGGCTGTCATCGCGGGCCTCGGAATACGCGCGGTCGGCGCTGGAATTTCTGGTATCGCTGACCCAGATCATCATCCCGACGCTCGGCGTCATCCTGCTGGCCGTCGCGCTGGAGATTTCGGGCATCCTCGGCACATGGTGGCAACCGATCCTGCAACTGCTGCCCGGTGCCGGTCTTGGCTTTTTCATCGGCCGCTGGCTGGCGGTGCGGATGTTCCCATCGGACAAGCTGGGCGATCTGACGCTTGATCTGCCGCCGGCCCGGCGGACCGAGGCGCGGCTGCACACCACGGTGCTTGCGGCGCTGGCCGCGATTCACGGCATCGTCTCGACCGCGATCCTTCCGCTTGGCGGCTTCGTCCGCCCCGAGACAAGCGCCGATGCCGTGCCGATGGAGTTTTCCGAGGCGGCGGCGGCGGTGCTGCATTTCCCGCTGATCGTTCTGGGCGCGCTGGTGCTGTTCCGGCTGTGCCAGATCCTGCGCCGCGCCTCACGCGATGTCAAAAATCAGGATCAGGTTTACCGGCTGCGCATCGTCACCTATGTCGGCGCCGCCGGGGTGGTGGTTTCGATCGTTGCGCCGATCGCGGCGGCCATCGGCTATATCAACGCGGCCAATGCGCTGCTGTGGCCGTCGATCGTCTCGATCGGGCTCGTCTTTATCCTGATGGTGCTGCAGGATTTCGTCGGCGATCTTTGGGGTCTGATCCGACGCGACAGCACCGGCGCGCGCGATGCGCTGGTTCCGGTGCTGATCGGCTTCGTGCTGGTCCTTGCCGCCCTGCCGCTGTTCGCGCTGATCTGGGGGGCACGGGTCGAGGACCTGAACGAGCTGTGGACCTCGGCCCGGCGCGGGATTGCCCTGGGCGACTTCCGGTTGTCTCCGACCGCACTTCTGACCTTCATCTTCGTCTTTACCGTCGGCTATCTGCTGACCCGGGTCCTTCAGGGCGCGTTCCGGACCTCGATCCTGCCCAAGACCAAGATCGACGAGGGCGGCCAGACCGCCATCGTCTCGGGTCTGGGTTATCTGGGGATCTTTCTGGCCACGCTGATGGGCATCACCTCGGCCGGGATCGACCTGTCGTCACTGGCGATCGTTGCCGGTGCGCTGTCGGTCGGTATCGGTTTCGGCCTTCAGAACATCGTGTCGAACTTTGTGTCCGGGATCATCCTTCTGGTCGAACGGCCGATCACCGTCGGTGACTGGATCGAGGTCGGGGCCCGGCAGGGGATCGTGCGCCGTATCTCGGTCCGCTCGACCCGGATCGAGACCTTCGACCGGACCGAGGTGATCGTGCCGAACGCCGATCTGGTTTCCGGCCAGGTGGTGAACTACACCCGCCAGAACAAGCAGGGCCGGCTGATCGTGCCGGTGGGCGTGGCCTATGGCAGCGACACGAAGGAGGTGGAAGCGATCCTGCGCGACATCGCCGAGGCCGAGCCCACCGCCCTGATAAACCCGCCCCCCAGCGTGCTGTTCCGCGCCTTCGGGCCGGATTCGCTGAATTTCGAGATCCGCATGATCCTGTCCGACATCAATCAGGGCATCTCGATCCACAGCAGGATGAACCACGAGATCCTGAAGCGGTTCGAGGCGGCCGGGATCGACATTCCGTTCACGCAGCGCGACATCTATATCCGCAACGCCCGCGAAATCGGTCAGCCAAAGCCGCCCGCGCGGCGCCCGAAAGCGCGTCCCGACGAGGCCGAGGCCACCTCAGCCGCGCCCGCAACCGAGCAACAGCCGCGCGCGGCCGGTGATGACAAAGCGCCCCCTCCGCTCAGCAGCGGGTTCGAAGCCGACGATGGTGACAACGATCGCTGATCGCGCCCGATAGCCCGGGGGTGGACGGCTCCGGGCTGCCGTGCAGCGCGGTGCCGGGAAAACCTCGCCCGCCCGCGCGGCGCCCGAAAGCGCGCCCCGACGAGGCCGAGGCCATCTTACCCGCGCCCGTCACCGAGCAACAGCCGAGCGGGGCCGGTGATGACAAAGCGCCCCCCTCCGCTCAGCAGCGGGTTCGAAGCCGACGATGGTGACAACGATCGCTGATCGCGCCCGATAGCCCGGAGGACGGATGCCCCGGGTCTGCCGTGCGGCGCGGTGCCCGGAAACCCTCGCCTGCCCCCTCAGCCCCGGATGCGGCGGCCAGCCTCAGCGGGCAGGCTCATCCGGCAGGTTCGGTTTCGCTGTCCGGCAGACCTTCCCGTGACAGCAGGATCGCGACCGGGCGCAGCCATTCGATCCGCGAGCAGACGATCATCAGCGCGACCGAGATCGGCACCGCCAGAAACATGCCCGGAAAGCCCCAGATCGCGCCCCAGAAAGCCAGCGACAGGATGATGCCGAAGGGCGAAAGCCGCAGCGTCCGGCCCAGCAGATAAGGGTCCAGCACATTGCCGATGATGAACTGGACCGTGGTGCAGGCGATGCCGACGCCGATGGTAAGCTGATCGTTGCCGGACTGCACCCAGGTGACCAGAACGGCCAGAATCGTGGCGATGATCGAGCCGATGGAGGGCAGGAAATTCAGCCCGAAGGTGATCATCGCGATCGGCCCGGCAAGCTCCAACCCCGCGATGGTGAAGATCCACCAGACCGCCATGGCGGTCATGGCGCTGACCACCGCCTTTACCACCAGATAGCGGTTCACCCGGTGCATGATGACGCGAACCGTGTCGCGGAAACGCTCTGCCCCCGCCTTGCCGCCGGCCAGATGCAGCACCTTGACCGGAAACCATGCGCGTTCGGCGAACATGAAGCCGACGAACAGGATGATTAGCATCGACATGGAGACCATGCTCGACGCCTGCCCGGCGATGGAACGCAGCCAGTATGTGATGTTGAAACCGCGCACCGCGGTGGTGATCGCCTCCTGAAAATCGGGGCCGAGGCGGGACGAGATGCCGGCCACCGCGCCCTCGGCCTCGGTCGCATAGCTGA
Organism: Paracoccus pacificus; assembly: GCF_042680785.1. NCBI lineage: Bacteria > Pseudomonadati > Pseudomonadota > Alphaproteobacteria > Rhodobacterales > Paracoccaceae > Paracoccus > Paracoccus pacificus. The sequence continues at coordinate 51,664 of NZ_JBHUEN010000046.1, forward strand.
TCGCCGTGGACAACAGCTCGTTCACCTGCGCGACGATCGCCGCCGAGAGCCACAGCAACCCCAGCGCGATCATGGCCAGCGCCGCCAGCGTGGCCAGCCAGTTCGGCACCCGCAGCCGCCCGATATGCAGCCGCCCTACCGCGGCGATGGCATCCGAGGTCAGCGAGAAGATGATGATGGCGATGACCAGCGCGATCAGGATGAAACTTGCCTGCACCAGCAGAAACAGGATCAGCGCAAAGGCGATTATACCCAGAAACCCGGTCTGAAGGCGCTGTCGCAAGGCTGAATCGCCGCTGTCCATTCCCGCGTCCCCGCCTGTCCTCGCGCCCCTGCCGCCCGCGCCGTTCCCCGTGTCGTTTCCGCGCCGTTTTCGCGCCTCGTGGCGGTGCGACGGTACCCCGGGCAGCCCTGTCTGGACGCCCACTTTGCTGGACACCCGCCTTGCCTGAATGTCCCCAAGCACCGGCGCGCCGTCAATGGGCGCCGGTGCGATCGGCCGTATCTCAGCCCTGCTCGTCGGATCCGTTCTCGTCGCCCTGTTCGGCGACACGCGCGACCGAAACCACCTCTTCGCCGGGTCCGGTATTGAACACCCTGACCCCGCCGGCCGAGCGCGACCGGAAGCTGATGCCGTCGACCGGCACCCGGATCGACTGTCCGGTCGAGGTCGCCAGCATGATCTGGTCGTCGCTTTCGACCGGGAAGCTCGCGACCAGCGGGCCGCCGCGCATCGCCTTGTCCATCGCCGTCACGCCCTGACCGCCGCGCCCGCGCACCGGATAATCGTGGCTGGAGCTGATCTTGCCGGCGCCGCGCGACGCGATGGTCAGGATCAGATCCTCGGCCGCCGACATCTCGGCATAGCGTTCCTGAGTGATCTGGCCGGCCTCGACGGCCTCCTCGTCCTCGTCGGCCTCGGCGCCGTCGTCCAGCGCCCCGGCGACCGCGCGGCGCATCTTCAGATAGGCGGCGCGTTCGGCGGGGTCGGCCTCGAAATGGCGGATCACCGACATGCTGACGACACGGTCGCCCTTGGCCAGACGGATGCCGCGCACGCCGGTGGAATCGCGGCCCTTGAACACCCGCACGTCGGTGGCGCGGAAGCGGATCGCGCGGCCCTGCGCGGTGACCAGCATGACGTCGTCATCGGCCGTCGCCATGCGCACGTTCACCAGTTCGACCCCCTCGGGCAGCTTCATCGCGATCTTGCCGTTCCGCTTGACCTGCGCGAAATCCGACAGCGCGTTGCGGCGCACATCGCCGTCCGAGGTCGCGAACACGACCTGATAATCGTCCCAATCGGCTTCCGGCGCGTCGACCGGCATCAGCGCCGCGATCGAGACCCCGGGCGGGATCGGCAGGATGTTGACGATCGCCTTGCCGCGCGCATTCCGCCCGGCCAGCGGCAGCCGCCAGGTCTTGAGCCGATAGACCATGCCGTCGGTGGTGAAGAACAAAAGCTCGGTATGGGTATTGGCGACGAAGAGCGTGGTCACCACGTCGTCTTCCTTGGTCGCCATCCCGGCCAGACCCTTGCCGCCGCGCCGCTGGGCGCGGAACTCGGCAAGCGCGGTCCGCTTAATATAGCCGCCCGAGGTGATGGTGACGACCATATCCTCGCGCTCGATCAGGTCCTCGTCCTCCAGATCACCGGCCCAATCGGTGATCTCGGTCCGGCGCGGCACCGCGAACAGCTCCTTCACCTCGCGCAGCTCGTCCGAGATGATCGCCATGATCCGCTCACGCGAGGCAAGAATGGCCAGATAGTCGCGGATCGCATCGGCAAGCTGCTGCAATTCATCGGTGACTTCGCGCACCCCCATCGCCGTCAGGCGCTGCAGACGCAGGTCAAGAATGGCGCGGGCCTGGGTTTCCGACAGGTTATAGGTGCCATCGTCGTTCATCGGATGCAGCGGATCGTCGATCAGCCGCAGATATTCCTCGATCTCGCGGGCGGGCCAGCGCCGGGTCATCAACCGCTCGCGCGCTTCCGCCGGATCGGCCGAGCCGCGGATCGTCGCCACGACCTCATCGACGTTGCTGACCGCGACCGCCAGACCGCAAAGGATATGGCTGCGCTCGCGCGCCTTGCGCAGTTCAAAGGCGGTGCGCCGGGCCACGACCTCTTCGCGGAAGGTGATGAAATAGGTCAGGAAGTCGCGCAGGGTAAGCTGTTCGGGCCGGCCGCCGTTCAACGCCAGCATGTTGGCGCCGAAGGTGGTCTGCATCGGCGTGAACCGGAAAAGCTGGTTCAGCACCACGTCCGGGGTCGCGTCGCGCTTCAGCTCGATCACCACGCGCACGCCCGAGCGGTCGGATTCGTCCTGCACATGGGCGATGCCCTCGATCCGCTTGTCGCGGGCAAGCTCGGCGATCTTCTCGATCAGGTTCGACTTGTTGACCTGATACGGCACTTCGTCGATGACGATGGCATAGCGGTCGCGGCGGATTTCCTCGATCCGGGTGCGGGCGCGCAGCGTGATCGAGCCGCGCCCCTCCAGATAGGCTTTGCGGATGCCCGAGCGGCCAAGGATGATCGCGCCGGTCGGGAAATCCGGGCCGGGGATGATCTCCATCAGCCGTTCGGTCGGCAGATCGGGGTTTTCGATCAGCGCCAGCGTCCCGTCGATCACCTCGCCGAGGTTATGGGGCGGGATGTTCGTCGCCATCCCGACGGCGATGCCGCCCGCGCCGTTGACCAGCATGTTCGGAAAGCGCGCCGGCAGCACCGTCGGCTCGCGGTCCTTGCCGTCATAATTGTCCTGAAACTCGACGGTGTCCTTGTCGATGTCCATCAGCAGGTAATTGGCCACCTTGGCCATCCGCACCTCGGTGTAGCGCATGGCGGCGGCGCTGTCGCCGTCCATGCTGCCGAAGTTGCCCTGCCCGTCCAGAAGCGGCAGCGACATCGAGAAATCCTGCGCCAGACGCACCAGCGCGTCATAGATCGCGGCATCGCCATGGGGGTGGTATTTCCCCATCACGTCGCCGACCGGACGCGCCGATTTGCGATAGGGCTTGTCGAAGGTGTTGCCGCTTTCCTCCATCGCGTAGAGGATGCGGCGGTGCACCGGTTTCAGCCCGTCGCGCAGGTCCGGGATCGCGCGGCTGACGATGACCGACATGGCATAATCCAGATATGCCGTCTTCATCTCGTCCGCGATGTCGATCTGGGGTCCGTCGTGGATCATGACCGGGTGGCGGAGACCGCCGTTTTCATCGTCTTCCGGCGTTTCCGGGGGCAGGTCAGAGGGGGTATCGGACAATGCTTCGCCTCAATATCTTGTTGGCAAAGGGTATATCCGTCCCGGCCCTTGTACGCAATCACCGAGGCGCGCGCAGCAGGGCCAATATCCACATTCCCAGCAGGCCGACCGAAAGAATCCCGTTCCATGCGGCCATCGACAGCCCGAAAAGCGACCACGAGATCTGGTCGCAACGCACCAGCGGCGCCGCCTCGATCTGGGCCAGAAGGTCGCCGGTGGACATCGTGGTGAAATCGACCATCCCCGAGCATTGCGTCGGACCGGCCCACCACTGCTGTTCGACGCCGGCGTGATAGAAGGCGATGGCGGTCCCCAGCGCGATGGCCAGCGCGCCGACCGCCGCCCAGATGCGGCGCGGCCTGACGAACAGCGCCAGCGCCCCGATGATCACCGCCACCAGATGCGGCCAGCGTTGCAGGATGCACAATTCGCACGGCGCATAGCCCATGATCTGCGACGCGATGGCGAACAGAAGCATCGCCGCCGAACCCGCCCCGGCGCCCACCATCAGCCGGCGGGACGAGAAACTTTCAGCAATCATAGGTACCTCAGCAAAACGAAGCCTCCGATGAGGCCGATCATGAAGACGGTGAAGACAAGCCCCAGCCGCCGCTCGATAAAGTCGCGGATCGGCGGGCCGAAACGCCACAAAAGCCCCGCCACGATGAAAAAGCGCCCCGCCCGTCCGACGATGGAGGTCAGGATGAACACAGGCAGCGGCAGGCCGACCGCGCCGGAAAAGATCGTGATCACCTTGAACGGAAACGGCGTCAATGCGGCAAAAAGCACGGCCCAGCCGCCATATTCGGCGAACCGCACGCTAAGCTGCTGGAACGCGGCTTCCTTGCCGTAAACCGTCAGCAGCCATTGCCCGACCGAATCCATCAGCGCCGCCCCGATCCAATAGCCCAGCAGCGCACCGAGGACCGAGCCGACCGTGGCGATCAACGCGATGACAAAAGCCCGTGATCGCTGCGCCAGAACCATCGGGATCATCAGGACATCGGGGGGAATCGGGAAGAACGAGCTTTCGACGAAAGCCACCCCCGCCAGCGCCAGATCAGCCTTCGGGTGCTGAGAAAGGCGCATCGTCCAGTCGTATAGCCGTCTCAGCATTGTCAGCCCTCTGTTTTCGCGCCATGATTTGGCAAGACGCGCCGGAACCGTCAAGGCCGGGTTTGCGTTCGACTGCGTTGTGGTTCGTCCAGATCACGACAAAAGACAGTTCGGTCAGGAGGACGTTACCGGCATGGAATGGCGTGGGCGCCGCGGCAGCGGCAATATTGATGACCGGCGCGGGATGAGCGGCGGCGCGGTTGGCGGCATCGGGTTGGTCGGTACTCTGGCCATTCTGGCGGTCGGCTATTTTTTCGGGATCGACATTTCCCCCATCGTCGCGGGCATGGAACAGCAAAGCCAGCAAACCGAAGGCCCGGTCGAGTTGACGCCCGAACAGAAGCAAGAGGGCGAATTCATGTCGGTCGTGCTGGGCTCGACCGAGCAGGTCTGGGACCAGATTTTCAAGACCCAATTGAACGAGACCTATACGCCGCCGGTGCTGGTCCTGTATTCGGGCATGACCCAGTCCGGTTGCGGCGGCGCCTCGGCGATGATGGGGCCGTTCTATTGCCCGGTGGACAAGAAACTTTATCTGGACACCGATTTCTTCAAGACCATGCGCGACAAGATGGGCGCCGGTGGCGATTTCGCCGCCGCCTATGTCGTCGCCCACGAGGTCGGCCACCACGTTCAGGACCTGATGGGCACGCTGAACAAGTGGAACGCCGTTCGTCAACGCGCCTCCGAACAGGATTCGAACGCCATTTCGGTCCTGATCGAGCTTCAGGCGGATTGCTATGCCGGGGTCTGGGGCAATCACGAGCAGCAGAATTTCCAGTCGCTGACCGAACAGGATGTGCGCGACGCGGTGAACGCCGCCGCCGCGGTCGGCGACGACACGCTGCAAAAGGCAGCCGGGCGCAGCGTCAACGTCGACAGCTTTACCCATGGCAGCGCGGCCCAGCGTCAGGAATGGTTCATGCGCGGCTTCAAATCGGGCGAGGTCGGCCAATGTGACACGTTCAAGGCCGCCGGCCTGTAAACGCGCACCACCCAGCCCATCGAAAAAGGCCGCCCCATTCCGGGCGGCCTTTGCATGTCGGTTCCATGTCGGCGGCCTGTGCATGCCGCCTGCCTTTGCCTATCGGTCGCCGTGGCGCGGTGGGTTTACCGTCCCTGCAACACCCGGATGACCGAAGGCGTCACATTTCCGCCCATCGACTTGTTCAGATCCTCGCGGGTGATCCGGCCGTTGACGATGCCGCGCGTCACGCGCTGGCAATAGCTGCCGGGCATGTTCCGGACCGAGGTGTTGATGATCGCGGCAAGCTGGGCGCGCTGCTGCGCGGGTTTGCTTTTCATCCGCTCGACGCAATTGCTGATGAACGCATTTCGCGCCGCCGGGCTTCCGGCAAGGACTTCGCGACTCGATTCGAACTTGTCCTCGCTGACACCGCACCCCGCCAGCGCGACGAGGGCAAGGACAAGCAATTTGCGACCAGAATGACCCATTACTCAAGCTCCGTTCCACATTCCTGAAAGGACATGGTGACAGAAAACCATCGGCATTCAAGTCTTTGTGATCGGCCTTTCCAGCTTCCGCGGCCGGCGCTCAGGGCCATTTGGCGACCGGCGGCAGGCTCATCAGCACGGCCGTCGCGTCGTGACCGGTCTCGAGCCCGAATTTCGTGCCGCGATCGTAGACAAGGTTATACTCGGCATAAAGGCCGCGGTGGACCAGTTGCGCCTCGCGGTCATCAGCATCGAACGGCTGGGCCATGCGCGCCCGCGCGAGCGGCAGGAAAGCCGGCAGGAAAGCCTCGCCCACGGCCTTGGTAAAGGCGAAATCCGCCGCCCAGTCGCCGGTGTTGTGGTCGTCGAAGAAGATCCCGCCGACACCGCGCGCGCGGCCGCGATGCGGGATAAAGAAATACTCGTCCGCCCAGTCGCGGAACCGTTGATAGTAATCGGCGCCGTAAGGTTCGCAGGCGGCCCGCAGCGTATCGTGGAAATGGGCGGTATCTTCGGGGTATTCGATGCAGGGGTTCAGATCCGCGCCACCGCCGAACCACCATGCGCCCGGGGTCCAGAACATGCGGGTGTTCATGTGAACCGCCGGCGCATGCGGGTTCTGCATATGCGCGACAAGGCTGATCCCGCTGGCCCAGAACCGCGGATCGCCGTCGATGCCGGGCACACCGCGCGCCGCCATCGCCGTGCGGGCGCGCGGGTTCAGCGTGCCATGGACCTCGGACCAGTTGACGCCGATCTTCTCGAACACCCGGCCGCCGCGCATCACCGACATGATGCCGCCGCCGCCGTCGGGACGGGTGGTGGGGCTGACCTCGAACCGGCCGGCGGTCCCGTCGCCGCCGAAGCTGTCCTCGAGTTCCTCGAAAGCCGCGACGATGCGATCGCGCAGGGTCCGGAACCAATTCGCCGCCTCGCGCCTTTCGGTATCAAGCATTTCCATCCGGTTCCTTTCGTGATTTGCACGCGACGTCGACCGCGCGCTAGAGTTTCCCGGCATCAGATAAAGGTCCCCATCATGGCCCGCAACGCACCAATTGCCGCACTTGCCGCACTCGGACTTCTCGCCGCCTGCGGCACGCCTCAGGAACAATGCATCAGCCGCCAGACGCGCGAACTGCGCACGGTGACCAACCTGCTGGCCGAGGTCGAGGGCAATCTGGCCCGCGGCTATGCCTGGGAAGAACGCGAGGTGCTGTCGCGCGAATGGGATGATTGCGCGCGCGTGGTGCGGGGCAGAAACGGCGAACGGGACGTGATCTTTGTGCCCTGCATGCGGACCGTCAGCGATACCGAGCGTTACCGCGTGCCGATCGACCCGGCCGCCGAGATGCGCAAACGCGACGGGCTGCGGGAACGCCGCGCCGTCCTGACCCGGCAGGCCGAGGCGGGCGTACGCGCCTGCCGCGCCGCCTATCCCGAAGAGAAGCCGGCGCAGTAGATTCTCGCCGGGTCAAACGCGCGGGCAGGTCAGCGCCGGTTGGGTCAGCGGTTGGGTCAGTTTGGGCCGGGTCAGCGTCGCCGCGGCGGTTTGCCTTTGGGGGCGGGTCTGCGCGACATGGCCCCGGTCGCGGTCAGGACCTTGAACCGCCCGTCCCCGGCGATTTCGGCGGAATCGCGAAAGCATTCGCGCAGCACCTGCTCATAGGGAAGCTGCCGGTTCGCGACCATCCACAGCGTCCCCGCCCCGGTCAGAAGCCGCGCGGCGGTCTGGATGAAGGCGCGGCCGAGGCCCGGATCGGCGGCGCGTCCGTCATGGAACGGCGGGTTCATGATGACGCCGTTGACCGGCTCGGGCAGGTGAAAATCCCGCGCATCCGCCCAATGGAACACCGCGCGGGGGTCGGTGATGTTCCTGCGCGCGCATTCAAGCGCGGCGTGATCGGCCTCGACCAGATGCAGCGCGGTGACGCCGGGATGGCGCAGCGCCTGCGCCGCAAGCCAGCCCCAGCCCGCGCCCAGATCCACGATCCGGCTGGGCAGTTTCGCGGGCAGATGGGCGGCCAGCAGCTCTGACGCCGGATCGGGCGCGTCGGCGGAAAACATCCCCGGCATGGTCGTGAAACCCGGTGCCGCCGCGATCGGCGCCGCCGCCCAATCCGCGGGAAGCCACGCGCCGTCGGGGACGATCACCCGGAAAATCCGGCCATGGGCGCGCGAATCCATCTGATCGACTGCGACGAAACCGCGCAGGTCGCGCAACATCGCATCAACGCCGTCCGTCTTTTGTCCGTCGATCCACAGCGCCGCGCCCGGACGCAGACGGCCGGCGGCCTCGGCCACGCGCGCCCGCGCCTCGGCCCGCGCGCGCGGCAGAAACACGATGGCCGCGTCATGCGGCGTCTGCGGTTCGGTCCGCACGTCGAATCCGGCATTGGCAAGCGCGCGATAATCGGGAAAAAACCCTTGTATCACCTCGGTCCGCGCAGGGTCGAAGGCGGACAGATCCGCGTCGCCCCGCGGCCCGTACAGCCCCCATCTTTCGTCGCCCGCGGCCTGTTCCAGCGCCAGCCCAAGGCGCGAACCGGCCACCCTTATTCCTTTTCCATGGTGCATTGCAGCGGATGCTGCTGGCGCCGTGCAAGCTCCATCACCTGCGCCACCTTGGTTTCGGCCACCTCGTGCGAAAATACGCCGACGACGGCCACGCCCTTCTTGTGGACCGTCAGCATGATCTCGATCGCCTGCGCATGGGTCATGCTGAACAGGCGTTCCAGAATATGGACGACAAACTCCATCGGAGTGAAATCGTCGTTCAAAAGCAATACCTTGTACAGCGGCGGCCGTTGCGTTTTCGGTTTGGTCTTGACCGCCGTATCGGCATCGTCGCCGGTGACGGGCGGGGTCTGCGACATGGTGACGGTCATGGTGTCGGCGCGAAAAAACAAATCTTGCTCCAGGAGCGGAAGGCATAAAGCACGGAGGGACAGCCGGAATATAAGGCGATTCTCGTCCGAAGAAAGCCCGCACCCAAGACAATCGGCAGGATTTCTTCGCCGGACGACCGGATCATCCGCCGCGGCGCCGAAAAATTGCGGAAAATGTCGGGTTCCCACAGGTTTCCATGCGTGTTATTATCGAAGAATTAACAAAGGCCAGCGATAAAGACTGCGCCAAGAGGCAAGAGATCGGGACAGTGAAAAAAGCATTAGATCGCATTCGCGCGGGGCTCGTGTCCCTTGCTATCGTCGTACTGCTTCCAGTGGCAGCGGCCGCGGCACCCTTTGCCGCCTTTGTCATGGATGCACGCACGGGACGGGAAATCTATTCGTCGAATGCGGATGCGCGGCTGCACCCGGCGTCGCTGACCAAGATGATGACGCTGTATATCGCGTTTCAGGACATCGAACGCGGTCGCGTCCGGCTTGATTCGCGCTTTACCGTGACCCAGCGCGCCGCGAACGAGCCGCCCTCGAAACTGGGCCTGCGCCCGGGCCAGAAGATCGAGCTGCGTTACCTGATCCGCGCGGCGGCGGTGAAATCCGCCAATGACGCCGCGACGCTGATCGGTGAGGGGCTGGGCGGGTCCGAGGCCGCTTTCGCCCAGCGGATGAACGCCACGGCTCGCGCGCTTGGCATGCGCAACACGCATTTCATGAACGCCAACGGGCTGACCCGCGAAGGGCATTATTCCTCGGCCCGCGACCTGTCGATCCTCGGCCGGCATCTGTTCTATGATTTCCCGCAATATTACTCGATCTTCTCGCGCCGTTCCGCCGATGCGGGGGTCGCGCAGGTGCGCAGCACCAATGCCCGCTTCCTTGACGCTTACGAAGGCGCGGACGGGATCAAGACCGGCTATACGCGCGCGGCGGGGTTCAACCTGACCGCTTCGGCGCAGCGCGGAAACAAGCGCATCATCGCGACCGTGCTGGGTGGCAAATCCACCGCGCATCGCAACGAAATCATGGCACAGCTTTTGGACGCGGGCTTTGGCAAAGCCCCCGCTAAGGTGCGTGAAATACGACCGCAGCCGCCCAAGATTGCCGAACAGCCCAAGGTACGCCGCACCATCCAGGTAGCCCGCGCCGAACTTCCGCCGCCGCCCGCCACCCCGGTCGCGACGCTCGCCTCGCTGTCGGCGCCGACCCATACCACCATTGCGCCCAAGACCGCCGCCCGCCCGGAACGCCGCGCCGATCAGGGCCAACCCGCGCCCGCCGCGCCGGAGAAAGTGGCCGCCGCCCCTGCCCCCGCCGCAGCACCCGACGGGCCGGGTAGTGCCGGTCTGGCCCAAAGCGCCCGCCCGGTCGCGCGTCCCGGAAGCAGCCCGGCCCCGACGCAGGTTGCCGCCGTCGCGCCCGCCGTTGCAGAAGCCGTCGCAGAAGAGGATCCCCCGGAGGCCGAGGGCGATGCAGCGCCGTCAACCGCCGGGATTGCACGGTCGGATCGCCCGGTCGCCGCGCCCAATCGCGACCGCGCCGACGCCGCCCCGCAGCAGGCAGCCACTAGCGCGCCGGTCAATATCGCCGCGGCGAGCACGGCCGGTACGGGTCCGGTGTTCATCCAGACCGCCGCGCCGCAGCCCGAATCGCTCGCACTCGCGGCCTCGCCGGCGCCCGAGGGGCGCTCCGAGACGGTGATTCTCGCCTCGCTCGAGGAAGAGGGTGACCGTTCCGAACCGCCCGAGGCCGTGGAGACCGTCCGGCGCAACAGCAATGATCGCGGCAATTGGGGGATCAGCATCGGCCGCTATCGCTCTCAGGCCGAGGCCGAGCAGTTGCTGATGAAAACCGCCCTTTCGGAAAGCGATACGCTTGGCGTGGCGCGTTCGGGCGTCGCCAACACCAATCGCGGCTTCGAGCCGCGCTTTACCGGCCTGTCCCAGGCCAGCGCCGAACTGGCCTGCCAGCGTCTAGAGGCCCGTCAGTTGAACTGCACGCTGCTGCGCCCCTGACCGGTGCCATAAGCCGCGCGGCCACCAGACGGCCCGGGGCCACCCACCGCAAGACGCCGCCCATCGGGCGGCGTTTTCACTTCGGGCAGAGGCTTGGCAACGGGCTGAAGGCTCGGTTACGGGCAAAGGCTCCGTTACGGGCGCGCTTAACGCCGGACAACGATCGCATCGAACCGGGCCACCGTTGTTTCGCGAGCTAACCAAGCCGGGCCTTTATCGTACCCTACCCAGATCCGTCGGCCATCGCCCCGGCCCTGATCCGGGCTCGGGCGTCCGTCCACATGCCCTTTTTGCCAACAGAAGGACCAACAATCGCGCGAAAGGCCAAACCTCTCGGGGCGCGTCGACCGCGTGGACGTCGACCGCGGGGATGGTGGGTGTTCGGACGCGTGTCGCCACCGGTCATCCGCGTGCTGGCCGCACGTCCCCGTAAGGACGTAGGACGTGGGACCGCCGCACGAGGAACGTTGCCATCGCCGGAAGGCCCGCCGCAGCAGCCCCTGCCCGGCTTTCCTACAACGGATAAAGCAGCGGGATGAACACCGCCGCCACCACCGCCATCAGGATATTCATCGGCAGCCCCACCCGGATGAAATCCGAGAAACGATAGCCGCCCGGGCCGTAAACCAGAGTATTGGTCTGATAGCCGATCGGGGTCGAGAAACAGGCGCTGGCTCCCATCATGACCGCGATGACCAAAGGCCGCGCGTCGACATCCAGATGCCCCGCCAGCGAGATCGCAAGCGGCGTGATGATCACTGCCACGGCGTTATTGGTCACGATCTCGGTCAGCGCCGAGGCGAGCACATAGACCGCCAGCACGATGGCCCAGCTTGGCATCTGGGCCAGCAACGGGCCGACACCGCGCACCACAAGCTGCATGGCGCCCGAATATTCCAGCCCCGCCCCCACCGCGAGCATGCCGAAGATCAGCGCCAGAAGCTGGCCGTCGACAAAGCTCAGCGCCTCATCGGCGTCAATGCAGCGGGTGGCCAGAACCACGCCGACGCCGATGAACGCCAGATACAGGATCGGCGCCACGTCAAAGGACGAAAGCACGACCACAGCCAGCAGCACCGCCATGACGATCGGGGCGTGGCGGCGGCGATAGGCGCGTTCGCTGGGCTGGGCCACGTCGACCATTTCCATATCGCGGGCAAGGCGCTGAATATCCGCCGCCGCCCCTTCCAGCAGCAGCGTGTCGCCGACCCGGACCACCAGATCGTCCAGCTGGCGCCCGATGTTCTGGTTCTTGCGATGCGCCGCCAGCACATAGACGCCATAGCGGCGCCGCAGACGCATCGATCCCAGCGAGCGCCCGATCATGTGGCAGCCGGGCGTGATCAGCACCTCGACCGTTTCGGTCTGGACCGAGCTCAGCTTGTCGACCATGCGCACGTCCTTGTTGCCCTGAAGGCCAAGCACCTCGGACATGGGCGTGCGCAGCACCACGCGGTCCCCCGGTTCCAGCCGCACGGCGGCCAGATCGCGGCGCAGCGAGGCATCGCCGCGCAGCACGTCGATCACCCGGGCGGAATCGCGGCTGAATATGTCGATCTCGTCCAGCGGCTTGCCGATCAGCGAGGATTCCTCGGGGACCGCGACCTCGGTAAAGAACTTCATCCGCGACTTGTTGCTGACCAGATTGGACATGGAATCGCGGTTCGGCAGCAGCCGGGGCGCGACGAAGCCCAGATACAAAAGCCCCGCCACGGCCATGCAGAGACCGATCGGGGTGATCTCGAATATGCCGAAATGCGGCATGCCGGCGGCGGCGGCCACACCGTCGACCAACAGGTTGGTCGAGGTGCCGATCATCGTCATCGTGCCGCCAAGGATCGACATATAAGACAGCGGCATCAAAAGCTTGGACGGCGCAAGCTCCATCTCGCGGGCGATCCGCATGAACACCGGGATCATCACCACAACCAGCGGCGTGTTGTTCATGAAGGCCGACAGCCCCACCACCAGCAGCCCCAGCATCACCAGCGTCGCATGCGGCCGCGTCTTGGCGTGGCGCGCGGCGATATGGCCGATATTGTCCAGCGCCCCGGTGCGCACAAGGGCGCCTACGATGATGAACATGCAGGCGATCGTCCAGGGCGCGCTGTTCGACAGAACCGAGGCGACGTTGTCGACCGGCAGGATCCCCAGAAGCAGCATGACCACCGCGCCCATGATCGCCACCGCCTCGGGCGGATAGGTTTCCCGCACGAACAGGACGAGCATGCCGGCGATGATGCCCAGCGTGACCAACGGCAGGGCAATGCCGGTCAGTTCAATGCCAATCAAGCTGATTCTCCTCGTCCGTTCGGTTGGTTTTCACTGATCGGCGGCGCGGTTTCAAGCCGCGCCCGCCTGCGAAAGCCGCCCCCCGAGACGAATGGGCTGGACCGATTTCGCCAGCCCGCTGCGATCGTCGGTCACGACCAATATGCCCGAAAGCGTCACCTCGCCATTCGCCGGGGTGAACCGCTCGCGCGCCATCCCGGTCAGGAAGCGCCGCATCGGTTCGGCCTTTTCCATGCCGATGACGCTGTCGTAATCGCCGCACATCCCGGCGTCGGACTGATAGGCCGTGCCGCCCGCCAGAATATGGGTGTCGGCGGTGGGCACATGGGTGTGGGTCCCGACCACGACACTGGCGCGCCCGTCGCAGTAATGGCCAAGCGCCATCTTTTCGCTGGTCGCCTCGGCGTGGACATCGACAAGGGACGCCTGCACCAGCCCGCCCGGGGGATGGGCGCGCAGCACCGCATCCACCGCCGAGAACGGATCGTCGAAGGGGCGTTTCATGAACACCTGACCCAGCACCTGCGTGATCAGAATCTTGCGGCCCTGCGTCGCCTCATACACGCGCGCGCCGCGGCCCGGCGCCTCTTTCGCGAAATTGAGCGGCCGGATGATCCGTGGTTCGCGTTCTATGAAGGAAATCATGTCCTTCTGGTCGAAAGCGTGATCGCCAAGGGTGATGCAATCGGCCCCCGCGCCCAGGATCAGCCGGGCATGATCCGCCGTCAGCCCCATCCCGCCCGAGGCGTTTTCGCCGTTCACCACGGCAAAATCGACCCGCAGATCGCGTTTCAGTTCGGGCAGACGGGTGATGATGGCGTTCCGGCCGGCGCGGCCCATGACGTCGCCAAGGAATAAAATTCTCATCCCCGCTAATTAGGACCTGCCCGGTGGCAAAGCAAGCGGCGGGAAACGGGCGTGTCCCGACCGGATGGATACAATTTTAACAAGAATATCGTTGCAATACTGTCGCAGATTACAACTATAGGTAGCACGACGATCTTCTGTTTTTGGAACCATCCGAATGTCTTTCCGGCGCATTATGTCGCTGGCCCTTGGGCTGGCCGTGACCATTTTTGCCCTGACGAATGTGGCGATTGCCCAAGGGCCCGCACTGTCGCGGTCGGTCGTCCTTGTGCCAAAGGGCACGCCCATGCCGCCCGCGACCTGCGAACCGGCCCAGCTTGCCCAAATGACCCGCGAGGCGCTGGCGCGGACCAACGCTTCGCGACGCGCCGCCGGACTCGCGCCACTGGTCGAGGATCCGCGGCTAAGCCGCGTCGCCCTCCGCCACGCCTGCGCAATCGCCGAAATAGGCCGGTTGGAGCATCGCGGGCCGCGTGGCCTGACCCCGATGAAACGGGTCCGGGCTGCGGGTTTCAACGCCTGTTTCACCGCCGAGAATCTGGCGGCGGGGCTTTATGACGCGCGGCGCGCCGTCGCAGCGTGGCAGGCCTCGGACGGGCATCGGCGCAACATGATGGATCGCCGCGCCCGACAGGCCGGTTTCGGCTTTGTCCATGGGGCGGACGGCCGGGTCTGGTGGGTGGGGATCTATGCCGCCGGCTGCGGCTGACCGGGCAGGATCGTATAGATATCGGGGAAACGCGCAAGATAGGCGGCCATAGGCCCGGCGGCGCGGAACTGACGCCACAGCGCGCGCCGGATTTCGCCCGCCGGTGGAAAGGCGCGCACGTCCAGATCGGGGGCGATGCCGCCGGCGTCCGGAAACATGTGATGAAGCCCGTCATAGGCCATCCGCCAGCGCATCGGCACCACCCCGCGCGCGTCCGGCCGCCAAGGCTTTTTCGGCCCGATGAAATGGATCAGGCAGGGATCGGCCATCTGGGTCAGATAGGACGAGGCCCAGGTGTATTGCCAGTTCCACATCGGGCTCATCTCGGCCCAATCGCCATGCAGAACCCCGTTCAGCAACGCCTGATCCCGTCCGACCCCGGCCAGTCTGGTCGCAGCGAATTCGGCGCAGCGGGCCGGCATGTCGGCCTCGGCCCATGCCGCAAGGTCGAACATCACCACCCCGGCATTGAAATAGGGCGCGGCCGCCCAGCCCAGCTTTTTCTGATCCCCGCTCCGCCGGTTCGGCCGGCGCCACTGCTGATGATCGCGCACCGCCGCGACCGCATGACCGTGCATCCCGGCGGCGAACAACCCCGCCGGATCGCCACGGTCGTGCAGAATATCGGCGTCGAGCACCAGGATCCGGCGATAGATCCCCCGCAGGGCCCGCGCCAGAAACACGTCCATATAGGTGGCGACCGACCGCCGCGCATCCAGCGGCAGCCGCGCCTCCAACACCGGATCGCGCGCGGCGACATGCCCTATTCCGGCCGCGATCAGACCGCCGGGCAAGGTTTCCGGGTCCGGCCCGCCGATCAGAATGTCGAAACCGGCCCCCGCCAGCGGCGCGAGTTGCCGCGCGAGAACCGAGGCATAGGGCAGATAATTCGCGTCGCAGGCCACGATCACGGCGCAATCGGACCGCTGCCTGAAGCCGGGGTTGAACGTCAGGTCGGCCATCCGCGCCTCATCACTGATTCGCAGGCCGTTCTGGCATCCCTGCCGCGGTCAGACAAGCGGCGATGCTAGCGTTGCGCGTTTTGCCAGTTCGCGGGCATCTGTGGCGCAAGATTCTCGGCGGCC
The DNA here is from genome assembly GCF_042680785.1 of Paracoccus pacificus. Taxonomy (NCBI): domain Bacteria; kingdom Pseudomonadati; phylum Pseudomonadota; class Alphaproteobacteria; order Rhodobacterales; family Paracoccaceae; genus Paracoccus; species Paracoccus pacificus. The sequence goes on from NZ_JBHUEN010000046.1 coordinate 67,372, forward strand.
AGCATGCCGCGCCCCAGCAGGTGATCCGCCGCCTTTTCACCGGTCATGATCGACGGGGCGTTCAGATTGCCATTGGTGATCCGGGGAAAGATCGAGCTGTCGGCGACGCGCAATCCGCGCACGCCGATCACCCGCAATTCGGGATCGACCACGGCCATCGGATCCGAAACCGCCCCCATCCGCGCGCTTCCGCAGGGATGATAGGCCGATTCGGCATGTTCGCGGATGAATGCGTCGATCTGCGGGTCGCTTTGGGCATCCGCGCCGGGCTGGATCTCGGCGCCGCGAAACGGGGCGAAGGCGGGTTGACCGAAAATTTCGCGGGTCAGCCGCACGCAGGCGCGAAAATCCTGCCAATCCTCGTCATGGGACATATAGTTGAACCGGATCGCTGGCGCGGCCGCAGGGTCCGGGCTGTTCAGCCTGATGTTCCCGCGCGATTTCGACCGCATCGGACCGACATGGGCCTGAAACCCGTGCCCCAGCGCCGAGGCGCGGCCATCATAGCGCACCGCAAGCGGCAGGAAATGGTACTGGATATCGGGGTAATCCACCCCGGGGCGCGAGCGGATGAAGCCGCAGCTTTCAAACTGGTTCGAGGCGCCAAGCCCGGTTCCGGTGAACAGCCAGCGCGCGCCGATCGTGCCTTTGCCCCAGAGGTTCCAGTGCTTGTATAAGGTTACAGGCTGAATAGCCTGATATTGCATATAAATCTCAAGGTGGTCCTGAAGGTTCTCACCCACGCCGGGACGATCCGCGATCACCGGAATGCCCATTTCCGCCAAATGCGCCGCCGGACCGATACCGGACAGCATCAGCAGTTTCGGGGTGTTGATCGAGCTAGCCGACAGGATCACCTCGATCCCGGCGGCAATGGTTTTCACGCCGCCCGATGTGCGTATCTCGACCCCGGTCGCGCGTTTGTCCGAAATGATAACTTTATGCGCCAATCCTTTGATAAGACGCAGTTTACCCGTCTTTAACGCCGGGCGCAGATAGGCGTTCGCGGTGGACCAGCGGCGGCCTTTCCAGATCGTCGCCTCCATCGCGCCGAAACCTTCCTGACGGGCGCCGTTGTAATCGGCGGTGACCGGATAGCCGGCCTGCTGGCCGGCGGTGATGAAGGCATCGAACAGCGGGTTCTGGCGTGGACCGCGGGTGACATGCATCGGCCCGTCATGGCCGCGATAGCCGCCGTCATCGGCGTCGCCCGATCCGCCGTGCCAGGTCTCCATCCGCTTGAAATAGGGTAGAACGTCGCCGTAGCCCCAGCCGGTGGCGCCGGAATCCCTCCAGAAATCAAAGTCTTTCGCGTGACCCCTGACAAAGACCATGCCGTTGATCGAGGATGAGCCGCCCAGCACCTTGCCGCGCGGCGTGGCCAGCCGCCGCCCGCCCAAACCCGGCTCGGGCTCGCTGGAGAATCCCCAGTCATAGCGGGACATATTCATCGGATAGCTGAGCGCCGCGGGCATCTGGATGAAGGGGCCGTAATCGGTGCCGCCGAATTCGATCAGATCGACGCGATGCCCGGCCATGACCAGACGGTAAGCCAGCGCGCAGCCCGCCGAACCAGCCCCGACCACGACGTAATCGGCAACCGCGCTCATGCCCGCACCGGGGTGGCCGAGGTGATTTTCCCGGGATCAGAACGGCGCATCCACGGGCCCCATACCGACGTAGACGGATTTTATCTGCGTGTAATGCTCGACCGCCGCATGGCCGTTTTCGCGCCCGACACCCGACAGCTTGACGCCGCCAAAGGGCATCTCGACCGGGGTCAGGTTATAGGCGTTGATCCATGTGATGCCGGCTTCAAGCCGCGCGACGACCCGGTGTCCGCGCGCCAGATCCGCCGTGAAAACCCCCGCCGCAAGCCCGTAGGGCGAGGCATTGGCCCGGGCGATAACCTCATCCTCGGTCCGGAAGCTCAGCACCGCCATCACCGGGCCGAAGATTTCCTCCGAGGCGATCTCCATGCTGTCGGTCGCATCGGCAAAGACGGTGGGCGGCACGAAAGGCCCCTCGCCCTCGCCGCCGCAGACCTTGCGTATGCCCTGCCCCTCGGCGCGGGCGATGAAGCCGCGCACATTGGCAAGCTGCGCGGCGCTGACGATCGGGCCAAGCTGGGTCGTCTCGTCCATCGGGTCGCCGATGCGGATGGCGGCGGCGCGGGCGGCAAGCGCCTCCAGAAACGCCGGCCGCAGACCCTCTTGGACGAAAACCCGCGTGCCGTTGGAACAGACCTGCCCCGACGAATAGAAATTGGCCAGCATCGCCGCGCCCACCGCATCATCCAGATTGGCGTCGTCGAAAACGATCAGCGGGGATTTGCCGCCCAACTCCATCGTGACATGGCGCATGCCGGCGGCGGCCTCGGCATAGACGCGCAAGCCCGTGGCCACCGATCCGGTCAGCGAGACCTTGGCCACGCGGGGATCGTTGATCAGCGCCGCACCGACCGCCGCGCGCCCCTGAACGACATTGAACAGGCCCGGCGGCAGCCCGGCGCGCGCCAGGATCTCGGCCAGTTTCAGCGCACCGAGCGGGGTGATTTCCGACGGCTTGAACACCATCGCATTGCCAAAGGCCAGCGCCGGGGCGGCTTTCCAGCAGGCGATCTGGCTGGGGTAATTCCACGCGCCGATGCCTGCGCAAACACCCAGAGGCTCGCGCCGGGTATAGGCCCAGTCCCGGCCCAGCGGGATATGTTCGCCCGTCACGCTGGGGGCGAGGCCGGCGAAATATTCCAGCGCGTCGGCGCCCGACGGCCAGTCCGCCACGCGGGTTTCCTGAATGGGCTTGCCGGTGTCCAGCGTCTCGAGCCGCGCCAGCTCCTCGGCGTTCTCGCGGATCAGCCGGGCGGCATCCGAAAGAATGCGCGCACGCTCGACCGGGCGGGTGTCGGCCCAGTCGGGCTGGGCGCGGGCGGCCGCGGCGACGGCGGCGGCGGCCTGATCGGGCGTCGCCTCTTTCAGCCGCGCGATGACCCGGCCGTCATAGGGGTAGATAACGGGCAGCTCTGCGCCGTCACCTTCGACGAATTTTCCGTCAATCCAGTTGCTTGCCGTGGGTTGTTCAGTCATTTTTTCAAGATCCCGTCAAGATAGCGGCGTACCGAGCCGGCCGCCCGGTCAGGATCCGCCGGAAGGTCCGAAAGCGCCGCCCGCAGATAGACGCCGTCGATCAATGCGCCCGTGGTCGCGGCGATGCCCTCGGCCCGGTCGCCGGTCAGCGGCCGCAGCGCCGACAACAGGTTCGAGCGCAGACGGCGCCGATAAACCCGCAAAAGCCGGGCCGCGTCCGGGCTGACCTGCGCCATGGCGTAGAAATTAAGCCAGGCGGAAATCACCTCGTCATGAAAATTGTCTGGCGCGAATGAGCCGGTGATGATCGCATCCAGTCGTTCGGCCGGCGCTTGGACCTGCGCCAGCCGCGCCCGTACCGAACCGGCGTAATCAGCAAGTATCTGGCGCATCGCGGCCAGAAATATCTGGTCCTTCGATCCGAAATAATGATGCGCAAGCGCCGAGGACATGCCCGCCTTGCGCGCAATCTGCGCAACCGTGACATCCAGCGACCCCGCCTGCCCGATGGTGGCGATTGCCGCTTTGACCAGCGCGGCCCTTCGGATAGGCTCTGCCCCAAGTTTTGGCATAGGTGATCCATAAAACGGTTGCTTTGCATTGCTAACGGATTTTTAATTGACTCGTCAATCAACAAACAGGGAGCGAGATGATGATCACCGGAAAACTGGCCCAAACGCTGGCCAAGACGCTGGCCGTAACGACGCTTTTGTCGGCCATGGCCCTGCCCGCCGCGGCGGCAGAGGAACCCGCGTCCTGCCAGACGGTGCGTTTCGCCGATGTGGGCTGGACCGACATCACCGCGACCACGGCGGTCGCCTCGACGGTGCTGCAGGCACTGGGGTACAAAACCGATACCAAGGTGCTGTCGCTTCCGGTGACCTATACGGCCATGTCGACGAATGACATCGACGTGTTTCTGGGCAACTGGATGCCCACGCAGGAAAACGACCTTGCCCCCTATCGCGATGCCGGAACGGTGGATGTGGTGCGCACCAACCTGACCGGGGCGAAATACACGCTGGCCACGAACAAGGCCGGGGCCGATCTTGGGCTGGATGATTTCGGCAAGATCAAGGATTACAAGGACCAGCTTGACGGCAAGATCTACGGGATCGAGCCCGGCAATGACGGCAACCGCCTGCTGCTGGACATGGTTGCGGGCGACAAGTTCGGGCTGGGCACCTTCGAGATCGTCGAATCGAGCGAACAGGGCATGCTGGCACAGGTCGCGCGTGCCGATGCGGCGAACAAGCCGATCGTGTTTCTGGGCTGGGCGCCGCATCCGATGAACGAGGCTTATCAGATGACCTATCTGGCGGGCGGCGATGACGTTTTCGGACCCGATTTCGGCGGCGCACGGGTCGATACCAACGTGCGTCAGGGCTATGTCAAGGAATGCCCCAATGTCGGGAAGTTCCTTGAAAATCTGGAATTCACCCTGCCCATGGAAAACACCATCATGGGTAAGATACTGGATGACGGCATGGATCCGGCCGAGGCCGCCAAGGAATGGCTGAAGGCCAACCCGGATGCCGCGACCCCGTGGCTGGCCGGCGTGACCACCGTTGACGGTGGCGATGCCGCACAGGCGCTGACGGCAAGCCTGGCCGACTGATCCTTCGGCGGCGGTCGGGGCGCGGGACCGAACACCCCCACCCGACCGCTGCCCCTGTATGTCTTCGGCGAAAGGACCGCTGATGGATTGGCTGACCGATCTGATCACCAACACCAAAATACCCGTGGGCCGCACGGCCAAGATCACCTTCGACTGGCTCAAGGCCAATGCCTCGGGTCTGTTTCAGGCGATCTCGGACGGGCTGAACGCCCTGATCGGCGGCATTCTGTGGTGTCTCGAGACACCGAACCCCTTTGTCATCATCGCCGTTTTCGTGGCGCTTACGTGGATCCTGCGGCGCAACTGGATCACCTGCGTCGGGGTGGTGCTTGGGTTTCTGTTCATCCTCAATCAGGATTACTGGCAGGAAACCATGCAGTCGCTGACCCTGATCCTTGCGGCCTGCGTGGTCTGCATGGGGGTCGGCGTCCCGGTCGGCATCGCGGCCGCCCATCGGCCCCGGCTTTATGCGTGGATGCGGCCGGTCCTTGATCTCATGCAGACGCTGCCGACCTTCGTCTATCTGATCCCGGCCATCGTGTTTTTCGGCATCGGCATGGTGCCCGGCCTTGTGGCGACGGTGATTTTCGTGCTGCCGGCCCCGATCCGGCTGACCCATCTGGGGATCAGCACCACACCGCCGGCGCTGGTCGAGGCCGCGACCGCATTCGGCGCCACCGGACGGCAATTGCTGTGGAAGGTCGAGCTGCCAAGCGCATTGCCGCAGATCATGGCCGGGTTGAACCAGACCATCATGCTGTCGCTGTCGATGGTGGTCATCGCGGCGATGGTCGGCGCCGACGGGTTGGGGGTCAAGGTTGTCCGCGCCCTGAACAGCGTGAACACCGCTATGGGTTTTGAATCGGGGGTGGTGATCGTCGTCGTCGCGATCATGCTTGACCGGATGCTGCGGGTGGAGCGTCGCAAATGAACGATCAGACATCACGGACCGCCGTCGAGTTCGACGCCGTCAACATCGTCTTCGGCAAGAAACCGCAAGAGGCGCTGCCCCTGATGGACGCAGGGCTGGAGCGCGCCGAGATCAAGGCCCGCACCGGGCAGGTGCTGGGCGTCCACAACTGTTCGCTGAAGGTCGCCGAGGGCGAGATACTGGTGCTGATGGGCCTGTCCGGCTCGGGCAAATCGACGCTGCTGCGGGCGGTGAACGGGCTGAACCCGGTGGTGCGGGGCGAGGTCCGGGTCTGGGACGGCGAAAACATGCGCTCGGTCACCCATGCCGGCAAGTCGGAATTGCGATCGCTGCGGCTGTCGACCGTCTCGATGGTCTTTCAGCAGTTCGGGCTGTTGCCGTGGCGCACGGTCCGCGAAAACGTCGGCCTTGGGCTGGAGCTTGCCGGGCGTGGTCCGGCCGAGCGCGATGCGCAGGTCGAGCAGCAGTTGGAAACCGTCGGCCTGTCCGACTGGGCCGACCGCCGGGTGGGCGAATTGTCGGGCGGGATGCAGCAGCGCGTCGGGCTGGCCCGCGCCTTCGCGACCGATGCCCCGATCCTTTTGATGGACGAGCCGTTCAGCGCGCTGGACCCGCTGATCCGCACCCGCCTTCAGGATGAGCTGCTGGACCTTCAGGCCCGCACCCGCCGCACGATCATCTTCGTCAGTCACGATCTGGACGAGGCCTTCAAGCTCGGGAACCGCATCGCGCTGATGGAGGGCGGCCGTATCGTCCAATGCGGCACCGCGCGGCAGATCATCGCCAATCCGGTCAATGACTATGTGGCGGATTTCGTGACCCATATGAATCCGCTCGGCGTGCTGACGGTCGCCGATGTGGTCGAACCCGGCGAGGCCGCGGGCGAGCCGCTGCCCCGCGACATGACCGTGCGCGAGGTGATGACCCGTCTGGCCGCGGCCGAGGCCTTGCCGGTGATGGGCGGCGGCCGAGTGACGCGGGCCAGCGTATTGGCCAGCCTGCTCGATCCGCAACAGGCGGCCTGAGGCCGGCGTTACAGCTTGGTCTGGTTCGGCAAGGGCGTGATGACGCGCCGCCGGACCCGCGCCTCGCGCCAGGTCATATAGCTGATCGCGGCGATGATGATCGCGCCGCCCAGCAGGATAAAGGGGTCAAGCGGGTCGCCGAATGCGAACGTGCCAAGAAGCGTGGCCCAGACCAGTTGCAGAAAGGTGACCGGCTGGGTCACGGTCAGCGGCGCGGCGGCAAAGGCCCGCGTCATCGCGTAATGCCCGGCCGTCGCGAAGGCCGCGGTCAGCGCCAGCCACGCGGTTTGCACCAGCGTCGGCGGCACCCAGACCGCGACGGCGAACGGCAAAAGCGCGATGGTCACGGTCAGGGACATCATCGCCACCACCGCCACCGGCGAGACCAGCGCCGACAACCGTTTCGCGACAAGATAGGACAGCCCGAAACTGACCGCCGCGCAAAGCTGGGCGATCTGGCCGTTTCCCAGCTCGCGAAAGCCCGGCCGCAGCACGATCACCGCCCCGACCAGCGCCACCAGAATGGCGATGATGCGGCGCATCGCCAGACGCTCGCCCAGAAACAGCGCCGCCCCCACCGTCACCACGATCGGGTTCAGATAGCCAAGCGCCGTCACCTCGGCCAGGGGCAGGCGCGCCATGGCGTAAAACCACAGCATCACCCCGATGGCATGAAGCGCACCGCGCAGGCCGAACAGCTTCCAGATCGGCATAGAAAAGCCGGTGCGCAGGATCGGGACCAGCGCCGGGCAGAGGAAGATCAGCCCGAACAGAAACCGCAGAAACGCGGATTGCGGCGCCGGCAGCGCGGTGCCCAGATGCCGCACGATGGCGTTCATGCCGACGAAGACCAGACCGGCAAGCAGCATCCAAAGGATGCCGCTGACATTCGACCTTGCGGTTTCGGTCATAGCGGCGGCGGGGCTGACGGATTGGCTCATGCCGCCATAGAAAACCCAAGGCCCGGGCGGGCGCAAGGGCCGACGCCGCGGATTGCGGGGCCGGTCAGGCGCGGTCGGATCTCGCCTTCACCGCGACCCCCGATTGCCGGCAAGGGCGCCCCTGCCGGCAGGGAGGCCGAACCGATGGCGATCAGTCGGCATAGGCCGGCGGCGGGGCATAGCCCGGCTGGTCGCCGCGCGGTGCATCGGGAAAAGCGCAGGGGCGTTCCATGCAGGGCCGCGGCCCCGGCGGCAAAGCAGCCGCGCGGTCGATCAGCGCGAAAACCGCCGTGCCGATGACACCGACATTCGCCCTCGACCCCGCCGCGCTGTTGGCAGCATAGGAATCGGCCGGGTTCGAGAACCGGAAAACCGCGATCTCGGCCTGGCTTTTGCGGAAACCGGCAATCCGGACGGACTGCCCGGGACGCAGGACATGGCCCCGGTTCCGGAAACTGCCCGGACGGCCGTTCAGCACGTCAAGCCCGTCGACGGTGGTCACGATCTCATAGGTGTTCGAGGTCGAATAGTTCCGATATTCAAGGATATAGCTTTCCCCGACCCGGCCCTGCAGGTGGTCGATCCCGGCCGCGCGCGTGATCGGCCAAGGGGTACCGTTGGCCCTTAACACCCGCAGCCCGACCCGTCCGTTCGCGATCGGAATCTCGCGGACAGGTTCGCCCCGGTAAGCCGTCGCGGCATAGCGCAGCGTGCTGACGGCCAGCGGCTCGTTACTCTGGCGGCGCAGGTCGACCGTGCGGGCGCGCGATTCCACCCCCTCGCCCCATTGCGTCCCAAGGGAGGATTCCATGGCGACGCGCTCAACCGAATTCGCCGCGGCGGCCGGCGCGGCAGCGGAATCGACCGAGGCGGTCGTGGAGACCGGGGCACCGCAACCCGCCAGCGCCAAGGCGCCCGACAGGACGAAAAGCCAGACAAACGGCCGCAGAACGTCGCGCAGAAACGGCATGCCCATGTACCCCGCCAAGCACTCACGCATCCAGCCTAGGCGGGAAGAATTAACAGTCAATGAATATCGGGGCGATTGCAGGGCTTTGGTTTCGCGCTGGCTTTTCCGCACCCGGCCGGGTTAGCATCCGCGCGCGCAATCACCGACAAGGCCCCGCCCATGCCCCTGATCCAGATCCTGAACGGTCCGAACCTGAACCTGCTGGGCCAGCGCCAGCCGGAAATCTATGGTGCCGAGACGCTGGCGGATGTTCAGGCGCGGTGCGAAACCCTCGCGGCGGAACTTGGGCTGAGCCTGCGGTTTCAGCAGTCGAACCATGAAGGCGCGCTGGTCGATATGATACAGGCCGCGCGGCAGGATGCGGCGGGGATCGTGATCAACCCCGCCGCCTACAGCCATACGTCGGTCGCCATTCTGGACGCGCTGAACGCCTTTGACGGGCCGGTGATCGAGGTTCATATCTCGAACATCCACAAGCGCGAGGCGTTTCGCCACCACTCCTTTGTCAGCGCCCGCGCCGATGGCGTGATCGCGGGTTGCGGCACCGATGGCTATCTGCTGGCGCTGCGCCGGCTGGCCTCGATGCTGGCTTAGCCGGTCAGGATCAGGCCAAGCGCGATCGACCACATGATCACGCCGATCGCGGCGTCCAGCACCTGCCACGCGCGGGGGCGGCGAAAGACCGGGGCCAGCAGCCGCGCGCCATAGCCAAGCGCGAAGAAGAACAGAAACGACGCGGTGATCGCACCGGCGGCAAACGGCGCGCCTTCGTGGCTGGCCGATACCGCGCCCAGCAGAACCACCGTATCAAGCCAGACATGGGGGTTCAGCCAGGTCAGCGCCGCCACGGTGCCGATGGTCGCGGCCAGCGTGGCCCCGCCGCCGCGCCCGGCGCGCAACGCCGTATCCCCCCGCCATGCGGCGCGAAACGCCCGCGCGCCATACCAGATCAGAAATGCCGCGCCGCCCCAGCGCATCACCTGCATGGCGACCGGCGCCTGCGCGGCGATAATACCCGCACCCCCCACCCCCAGAGAGATCAGCACCGCATCCGAGAGCGCGCAGAACAGGCAGACCCAGAACACATGCTGCCGCAGCAGGCCCTGTTTCAGGACAAAGGCGTTCTGCGCCCCGATGACCAGTATCAGCGACAATCCGGTGCCCAGACCGGCCAGATAGGAATTCACCCGCGGCTCCGTTTCTGATGTGCAGAAGGTTCTTGCGTGACGGCGCCAGTTCAATCAAATTAAAAAATATGATGCGATTTAAGTATTTCTAATGCACGACTATGCCGCGCTGGCCGCATTGGCCCATGTCATCCGGCGCGGCACTTTCGATGCCGCGGCGGCGGCGCTTGGCATCACGCCCTCGGCCGTCTCGCAACGCATCAAGGCATTGGAGGAACGGCTGGGCGCGGTTCTGGTCCGGCGCGGGACGCCCGCCACGGGGACCGAGGCCGGTCTGCGGCTGGTCCAGCATTTCGATCAGGTGCGGTTGCTGGAACAGCGGCTTGACGACGACATGCGGCCGGCCGACGGCCCGGCAAGCCTGCGCATCGCGGTCAACGCCGACAGTCTGGCGACCTGGTTCCCGGCGGTCCTGCCGGCGCTGCCGGTGCTTTACGATCTCGTCGTCGACGATCAGGACCATGCTGCCGAATGGCTGCGGCGCGGACAGGTCTCTGCCGCCATCACCTCGCAACCGGCGCCGGTGCCCGGCTGCGACAGTTTCGATCTGGGTGCGATGCGCTATCAGGCGCTGGCCACACCTGCGTTCAGGGCAAGGTATTTTGGCGCCGCTACGGATGCCGGTGCCGCCGCGGATGCCTTTGCCGCCGCGCCCTGCGTCACCTTCAACAGCAAGGATGGGCTGCAGGCGCGTTGGGCCGAGGCGGTGGCGGGCACGCGGCTGCACCTGACCGGCCATATGGTGCCCTCGTCCGAGGCCTTTGCCCGGATCGTCGAACTGGGTCTGGGCTGGGGCATGATCCCCGACATGATGTCGGATGCCGCGCGGGCGAGCGGCGCGCTGATACCGCTGGTCCCCGACCGGCCGATGTATGTGGCGCTTTACTGGCAGGTCAGCCGGGCGATGGCGACGGCGCTGGTGCCGCTGACCCGGCGGATAAGAAAACGGGCCACAGAGATCCTGCGGCCCTGACCGGTTCCGACACCCCGGCGGCGGGTTAAAGCTGTGCCGCGACTTCCTCGGACAGGTCGAAATTGCCGGTCACGTTCTGAACGTCGTCGTCGTCCTCCAGCGCCTCGATCAGCTTCATCAGCTTCTGCGCGGTATCAAGGTCGATTTCGGTCGGCGCCTGCGGTTTCCAGATCAGCTTGGCGGTCTCGGATTCGCCAAGGCTGGCTTCGAGCGCGGTCGAAACCTCGTTCAGGGCGGTGTCGGCGCAATAGATCCAATGGCCTTCCTCATCGGATTCCACGTCATCCGCGCCGGCCTCGATCGCCGCCAGCATGACGGTATCGGCGTCGCCCGCCGCCAGCGGATATTTGATCTCGCCCACGCGGTCGAACATGAACGCGACCGAGCCGGTCTGCCCCAGATCGCCGCCGTATTTGGTGAAATAGGACCGCACGTTCGAGGCCGTCCGGTTGCGGTTGTCGGTCATCGCCTCGACCATGATGGCGATGCCGTTGGGGCCATAACCCTCATACCGGATCTCGTCATAGTTTTCGGCGTCCCCGCCCATGGATTTCTTGATCGCGCGGTCGATGACGTCCTTTGGCACCGACTGGCTTTTCGCTTCCTTCACGGCAAGCCGCAGCCGCGGGTTTTTGTCGGGGTCCGGGTCGCCCATCTTGGCGGCGACGGTGATTTCCTTGGCCAGCTTGGAAAACAGCTTCGAGCGTATCGCATCCTGCCGCCCCTTGCGGTGCTGGATGTTCGCCCATTTGGAATGGCCTGCCATAGCGCGTGATCCTTCGTCAAAGCGGCCACGGGCGTGACCGCCGGGCCGGAAAATTCTGCGCCCGTCTTTAGGCGGGCGGCGTGCCGGGATCAAGTCCACACGCGACCGGCACAATTCTGGATTGTTATGCTGGTAACGCCACACTTTCTTCTTGCGTTAACGATTTATTCAACTTTAACGTGCAATCGTTAACCAAGAATAATGAATTAAGCGACAGTCAAAGGGGCAGGCGGAAATGTCTGAGGTAACGGCCGTCATTCTGAAGGATGCGTTTTATGTCGTTTCCGGAACGAATACGCCCTTCATCCAATATGAGGAGATGAGTTTCGCGACCGACACGGTCACCAGCCTGCGCATTACCGACGACGATGCCGGCTTTGACCGGGCACGCTATGCCGGCTTTGACTATGATCAGGTGCTGACGGATGCGGTGACCTGGTCGGGCGACGGCTGGTCCGAGACCTGGCCCGCGGGAACCGTCATCGGCTATCAGAACGGCGCGATCATGGAGACCGAGATCGACGGCCAGAGCTATCGCTATTACATGTCGATGCCGTTCACGGAAAGCGATACGGGCAGCGTGCAGGCGATGGGCCAGAAGCATGTCGTGCTGGTGTTTCCGGTCGGTGATGCGCCGCCGTTCGATCCGGCGCGCACCTATATGAAGGTGACCGAGAACACCAATCCCCCGGCATCGCAGAACTATAACCCTCCGGCCGCGGTGCCGTGTTTCGCGACCGGCACGCTGATCGCCACGCCGGGCGGTGATCGCCCGATCGAGACGCTTTTGCCGGGTGATCTGGTGCTGACCCGCGACAACGGTCCCCGGCCGCTGCGCTGGATCGGCGGGCGGTCGCTGTCGGGCCATGATCTGGACCTGCAGCCGAACCTGTATCCGATCCTGATCCGCAAGGGCGCGCTGGGTCGGGCTGCGGACGGGCCGTTGCCGGCGCGGGACCTGACCGTTTCGCCCCAGCATCGGGTCTGGCTGCGTTCGACCATCGCGGCGCGGATGTTCGGCACGGATGAGGTGCTGGTGGCGGCCAAGCATCTGGTCGGCTTGCCCGGCATCACCGTTTTGCGGGACGCGCGCGGCGTCACCTATATGCATATGCTTTTCGACCGGCACGAACTGGTCCTGTCGGACGGCTGCTGGACGGAATCGCTTTTCACCGGCCCCGGGGCGCTGAACGCCCTGACCGTTTCCCAGCGCCGCGAGATACTGGCGCTGTTCCCCGAACTCGGGATCGGCGGGACCGGGCTGCCATCCGGCGCGCGCCCCTTTGCAAAGGGTGCGCAGGCCCGCCAGCTTGCCGCGCGCCATGCGCGAAACCGCAAGGCGCTGGTGTCCTGACCGGATCGGCGGACGCCCGGCGTTCGGCGCGGCGGGCCGGATTGGCGCGGCTTATTTCACCGTGATGCGGCCGTCGATGACCGGCTTCCAGTTCGGGCCGGCCTTGGCGAGGTAATCCGCCAGCACATCGGCCAGATCGGGACCGAAGTCATAGGCGTTCTTGCCCTCGGTCTCGAAAACCTTGAACCCGTCGCCGCCATTGCGGACATAGTTGTTGGTCACCACGCCATAGGTCTTGGCCCGGTCGATGGGCACCCAGCCGTCACCTTCACGCACCATCACGTCGCTGATCCGGCTGTCGACGGGGGCGGCGGGGTCGACGGTATATTTCAGCCCGGCGACCTGCGCGAAACGGCCGGCCTGCTCCTCATACTGGCTGGCACCGTTTTCCAGCGCCTTGACGATGGTGGCGCCGGTCGCCTCGAAGGTGGACAGGGTGTTCTGGAACGGCAGCACGCTCAGCACCTCGCCCATGGTCACCGGCCCCTGGTCGATCGAGGCGCGCAAACCGCCGCCGTTCTCGATGGCGATGGTCATGCCCTGATCCTTGACCCGCGCCAGCATGGCGTCGGCCACGGCATTGCCCATCTCGCATTCCTTTTGCCGGCAGTTTTCGCGGGCGCCGTCGATGGGGGCGGCGATCTCGGCCACCTGCTTTTGCTTCAGCTCTTCGATGGGGGCGGCCATTTCCTTGACCCGGGCGGCGATCTTCGGGTCAGGCGTGACCGAACTGTCCAGCAGGATCGGCGCGCCCTCGGTCTTGATCAGCTTGCCCGAGTCGTCGAACGTCAGGATAAGATGGCCCAGATATTTGGAATAGGAATAGGCCGTCGCCACCGGCACATCGACCCCGTCGGCCCCCTTGACCATCGTCGGATAGGGACCGGCCGCGCCCTCCATATCGCCCAGAAGCGTATGCGAATGCCCCCCGACCACCGCATCCAGCCCGGGCACCTCGGCGGCGAACTGCTGGTCGCGCACATAACCGGTGTGGGTCAGGGCGATGATCTTGTTCACGCCCGCGTCGGTCAGCGCCTGCACGTCGCCCTTGAGACTTTCCATGTCGTCCTGAAAGATCACGTTCGGGCCGGGTGAGGCCGTTTCCGGCGTATCCATCGCCAAGGCCGAGACGATGCCGATCTTTTCACCGCCCACGTCCAGCGTCAGGGTATCTTTCACCTTGTCTTTCAGGACATTCGACTGCGACAGGTCGAGATTTCCCGAAACCACCGGAAACTTCGCCCCGTCCAGCAGGACCTTGAGCCCCTCGGGGCCGTCATCGAATTCATGGTTGCCGACCGTCATCGCGTCGAAACCGATGTCGTTCATGAACTCGACCGTATCCTTGCCCTTGTAGGTCGTATAGAACAGGCTGCCCTGATACTGGTCCCCCGCGTCCAGCACGATGACATTCTCGCCCTTGTCCTCAAGCTCCTTGCGCAACTCGTTGATCTTGGTGGCAAGCCGGGCGACGCCGCCGAAACATTCGCCCTTGGCTTCGGTTTCCGCATCGCAGGTGCTGTCGAAAGCGTTGATCGGTTCCATCCGGCTGTGAAAATCGTTGATATGCAGGACATGCAGCGTGTATTCGGCCCGCGCGACACCGGCGGTCAGGGTCAATGCTGCGGCCGAGGTCATCAGCAAACGGGTCATGGAACGCGTCGGGAAACGTTGCGTGAAACGAGTCATGGAATTCTCCGCCATCGGGGTTGGTGGGGTTGTCGGCGGGATCATGCGGACAAAGGGCGCCGGGGTCAAACCCATGACGGCAAGTTGATGGCGGCGCGACTTGGTCCTATCAGGGGCCGATGGAAAGGGGTGCACATGCTGATCTACAAGATTTTCCGGCGCGATGAATGGGCGCAGATGCAGGCCGACGGCCTGACCTCGGGCGCGCCGGTGGATCTGGCCGACGGGTTCATTCACTTTTCGACCGCCGGGCAGGCGCAGGATACCGCCGCCAAGCATTTCGCCGGCGCGGAAGGGTTGTGGCTGGTCGCGGTCGACGCCGACCGGCTCGGCCCCGACCTGCGGTGGGAGGTCTCACGCGGCGGTGCGCTTTTCCCGCATCTCTACCGCCCCTTGCGCATGTCCGAGGTGATCTGGTCGCGCCCCCTGCCCCTGCGCGACGGCGTTCACGATTTCGGAGCACTGGCATGACGATGTGGGAACGGATGGGGCTGGCGGCGCTGCACCGGATGGACCCCGAACGGGCGCATGATCTGTCGATCCGTGCCTTGCAGGCCCGTCTGGTCCCCTTGCCCGGCCCCTTCACCAGCGACCGGCTGGGCTCGCGGCTGGCGGGAATGGACCTGCCGAACCCGGTCGGGCTCGCCGCCGGTTACGACAAGAATGCCCGCGCCGTGGCACCGCTGATGCGCGCGGGCTTTGGTTTTCTGGAGGTCGGCGCCGCCACGCCCCGGCCGCAACCCGGCAATCCCCGGCCACGGCTGTTCCGGCTGACGCCGGACCGCGCCATCATCAACCGCTTCGGCTTCAACAATCAGGGCGCGGGCGCCATCGCCGACCGCCTTGCGGCGCGGCCCAAAGGCGTGCCGGTCGGCCTGAATATCGGCGCCAACAAGGACAGCGCCGACCGAGCCGCCGATTTCGCCGAGGTGGTGCGGATCGCCGGCGCCTCGGCCGATTTCCTGACCGTCAACGTCTCATCGCCCAACACCGAAAAACTGCGCGATCTTCAGGGGGCGGCGGCGCTGGACCGTCTGCTGGCGGGTGTGATCGCCGCGCGTGACGCGCTGCCCCGGCGGGTGCCGCTGTTCGTCAAGATCGCCCCCGACCTCACCGACGCGGAACTTGCCGATCTGGCCGCCGTGGTCATGGGCGCGGGGCTTGACGGGATCATCGCCACAAACACCACCCTGTCGCGCGACGGCCTGCGTGATCCGCAGCGCGGCGAAGCGGGCGGGCTGTCGGGGCGGCCGCTGCTGGACCGCTCGACCCGGGTGCTGGCCCGGCTTTACCGGCTGGTCGGGGGACGCATGCCGCTGATCGGCGTGGGCGGGATCGCCTCGACCGATGACGCCTGGCAAAAGATCAGGGCCGGTGCCGCGGCGGTGCAGATCTATTCGGCGCTGATCTGGGAGGGGTTTTCGCTGGCCACGGAAATCGCGCGCGGGCTTGACCGGAAACTGGCCGAGGCGAAAATCCCGACATTGGCCGAGGCGGTGGGCAGCGGCGCGGCGGACTGGGACGGCTGATCCGCGCGGTCCTATTCGTCGACCACCGACAATAGCGAGGGCACGGCCGGACAGGGCAACAGCGCGTTCTTGGACACATCGGCAAGCGTGGTGTTGTGCAGGAACACATAGACATGCGCCGACAGGCTTTGCCACAGCCGGTTCGACAGCGATTGCGCCAGCGACCCCGACGACCCGCCCGAGGCGCCGGCCCCCACATGCAGCGCGCTGACGGTTTCATCGACCGCCGCCAGAACCTCGGCCAGGCGGATCGTCTCGGGCGCGCGGGTCAGACGATAGCCGCCGCCCGGACCGCGCACCGATTCCACCAGACCGGCCCGGCGCAGGCGCACGAAAAGCTGCTCCAGATACGGAAGCGAGATGTCCTGACGCCGCGAAATATCGGCCAGAGAGGTCGGCTCGGCCCCGCCGGCGGTGGCCAGATCGACCAGCGCCACCGTCGCATAGCGCCCTTTGGTCGACAGCTTCATCTATTCCCCCTTGGGCCGCTGGCCGCTGTTTCTTGACGGCAGGGTCCGGCATCGGCTAACCACCCCCGGTCGGGTCGCTTTGGCCACGGCGCTTGCGATCGGTGCTTGCGATCTGCGATGCGCGTGCCCACCTTGGCTGATGACTAAATCCTGCGGTCCTTCCCGTCAAGAATGGCCGTCATTCCGCGAGTTTTGCATATGCCCGAACTGATTTTCCCCGGTCCCGATGGTCGTCTCGAGGGGCGCTATCACCCGCAGCCCATCTCGGATGCGCCCATTGCGATCATCCTGCATCCCCATCCGCAATATGGCGGCACGATGAACAATCGCGTCGTCTATAACCTGCATTACGCCTTTCACCGCATCGGCTTCACGGTGATGCGTTTCAACTTTCGCGGCGTCGGCCGGTCGCAGGGCGAATATGATCAGGGCATCGGCGAATTGTCCGATGCCGCCTCGGCGCTGGATTATCTGCAGGCGATGAACCCCAATTCGAAGCATTGTTGGGTCGCGGGTTTCAGCTTTGGCGCCTGGATCGGGATGCAACTGCTGATGCGCCGGCCCGAGATCACCGGCTTCATCAGCGTCGCCCCGCAGGCCAATGTCTATGATTTCAGCTTTCTCGCCCCCTGCCCCTCGTCCGGGCTGATCATCAACGGCACCGCCGACCGCGTGGCGCCGCCGAAAGACACCGCCAATCTGGTCGCCAAGCTGCGCGAGCAGAAGGGCATCACCATTTCGCACGAGGAAGTCGAGGGCGCCGATCATTTCTTCCGCGATGATGAGGCGCATATGAAACCGATGATCGACACGGTTCAGGCTTACGTGCGGCGGCGGCTGACGGAAAACACCCGCTGACGGAATGATCCGCGGCGAAACGATGAAAGGCGCCCGTCACAGGCGCCTTTTTTCATTGGGACCACTGCCGGCCCGTCAGGCGGCCGACCGGCAAAGCACGGGGCGCCCGGAACCACCCGGACCGGCTTTGGCCCCGGGCTGCCCACGCCGGGCTAATTCACCAGCGGATGGGCGTTGCGGATATGACGCCGCGCAAGCCCGCGCGCACGGCTGCCCGACACCATGGGCCGCGCCGCCGGAACGCTGTCGGTCGAACCGCGCAACGCCGGGAAGATGGTGAAAATCTCCTCGGCCGCGGCGGGGCTGAGCGATTCGATCACCTGCGGGCCGGGATACAGCGTCTCGGCCTCGGCACCATTGGCGAACACGATTTCGTGGTTTTCCAGCATGAGGTGGAAATAGGTCACGCCCGGCCCTGACGCCACTTCCTCGATGCCCGGAATGCCGGTCAACGCGACCGCCGGAACCAGCAGCTCCTCGGTGTCGAACATTTTGACGGCGATATGCGAACGCACCAGCACGCGATGCTGCCGCGACAGATACAGATCGGACGACGGCATATTTTTACCAAGCGCCCCGGTGCGAATGACGAACGGGCGCAGTTTGGCATCCGCCTGCATTTCCACATCGTCTATTCGGCGCATGCCGATCCAGCGCACCGGATGAAGCCCATTGTCGCGGGTCATGACCATATCGCCGACCCGAATATCCTCGACCGGCTTTTCGCCGTTTTCCGTCGCAATTGCCGTTCCGTTACAGAAACAAAGCAGGAATTGCGCCAGATCATATCGAACCGAGTCCACCGCGGTGAAGGCGGTTACATAATTGCTGCCGTTCGTGCCGGCGGAACTCGGAAGCTGGATGCTGACGATCGGATAGGTCGTGACGCTGGCCACCTCGCCGCTTTCGCCGCCGTTGACCGGGGGCGGCATCATGAACACGTTGCCGCTGGTATCCTGAAACAACCGCGCGACCGTGGTCACGGTGTGCAGCGAGCCGTCGGGGTATTGCTGGGTCAGGACGACATTGCGCACCCGGATGGTGCTGTCGATTTCATACGAATAATTATTCCCGTTCAGGGTATAGCTGATGCGTTCCTGCGCGCCGGGCGCGTTGTTCAGCACGATCCCGTTCGTCGACGTATCGTGAAGCGTCACCTCGACGACATGGTCATAAAGCGGATCGGTATTTGACCCGTAGGTCTGACCTCTGACCGTGCTGAACGCCCGCTCGGCGTCATAGCGCGGACCCGCCGAATCCTCATCGACGTCCCAATCGGCCATTTTGCCGATATGAATCATTCTGTAGGTCGCGTCAGCCATATCATACCCTCCATCTGAATTATTCCCGGCGGAATCCGCAGGTCGGGGTCCCGCTAACAGCGATGTGGCATCACGACAAGAAAATGATTATGTTTTCGTTCAAATAATTGAAATTTAATATTAACGTTACAAAGAAATGCACATCCCGCGGGCGCGTGACGGGTTCGCCCGGGGTCCGGAACCGCCGTTGAAACGTCCCCGAACCGTCCCCGCCGGCAGGCGGTGCATACCTTGGCATACCGGACTTTCTTTCCCCTGCGATTGCAGCTAGAACACCGCCGAACACAACATCATTGCCTCAAAGGGATCCCTGTATGTCCAAGATCAAGGTAGCAAACCCCGTCGTGGAGCTGGACGGCGACGAGATGACGCGGATCATCTGGGACTTCATCAAGAAAAAGCTGATCCTGCCCTATCTGGACATCGACCTGAAATATTACGATCTGGGCATCGAGGAACGCGACCGCACCGATGACCAGATCACCGTCGACGCCGCCAACGCGATCAAGGAATACGGCGTCGGCGTCAAATGCGCGACCATCACCCCGGACGAGGCGCGGGTCGAGGAATTCGGGCTGAAGCAGATGTGGCGCAGCCCGAACGGCACCATCCGCAACATCCTTGGCGGGGTGATCTTCCGCGAGCCGATCATCTGCAAGAACGTGCCGCGTCTGGTGCCGGGCTGGACCAAACCGATCGTCGTCGGCCGCCACGCCTTTGGCGATCAGTACCGTGCCACCGACTTCCGCTTTCCCGGCAAGGGCAGCCTGACGCTCAAATTCGTCGGCGACGACGGCGAGGTGATCGAGCGCGAGGTATTCCAGGCCCCCGACGCGGGCGTGGTGATGGGCATGTACAACCTTGACCCCTCGATCCGCGATTTCGCCCGCGCCAGCATGAACTATTCCTTGCAGCGCGGCTTCCCGCTGTATCTGTCGACCAAGAACACCATCCTGAAAGCCTATGACGGCCGCTTCAAGGACATCTTCCAGGAAATCTTCGACGCCGAATTCGCCGACAAATTCAAGGCCGCCGGCCTGACCTATGAGCACCGGCTGATCGACGACATGGTCGCCTCGAGCCTGAAATGGTCGGGCGGCTATGTCTGGGCCTGCAAGAACTATGACGGCGACGTGCAGTCGGACACCGTCGCGCAGGGTTTCGGCTCGCTGGGGCTTATGACCTCGGTGCTGATGACGCCGGACGGGAAAACCGTCGAATCCGAGGCCGCCCACGGCACCGTCACCCGCCACTATCGTGAGCATCAAAAGGGCAAGGAGACCTCGACCAACTCGATCGCGTCGATCTATGCCTGGACCGGCGGCCTGAAGCACCGCGCGAAGCTGGACGACAACGCCGAACTGCTGCGCTTTGCCGAAACACTGGAGCGGGTGACCGTTCAGGCGGTCGAGGACGGCTATATGACCAAGGATCTGGCGCTGCTGGTCGGCCCGGAACAGAAATGGCTGACCACCATGGGCTATCTGGAAAAGGTCGATGAATATCTGAACAAGGCGCTGGCGTAAGCCGGGGTTACGCTGAGCGGACAAAGGGCCGGGGGAAACCCCGGCTTTTTTGTTTGCGCCCTGCCGGGCCGCGATGCCGGACAAACCTTTCGTGCACGACGGATCATGGTTTTGCCCAAACACCCGCGCATCCGTATCTCGGCTAGGTAAGGTTCAGACCACCATCCGACAGCAGAATTTCCCCGGTGATATAATCGGCGTTCAGCAGCAGCATTACCGCCTGAGCAATATCTTCAGGACGTGCCGCCCTTTTCATCGGCGACTTCGCCCGCCACAGCGCCTGCGCCTCGGTCCAATCGGCGGTCAACGGCGTGTCGACAAGACCGGGCGCGACCGCGTTCACCCTGATCTCGGGTCCGAGCGACCGGGCAAGAAGGCGTGTCACGTGATTGAGCGCGGCCTTGGTCGCCGCATAGGGGATTGATCCGCCCTTTGGCCGCACACCGGCGTGCGAACTGATATTGATGACGCAGGCGCGGCCATTCCTCTGTGCCGATGCGCGCAAATAGGTTTCGCTTAGGGCGATGAGTTGAAAGGGCGCGATCACATTGACCTCATATAACGCGCGCCAGATGTCCGGGCTTGCCGCCGCAAGGTCATCATGCGGAATCAGTCCGCTGATACCAGCATTGTTGATCAGAACGTCCAGCCTGCCGGCAAGGGCGATGACCTCGGATATAAGCCTGACTCTTTCGGCCTCATGCGACAGATCGGCCTGAATATAAGCTGCGTGACCAAGCTCGGCTGCGAATGTGGCGCCTTTCTCGGCAGACCCTCTTGAATGCAGGATGACAAACAGGCCCTCATCGACCAGCCGCCGCGCGATCGCCGAACCGATACCCGAGGTGGACCCGGTTACCAGCGCAACCTCGCGATCGGTCCGGTTCATCCGTTGTTCCATGATCTTTCCTGTAAGGCGTTGAATGACGGTTCCCGCATTCCGCCAAATTCCACATCGCGCGATCAGGGCTGAAACGGCCCCGTCGATCAATGATTCGACGGTTCCTTATCCCCACCCATATTCGCCCCCTGTATCAGCCGGGTCTCGAAAGCGTTCGAGATATGGTCGCGCAGCGCCGTTTCGGCCGCCGATGAATCGCCCGCCGCGATTGCCTCGACGATCGCCTTGTGCTCACCCAGCGCGATCTGGCCCCGGCCCTCGGCGGCAAGCGTGCTCCGCACCATCAACGCCATGGTTTTTTGCACCATTTCAAGCTGCTGCACCAAAAACCTGTTGTGACTTGCCAGATGTATCTGGTGATGAAACCGGCGGTTTGCCCGGGCCATGAGCGGCGGGTCGCCGATCACCGCCTGATCCTGCCGGACCAGTTCGAACAGCACCCGGATCTCCTCGGGCGTGGCGTGGCGGGCGGCAAGGCGGGCGGCCAGCGCCTCCAGCTCGGCGCGCACGGTATACAGCTCGGCGATCTGGTTGTGGTCCAGCGACGAGACGATCAGGCTGCGCCCGTCACGGGTCAGCATGGCCTGGGTTTCCAGCCGCTGCAAAGCCTCGCGCACCGGCGTGCGGGATACCCCGAAACGCTCGGCCAGTTCGCTTTCGACTAGCCGGTCGCCGGGTCGGAAAACGCCATCCTCGATGGCCGACAGGATCAGGGAATAGGCATCTTCGCGCATGAACCGGATGCTGCTGTGGCGCGGCCCGGATTGCAAGCGGCTTGCGGCGCGGCTAGGGTCCGCAGCATGGATTTCGACGGCGTCACGACCTGGATCTTCGATCTGGACAACACCCTTTATGCGCCCGAGGCGCGGCTGTTCGATCAGATCGAGCAGCGCATGATCGCCCATGTGATGAATGCGCTGGGGGTCGACCGCGATCAGGCGGACGGGCTGCGGCGCGACTATTGGCGGCGCTATGGCACCACGCTTGCCGGGATGATGGCGGAACACGGGACCGAGCCGCAGGCCTATCTGGCCGATGTCCACGCCATCGACTTTTCGGTGCTGCGCCCCGACCCCGAACTTGCGCAGGCGATCCGCGCCCTGCCCGGCACCAAGATCGTTCACACCAATGCCGATATCCGTTATGCGGCGCAGGTTCTGGCGCATCGCGGGCTGGACATGTTCGACACGCTTTATGGCGTCGAGGAAACCGGGTTTCATCCCAAACCCGATGCCCGCGCCTATGATTTCGTCTGGCGGGCGCAGGGGTTGGACCCCACCCGTGCCGCGATGTTCGAAGACGATCCCCGCAATCTCGAGGTCCCTCACCGGGCCGGGATGCAGACCGTTCTTGTCGGCCCCGGCGGCCATCTGCCCGACGGAATAGCGGGCGATCACGGCCCGCATGTCCGGCACCAGACCCGGGACCTGACGGCGTTCCTGCGGGGGTTATTGGCATGACCGGGGATGCGGCTGATTGCGATGTCTTGATCTCGGGCGGCGGCGTCGCCGGGCTGATCGCCGCGGCGGGTTTCGGGGCGCTGGGGTTTCGTGTGATCTGCGTCGACCCCACCCCCCCTGTCACCGATGAGGGCGCGGCGGGGGCCGATCTGCGCAGCACGGCGTTCCTGCAACCCTCGATCCCGGTTCTGGCGAACGCGGGGCTTTGGGACCGGCTGGCCCCGCATGCGACGCCCCTGCGGGTGATGCGGATCGTCGATGCGGGGGGCGACACGCCCGCGCCGCGCGTGACCCGCGATTTCGATGCCGCCGATCTGTCCGACCAGCCGTTCGCGTGGAACCTGCAAAACTGGCTTTTGCGGCGCGAGATTACCGCCCGGCTGGCCGAGATGCCGAATGTCGCGTTTCGGCCCGGCACGGGGACCAAGGGGCTGGTCACGCGCGACCAGACCGCCATCGTGACGCTGAGTGACGGGCAGGTCCTGCACCCCCGGCTGGTCGTCGCCGCGGACGGCCGCAACTCGGCCATGCGGCAGGCGCTGAACATCGGCACAAGCGTGATCCGCTATGGCCAGAAGGCGCTTGCCTTTGCGGTGACCCATGAAAAGCCGCATGACAACATCTCGACCGAGGTGCATCGCAGCGGCGGCCCCTTCACGCTGGTGCCGCTTCCCGACCGCGACGGCCAGCCGCAGTCGGCCGTGGTCTGGATGGATCGCGGCCCCGAAATCCAGCGTCTCGCCGCCCTGCCCCGCAACGAATTCGCCAAGGCGCTGAACGCGCGTTCCGCCGGTGTGCTCGGGCATCTGACCCAGGCCACGAAGCTGAGCGTCTGGCCGATCATCGCCCAGATCGCCGCGCGGTTCTCGGGGCCGCGCACCGCCCTGATCGCCGAGGCCGCGCATGTCGTGCCGCCGATCGGCGCGCAGGGTCTGAACATGAGCCTTGCCGATCTTGGCGCGCTGCTGGAACTGACCCGCGAACACGGCCCCGGCGCCGCCGCCGGGCTTGACGCCTATGATCGCCACCGCCGCCCCGAGGCCGCGCTGCGACTGGCCGGCATCGACGCGCTGAACCGCGTCAGCATGGTGCGGTCACGGCCGTTGCGCGATCTGCGGGCGCTTGCCCTTGAAGGCATTTATGCGCTGCCCGGCCTGCGGCGGCTGATGATGCGCACCGGGCTTGGCTCGCGATAAGGCGGAACCGGGGGATCATGGCCAGAATATCGACCGCCTTCACCTGCACCGCCTGCGGCGCCGCACATAAGAAATGGGCGGGGCGCTGTGACGCCTGCGGGGCGTGGAACACCATTGTCGAGGAGGCGCCGCTCAGCACCGGCCCGTCGCGTGGTCTGGGCGCCGCCAAGGGCCGCGCCGTCGCGCTGACCGGCCTGTCGACGGATGAGCCGCCGCCGCCGCGCACCCGTTCCGGCATGGCCGAACTTGACCGCGTGCTGGGCGGCGGGCTGGTGGCGGGATCGGCGATTCTGGTCGGCGGCGATCCGGGCATCGGCAAATCGACCCTGCTTCTGCAAGGTGCGGCCGCCTTCGCGCGGGCCGGGCTGAACGCGGTCTATATTTCGGGCGAGGAAGCGGCGGCGCAGGTGCGGATGCGCGCGCAACGGCTGGGGCTGGCGGATGCGCCGGTGCGGCTTGGCGCGGAAACCGCGCTGCGCGACATCCTGACGACGCTGGACGCGGAACGCCCCGACGTGGCGGTGATCGATTCCATTCAGACGCTGTGGTCCGACACGGTCGAGGCCGCACCGGGTTCCGTCGCTCAGGTCCGCGCCGCCGCGCATGAGCTTGTGACCTTCGCCAAGCGCCGGGGCGTCGCGGTGATCATCGTCGGCCATGTGACCAAGGACGGCCAGATCGCCGGCCCCCGCGTGGTCGAACACATGGTCGACACCGTGCTTTATTTCGAGGGCGAGCGCGGCCATCAGTTCCGCATCCTACGCGCCGTCAAGAACCGCTTCGGCCCCGCCGACGAGATCGGCGTCTTCGAGATGACCGGCGGCGGTCTGGCCGAGGTCGCGAACCCCTCGGCGCTGTTTCTATCCGAACGCGGCGGCCCGGTCCCCGGCAGCGCGGTTTTCGCCGGGATCGAGGGCACGCGCCCGGTGCTGACCGAGATCCAGGCACTGGTCGCGCCCTCGACGCTGGCCAGCCCGCGCCGCACCGTGGTCGGGCTTGACGGCGGCCGGGTCAGCACCATCCTTGCGGTGCTGGAATCGCGCTGCGGCATCCCGTTCGCGGGACTTGACGTATTCTTGAACGTCGCGGGCGGCATGCGGGTGATGGAGCCCGCCGCCGATCTTGCCATCGCCGCGGCGCTGTTATCGGCGCGCGAAGACCACGCGCTGCCCGCAGATTGCGTCATTTTTGGCGAAATCAGCCTGTCCGGGGCCCTACGTCCGGTGGCTCAGGCCGAAAACAGGTTGAAAGAGGCGCAGAAACTTGGTTTCTCGCAGGCAATCGCGCCCGAGGCCCAAAAGGCCGAAGGCGTGGCGGGGATGCGGATTTGCCGCATTTCCGACCTAACAAGTTTCGTCGGCGAAACCTTCGGTGCTGGATAAGCATCGGGCGCCGCACGGAAAAAGCGCGAAGAGGGCGTGAGTTATGGACGGTTTCACCTTTGTCGACGGCATCGTCGCTGTCGTCATCATCCTGTCTGCGATCCTTGCCTACAGCCGCGGCTTTGTCCGCGAATCGCTGTCGATCGCAGGCTGGATCGGAGCGGCCGTTCTGGCCTTTCTGTTCGCCACCCAGGCCCGGCCGCTGGTCGCGCAGATCCCCGGGCTGGATTCGGTTCTGGATAAAAGCTGCGAACTGGCGACCATCGCGGGTTTCGCGGCGGTCTTCGCCCTGGCGCTGGTGGTGTTCTCGATCCTGACGCCGCTGTTTTCCTCGGTCGTACAGCGTTCGGCGGTGGGCGGCATTGATCAGGGACTGGGGTTTCTGTTCGGGGTCGCGCGCGGCATCCTGCTGATCGCGGTGGCCTTCATCGTCTATGACCGGGTTCTGGCGACCCAGCGCGTGGCGTCCATCGACAATTCCCGCTCGGCGCAGATTTTCGCGCGGCTTCAGGGCGATGTGGACAAGAACATCCCCGATCAGGCGCCCGACTGGATCGTGCGCCGGTATGAGGAGCTGGTCAGCACCTGCCCGCGCCCGGATGCCACCCCCACCGCCACCACGCCGTCGGACGCCGGCACCGATGCACCGGCTGCAGATGGGGCCGCAGATGGAACCACAACGGATGCGCCTGCGACCGACGCGCCCGCGCCCAGCAACTGAGGCGAAGAAACTGGGGTGGTTGGGGCGTGACTTTCCGCAACTGCCACCCTATGTAAGCGGTCGTAAGCCAACCGCGCAGGATCGGATTGCCAGATGGAAGCTGACCGCCCCTTTCTTGCCGATCCCTTCGACGCCGATCGCCTGCACGAGGAATGTGGTGTCTATGGCGTGATCGGCGTTGCCGAAGCGGCGAATTTCGTCGCGCTGGGACTGCATGCGCTTCAGCACCGCGGGCAGGAAGCCGGCGGCATCGTCGCCCATCACCCCGACAGCGGTTTCAACAGCGCCCATCGCTTTGGCTATGTGCGCGACAATTTCACCAAACAGTCGCTGATGGAGACCCTGCCCGGCCCCTTGGCCATCGGGCATGTCCGCTATTCCACCGCAGGCGCCAAGGGCGCCGCGATCCGCGACGTCCAGCCCTTTTTCGGCGAATTCGCCATGGGCGGCTGCGCCATCGCGCATAACGGCAACATCACCAACGCCGCCGCACTGCGCCGCGAGCTGATCGAGCGTGGCTCGATCTTCCAGTCGGGCAGCGACAGCGAATGCATCATCCACCTGATGGCGCGCTCGATCCAGCGTAACATCCCTGAACGGATGAAGGACGCGCTGCGCCGGATCGAGGGGGCGTTTTCCGTCATCGCCATGACCCGCACCAAGCTGATCGGCGTGCGCGACCCCCTGGGCGTGCGGCCGCTGGTCCTGGGCCATCTGGGGGGCGAGGGTTATGTGCTGTCCTCGGAAACCTGCGCGCTCGACATCATCGGCGCCGAATTCGTGCGCGAGATCGAACCGGGCGAGATGGTGGTGATCAGCCGCGGCCAGGTCGAAAGCTCGCGCCCCTTCGCGCCGCATCCCAGCCGGTTCTGCGTGTTCGAGCATGTCTATTTCTCGCGCCCCGATTCGATCATCGGCGGCCGCTCGGTCTATGAGACCCGGCGCCAGATCGGGGTGGAACTGGCCCGCGAATCGCCGGTCGACGCCGATCTGGTCTGCCCGGTCCCCGACAGCGGCACGCCCGCCGCCATCGGTTACAGTCAGGAAAGCGGCATTCCCTATGCGATGGGGATCATCCGCAACCAGTACATGGGCCGCACCTTCATCGAACCGACCGAGCAGATCCGCAACATGGGTGTGCGGCTGAAGCTGAACGTGAACCGGGCGCTGATCCGGGGCAAGCGGGTGGTGCTGGTCGACGACAGCGTGGTCAGGGGCACGACCTCGCGCAAGATCAAGGACATGATCCTTGATGCCGGCGCAGCCGAGGTGCATTTCCGCATCGCCAGCCCGCCGACGGCTTGGCCGTGCTTCTACGGCGTCGACACGCCCGACCGCGACAAACTGCTGGCTGCGCAGATGTCGCCCGAGGAAATGCGCGAATGGATCGGTGTCGACAGCCTTAAATTCATCAGCCTTGACGGGTTGTATCGCGCGGCGGGCGAGGCCGGCGGCCGCAACAACGCCTGCCCGCAATATTGCGACGCCTGCTTCTCGGGCGATTATCCGGTCGCGCCTTTCGACCAGATGGAGCGTGGCTTTCGCATGAAGGTCGATCCGGTCAGCGGTGACGCCGAGGCGCAAGAGGATCAGACCGGCTATCGCCCGGTGCAGAACACGCTTGCACCGCAGCGCCCGCCCGAGGCCGCCGAGTAACCAGCCGCAAGCCGGGGCCGCAAGCCGGGGCCGCAAACCGGAACCAGGCGCCGCTCAGCGGGGCGGTTCGTTTTCCGTGTCCCGATCCGGGTGCTGATAATTGCGGATCTTCTGGCCGCTGGTCTCGATGCTGGCTTGGCGCACAGGCAGGTCGGCAAGGCCGGAAAACCCCTTGTGGCGCCCCCCGACCATCACCTGATCGCTGAAATCCACCGCGTTCGGGTCGTCCAGCGCGCCGATCATGATCTCGACCCCCTGATCGCTTTCATAGGTCAGCGGCGTTCCGCATTGATTGCAGAACCCGCGGCTGGCGATGTCAGAGCTTGCGAATTGCGACCGCGTGCCACGGGTCCATTCGACGGTTTCCGCTAGGACCAGCGGCGCGAAAATACTGCCGCTGGCTTTCTGGCACATGCGGCAATGGCAGATCGAGGCGGGCGCGGCGATCTCGGCCGCGAACCGGACGGCGCCGCATTGGCAGCCGCCGGTAAGCCTAGCCATCCTGCAAAACCTCTTCGGCGCGGTCGGCGAGGGATTCGGCGCGGGCGGCAAGCTCGGCCAGCGTCTCGATGATCTCGGTCGGGATGACCGGGACTTCCTGCCGTGGCGGATTGGCCTTCAGACGGTTCAATTCGCGTTCCGCCGAGGCCGCGCGATCCTCAAGCGCGGTCAGCCGGTCGGCCAGCATCAGCCCGGCCAGCAGCAACAGCCGCTGTTCGGGCATGCGCCCGGCCTGTTCCAATATCTGCTGCGCCTCGCCGTTCAGAAGCGTCGCCGCCTTTTCAAGCAGCCGCTCCTCGCCCGGCTGGCAGGCGAGAACATAATCCTTGTGACCGATGGTGAAATTGACTTCGGGCATATTCAAACCTCGTCATCATCGTCTGGGTCGGTCTCGTCGTCGGTTTCGTCATAAACCGCTTCAAAGCTGCGGACGCTGCTGGCCGCCGCACCCGGATCGGCGGCGGGTTTGCCGTCATCGCGGGCGAAATTCACCACGTCGCCGGGGTCGTTCTCGACCGGGGCCACATCCTCGGCATAAGGCGCGTCGGGACCGGCCGCATCGGCCGCGACCGCAGTCGCCGCCACTGTGCCCGCGGCCGCCGGGGTCGCCGCCGCTGCCTTGGACCGGCCGGGGGCGGTGCTGCGCGGCTCGATTCCCAGCATATCCTCAAGCGCGGTCACGATCTCGGACAGTTGCGCCATCTCGGCATCGCGGGCGGCTTGCAGCGCCGCGACCTCGGCCCGCAGCGCCTGAACCTCGGCGCCGTCGGCACCTTCTGTCAGGGCGTGGTTCGCGGCCGCCAGCGCGTCATTCGCCTCGACCAGACGGGCGGTCTCGGCGCCCGCACCGGACAGGCGACGGTTCAGCGTGGCCAGAGCCTCGGCATGTTCCTCGGTCACCCGGGCCAGTTCGGCCGACAGCCGGTTGTTGTCGTCGCGCAATTCGGCAAGCGCATCCGCATCAATATCGGCCGCCGCCCGGCTGGAGGCGGAACCGGCGCCGGTGGTATCGCGCTTGCCGATAGTTCCGCGCGCCCGCTCGATCGAGTAATCTATGCGATCCAGCGCAGCGATTAGCCGCTTTTCACTGGCACTGATCTGGCTCATCTGCCCATCCGTCCTGTTGCTGATCTGTTTTGCCACCATTTTGCGCTTGGATACAAGAACGAGCGGCAAGAGCCGCTCGTTCCTTCGTCGTTTTTCGCCGGTTCAGCTGGTCTGACGCAATTCGCCGCGCAGGCCGACGATGATCGCATAGACCGCGCCCAGCAGGACGAATGTAAACGGCAATCCGGTCGAAACCGCCATCGCCTGCAACGCCGTCAGGCCGCCGACAAGCATCAGGACCAGCGCGACCAGCCCCTCGAAGCTGCACCAGAACACCCGCTGCGGGATCGGCGCATGCACCTTGCCGCCCGCCGAGATCGTGTCGACCACCAATGACCCCGAGTCGGAGGAGGTGGTGAAGAACACGATCACCAGCACGATGGCGATCAGGCTGGTCAGTTGATACAGCGGAAGCTGCCCCAGCATCTGGAACAACTGTAGCTCCAGCGCGGAATCGGCCACGCCGCGGAAGCCCTCCATATACTGGTTGATGGCGGTGCCGCCCAAGGCGGTCATCCACAGGACCGAGATCAGCGACGGCACAATCAGCACCGCGATCAGGAACTGGCGCACGGTGCGGCCACGGCTGACGCGGGCGATGAACATGCCAACGAAGGGCGACCAGCTGATCCACCACGCCCAGTAAAACGCCGTCCAGCCGGACATGAAATTCGTATCCTCGCGGCCGAAGGGGTTGGAAAGCGCCGGCAGGTATTCCGCATAAGCCAGCAGGTTGCTGAAAAAGCCGCTTAGAATCGCTGCGGTCGGACCGACGGCGATCACGAACAGCAAAAGCAGCACCGCAAGGCTCATGTTGACCTCGGACAGGATCTTGACGCCCTTGTCCATGCCCAGCACCACCGAACAGGTCGCGATCGCGGTGATGAAGACGATCAGCACGATCTTGGTGGCGGTCGTCGCGGGAATGTCGAACAGGAAGTTCAGCCCCGCCGTCGCCTGCTCGGCCCCGATGCCAAGCGAGGTCGCAAGGCCGAACAGCGTGGCGAACACCGACAGGACGTCGATGACATGCCCCGGCCAGCCCCAGACCCTTTCGCCCAGAATGGGATAAAAGACCGAGCGCATGGTCAGCGGCAGACCCTTGTTATAGCTGAACAGGGCCAGCGCCAGCGCGACCACCGCATAGATCGCCCAAGGGTGCAGCCCCCAGTGGAAAATGGTAGCCGCCATGCCCAGCCGCGCCGCGCCCTGCATGTCGCCCGCCGCGCCGCCAAGCGGTGCCCAGTCGGTCCGCACGCCGTTTTCGATCGTCGGACCGGCAAGCGAGGTGGTGAAATGCGTCATCGGCTCGCCGACGCCATAGAACATCAGCCCGATGCCCATGCCGGCCGCGAACAGCATCGCGAACCAGCCGGTCAGCGAATAATCCGCCGTGGCATCGGGGCCGCCAAGCCGCACATTGCCCAAGGGTGTAACGATCAGCACCAGACACAGCAGCACGAAAATATTGCCGGCGGTCAGGAAGAACCAGCCGAGGTTTCCGGTCAGCCAGTCGCGCAGATGGGTAAAGAACGGCTCCAGCGTGGTGCCGAAGAACGCGGCGGCGACGACGAAAACCAGAATGGTCGCTGCCGAGATCAGAAACACCGGGTTGTGAATGTCATAGGCGACCGGTCGGGCCGCCGAAATATTGTCCTGTCCGATCTCATAGGGTGTCTCGATCACCTCGGTCGGACCGTCCGGCGTGGGGATCGGCTCGATCCCGCCTTCGATCAATGGTGCGGTTGATTGTGTGTTGTCAGCCATTCGCTTCCTTTCGGGTTGCGGGTCTTCTTGCAAACGGGCGGGCGGCGGTTCCGCCGGGCGCTCACTATCCCGTGATTCCCCCATGAGGCCAGAATCCGACGCCCGATGACGCATTCATACGACGCAATCGGGGCCGCATGCGACCTTTTGGGCCGGAATTTCGGGCGGATTGCGCACTTTCCCTGAATCGCGCCCCGGCCTATAAAGCCGCTGCAAACAGTCAGGAAAGGGTCGGGCATGCGCCGCGCCACCATCACCCGCAGCACCGCCGAGACCCGCATCGAGGTGACCATCGACCTGGACGGCACCGGGATTTACGACAACCAGACCGGCGTCGGTTTTTTCGATCACATGCTGGATCAGCTTTCGCGCCATTCGCTGATCGACATGACCATCCGCGCGACCGGCGATCTGCATATCGACGATCATCACACCGTCGAGGATACCGGCATCGCGCTGGGTCAGGCGCTGGTCGAGGCGCTGGGGGACAAGCGCGGAATCCGGCGCTATGGCGCGTTTCTGCTGGCCATGGACGATGCGTTGCTGCGCGCGGCGCTGGATCTGTCGGGGCGGCCGTTTCTGGTCTGGAACGTCGATTTTCCCTCCGCGAAGATCGGCGGTTTCGATACCGAGCTGGTCCGCGAGTTCTTTCAGGCCCTGTCGACCCATGGCGGCATCACGCTGCATGTCGACCGGCTGCACGGGCTGAACAGCCACCACATCGCCGAAGCCGCCTTCAAGGCGGTGGCCCGCGCCTTGCGCGAGGCGGTCGAGACGGATCCACGGCTGAACGGCGCCCTGCCCTCGACCAAGGGTGCGCTTTGAAGGTCGTTCTGGTCGATTACGAAAGCGGCAACCTGCATTCCGCCGCGAAAGCGTTTCAGCGCATGAGCGCCGAAACCGGGGCCAAGACCGGGGCCGAGATCATCGTCTGCGCCGATGCCGATCAGGTCGCCCGCGCCGACCGCATCGTGCTGCCCGGTGACGGGGCGTTTCCGGCCTGCCGCGAGGCTTTGGCCGCCGTCCCCGGCATGATCGACGCGCTGAACCACGCCGTGCTGAACCGGGGCGTGCCGTTCATGGGGATCTGCGTCGGCATGCAGATGCTGGCGACAACGGGCCACGAATATCGCCTGACCCCGGGGCTCGACTGGATCGGCGGCGAGGTCGTCGCGATCGACGCCGCCGGGCTGAAGGTGCCGCATATGGGCTGGAACGATCTTCGTGTCCGCAGCGACCATCCGGTGCTGGCGGGGGTGAGTTCCGGCGATCACGCCTATTTCGTCCACGGCTGGCACATGCAACTCGCCGATCCGTCGCATCTGCTGGCCGATGTCGACTATGGCGGCCCCGTCACCGCCATCGTCGGACGGGACAATATCATCGGCACCCAGTTCCACCCCGAGAAATCGCAGGGGCTGGGGCTGCGCATCATCGGAAATTTCCTGAACTGGAAACCGTGACGGCACGGGCCGCCTGGGCCGGGTCAGGCCCGATCAGGCCCGCTCAGGCGGGTGCACCGGCCTCGGCCAAGGTGCAATATTTGCGCGCGAACGGCGTGAACCGCCCGGCGATAATGTCCTGCACATGGCTGACCAGCCGGTCGCGGGCATCGGCCGACAGGATGATGTCGTTGCCGACATTATCCACCACCTTGAAGCGGGTGCCGTGCTCGTCACAGATGATCGATTCAAAAGTGCAGCGCGCGGTATCGGCAAGCCGGATGAAGTGCCGCGCGCGCGCCATGAACTGACGCTGGGTCAGCTCGATCACGTGACAGTCGGGATTGCAGAAGATCATGTTCGCCTGCCCCGCGCCATGCGGCCCGATGATGATCTCGGCGCTGTTGAAGGCGGCGATCTGCTCGATCGCGCTCATCCCCTCGGCGACGAATTCCTCGAACCCCAAGGGTGCCAGCGCCTTGAGCAGCAGATCCTCTTCGATCAGTTTCCGGCTTGCGGCGCGCTTGCGGCTGATCAGCAGCCGCCGCGACCCGCGCCCGCGCAGGCGATCGGGAATTTTCTCAAGCCCGGCCCGGCGCAGCCGGCGCAGCCAGATGCACTGGCTGTTGTTGAAGATCGCCGTCTGGCCGCCGACGCTGTTCAGATCAAGCGAGCGCAGTTGCAGCCGCGAAGGCAGTTCCGGTTGCGGCACGCCGCCGTGGACATAGGCCAGATTGGTCAGATCGGCGGGCACCAGCACGTTTTCATGCGTGGTGACGCCGGAATGCAGCACGATCCGCTCGGTCAGATCGGGAAAGATGGTGTCGATGAAATCGCGCACGAAGCCGGGGAACGGCGCCACGTCGGTGATGAACACCCGGCCCTTGCCGCCATGGGCGCTGACTGCGCCGATATAGGGCATGGTTTCGGTGAGGAAATGAAAGAAATTCTGGACGTAATGCGACTGAACGCAATAATCCGCGTCCTTCGGCACCATCGCCGGATCGGCCAGTTGCAGCGGCGCATCCCGCGTCGCCTCGGCGAACCTGTCGGCTTGCGCGATATATCCCTCGCGCAGGCGCCCGGGCAGGAAAAGGTTGTGGTATTCGATCGCCATTTCCCGGCCGTCCACGCGCAGGAAATGCGGCTGGGCCGTCAGTTTCGGCACAAAGACAAGACCGCCGTTGATCAGCGCAATCTCGCGCCGGGGGTTTTCGGGGTCAAAGCTGGGTTCGATCATGATCCGCATCTTGTTGCGGACCGGCTTGTCAAAGCGTGAGTGATCCGCCGCAAGCGCCCAGATGTCGGCGATGCCGCCCCGCGCCGGCTTGCTGAACCAGTTCGGTCTGGCAAGCAGATAGCTTTCCGGCGCCACCCCCGGACAGACCCATTGCAAATCGACTGACGAGGTCAAACCACGCACTTCCCCAGAAACCCGTTCCGGCAGGGTAGTCCGGTTTCACCACCGCGTGTCAATTGCGAAATAACCGCCCGGCCCGCGATCGCCCGGCGCCCGGCCATCATCCGGCCAGCGCCGGGCCACAACCGGGCCAGAACCGGGCCAGCGCCGGGCGCGTGTCCGAAGCGCGGCTACTTTACCTTCACCCAGTCCTGCGATTTGCAGATCAGCCCGCCGGCGACGCAGCCCGACAGGCTCATCGCCTTGCCGTTGACCGAAACCTTGCCCATGTAGATCTTGTTGTTGGACGGCCGCCAGACCTTGCCCTCGTATCTGCCGCCGCCCTGCGGGGCCATGTCGATCACGATGGGCTTGCCCAGATTGGGCGAGTCGTATTCGTCCTTGCCCTTGAAGGTCTTGGTGATATTGCCGCAGAAATTCGGCCCGCAGGGTTTGATCGTGACAAAGGCAAAGGCGCCATCGTCGGGCTGAGTCTGCCAGATCCCTTCGATCGGGTCGGCGGCCATGGCGGCGCCGCCCAAAAGCGCGAAACCGGCGGCAAGTGCAAATTTTTTCATCGAATCCTCCCAGAAACCATGCCGCATTTGTCCTTTGACGGCCGGATTCGGGCAAGTGTTACGTCAGGTCGGTTGCCGCACGGGCGGGCTTGTGGCAATCAGCGCCCCGGGGGGCTGCGGCCCCTGACGCAGATCACACCGACGCAGATCACAGCAGCAGGGCACCCGCCATGATCCTTTACCCCGCCATCGACCTCAAGGACGGCGCCTGTGTCCGGCTGCTGCGCGGCGACATGAACGCGGCGACGGTCTTCGGCACGGATCCGGCCGCGCAGGCGCTGGCGTTTCAGAACGCCGGGGCGGAATGGCTGCATCTGGTCGATCTGAACGGCGCCTTCGCCGGCCAGCCGGTCAATCGCGCGGCGGTCGAGGCGATATTGGCGGCGGTCACCATTCCGGTGCAACTGGGCGGCGGCATCCGCGACATGGCGACGATCGAAAGCTGGCTTTCGGCGGGTCTGGCGCGGGTCATTCTGGGCACGGTCGCGGTCGAGAACCCCGATCTGGTGCGCAGCGCCGCCGCCGCCTTTCCGGGCCGCATCGCGGTCGGCATCGACGCAAGGGGTGGCCGCGTCGCTACCCGTGGCTGGGCCGAGGAAACCGATGTGAACGCCACCGATCTGGCGCGCCGCTTCGCCGACGCGGGCGTTGCCGCGATCATCTACACCGACATCGACCGCGATGGCGCCATGGGCGGACCGAATATCGGCGCGACCGAGGCGTTGGCGCGCGCCGTCGCCATCCCGGTGATCGCGTCGGGCGGGGTGTCGTCGATGACCGACCTTGTGGCGCTGCGCGATACCGGGGTGATCGCCGGCGCGATCAGCGGGCGGGCGCTTTACGAAGGCGCGCTGGACCTGCGCCGGGCGCTTGCCGCGCTTGGCTGAACGGCGCCCCCCCTTTGGCGCGCCCCTTGGCGCCCCCCTTGGCGCCCCCTCTTGGAGTCCCCCTTGGCGTCGGGGCCGAAAACCCCTAGATCGACCCGAACCAAGACGGATCCGTCATGCTGAAAACCCGCATCATCCCCTGTCTCGACGTGGCCGATGGCCGGGTCGTCAAGGGCGTCAATTTCGTCGATCTGGTCGATGCCGGCGATCCGGTTCAGGCCGCGCGCGCCTATGACGCCGCCGGCGCCGACGAGATCTGTTTTCTGGATATTCACGCCACCCATGAAAATCGCGGCACCATGTTCGACGTGGTGACCCGCACGGCCGAACAGTGCTTTGTGCCCCTGACCGTGGGCGGCGGGGTACGCAGCCACGCCGATGTGCGCGCGCTGCTGCTGGCCGGGGCCGACAAGGTGTCGTTCAACTCGGCCGCCGTGGCCGACCCCGACGTGATCGCCGAGGCCGCCGACCGTTTCGGGTCGCAATGCATCGTCTGCGCCATCGACGCCAAGACCGTTGCCCCCGGCCGGTGGGAAATTTTCACCCACGGCGGCCGCAAGGCGACGGGCATCGACGCGGTCGCCTTCGCCGTGCTGGTCGCGGCCAAGGGCGCCGGGGAAATCCTGCTGACCTCGATGGACCGCGACGGCACCAAGGCCGGCTTCAACCTGCCCCTGACCCGCGCCATCGCCGATGCGGTCGATATTCCGGTCATCGCCTCGGGCGGGGTCGGCACGCTGGACCACCTTGTCGAGGGCGTGACCGAGGGCCATGCCAGCGCGGTTCTTGCGGCCTCGATCTTTCACTTCGGCACCTTCACCATCGGCGAGGCCAAGGCCCATATGGCCGCCGCCGGCATCCCCATGAGGCTGGTATGAGCCATGACGCTTTCTCGCGCCTCGACGCGACGATCGCCGCGCGCAAGGGCGCCGATCCCGACAGCAGCTGGACCGCGCAACTTCTGGCCAAGGGGCCGGAAAAATGCGCCGAGAAATTCGGCGAAGAGGCGGTCGAGGCGATCATCGAGGCGGTAAAGGGCGACCGCGCCCGGCTGACCGCCGAAGCCGCCGATGTGATCTATCATCTTGCGGTCATGCTGGCGGCGCGCGACCTGACGCTGGCCGATGTCGCGGCGGAACTGACCCGCCGCGAAGACCGGTCGGGCATCGCCGAAAAGGCCGGTCGCGGCTGAACGGCACCGCCCGCGCGGGATGCGACCCAGCCCCGGCCAACGGCGATGCCGCCAACGCGACGCGGAGCCTCGCGGGTCCCGGCAACTGGCCGGCCTCCCCTGGCCTATTCGCTGAAAAGCTCTGCCAGCAGCTTCGCCGGGCGTCCGCTGCATTCGGAATAGTCGCCGACGAGATGGTCCAACGCCCCGGCCGCAACCGGATAGACCGTGACCCGCGCGATGTTTCCATTCTCGGGCGGCCAGTATTCCAGCGCGAAAATGCCGAAGTCCGGCACCGCCACATCGTCGATGCAGGACACCGTGACCATCGCCGTCGGCAGGTCGCTGCCCCGGCCGAAAAGCTGCGGATTCACGATGCCGTCGATCCGGCAGATGCCGGGATATTGCGGGATATGGAAAGCGCCCAGATCACCCCCGGTCAGCACCTCGCCTTCGGTGTTGTCGACCGCCGCCATGCCATCACGCTCCAACGCATCGCACAGCCCGGCCGAGGCAAAAAAGCGCCCGTCCAGATAATCCAGCGCGTCGGCGAATGCGGGCGCAGCGGTCAGCGCAAGGAAAATTGAGGGCGTCAGAAATCGCCGGAAACGACGGGGCATGTCACAACTCCTTGCGCTTTGGGAAGATTTGACCCCATATTCTATTCCGGCGGCAACAGAAATCGAGCGTCAAAAACGGGGGGCAACGGCCCAAATCGCTTTCCCTTGCGTGACGTTCCTTGATATAAGCCACGCAATTCCACCGCGCGTCAGACGCGGGTTTCACAAGGCAGAGGATCCTCATGACCGCAGACGATAAATCCGGCAAGCAGCACGAAGGCGATGTCGCTTTCATCAAGTCGCTGGCCGATCTTCTGAACAGCAGCGACCTGTCCGAGTTGTCGGTAAAGCGGGAGTATGGCGAAAACGACCGCCTGACGGTCAGCCTGTCGAAACATGGCCAGCAGGTCGTCATGCAGGCCGCGCCCGTGGCGGCAATGGCGGCCGCGCCCGCCGCCCCTGCCGCAGCGGTGGCCGCGGCCTCGGCCGGAACGGTCAGCGACGACCCGGCGAACCTGCCGGGCGCCGTCACCTCGCCCATGGTCGGCACCGCCTATCTGTCGGCCGAACCCGGTGCGGCGCCCTTCGTCCAGATCGGCCAGACCGTCGCCGAGGGCGATACGCTGCTGATCGTCGAGGCGATGAAGACCATGAACCACATCCCCGCCCCCCGCGCCGGCACCGTCCGCCGTATTCTGGTCGAGGATGGCACCGCGGTCGAATACGGCAGCCCGCTGATGATCGTGGAGTGATCCGCGATGTTTGAAAAAATCCTGATCGCCAACCGGGGCGAGATCGCCCTTCGTGTCATCCGCGCCTGCCGCGAGATGGGCATCGCCTCGGTCGCCGTCCATTCGACCGCCGACAGCGACGCGATGCATGTCCGCATGGCCGATGAATCGGTCTGCATCGGGCCGCCGCCCTCGTCCGAAAGCTATCTGTCGGTGCCGGCGATTATCTCGGCCTGTGAAATCACCGGCGCGCAGGCGATCCATCCGGGCTATGGCTTCCTGTCCGAAAACGCCAGCTTCGTGCAGGCGCTGGAGGATCACGGCATCACCTTCATCGGCCCGACCAGCGAACATATCCGCATCATGGGCGACAAGATCACCGCCAAGGAAACCGCCAAGGCGCTGGGTATTCCGGTCGTGCCGGGGTCTGACGGCGGGGTGCCCGACGTCGCGACCGCCAAGACTGTCGCGAAAGAGATCGGCTATCCGGTGATCATCAAGGCGACGGCGGGCGGCGGCGGCCGCGGCATGAAGGTCGCCCATGACGAGGCGGGCCTTGAAGTTGCCTTCCGCACCGCGCGTTCCGAAGCCAAGGCGGCCTTCGGCAACGATGAGGTCTATATCGAGAAATACCTGCAAAAGCCCCGCCATATCGAGATTCAGGTTTTCGGCGATGGCAAGGGCAATGCGGTCTATCTGGGCGAGCGTGACTGTTCCTTGCAGCGCCGCCACCAGAAAGTGCTGGAGGAAGCCCCCGGTCCCACCATCACCCCCGAAGAACGCAGCCGCATCGGCACAATCTGCGCCGATGCGATGAAAAAGCTCGGCTATATCGGCGCCGGCACCATCGAGTTCCTGTATGAGGACGGCGAGTTCTATTTCATCGAGATGAACACCCGCCTTCAGGTCGAACACCCGGTGACCGAGGCGATCTATGGCGTCGATCTGGTCCGCGAGCAGATCCGCGTCGCCGCCGGCGAGCCGATGGAGCTTGATCAGGACAAGCTGAAGATCAACGGTCACGCGATCGAGGTGCGGATCAACGCCGAGCGGCTGCCGAATTTCGCGCCCTGCCCCGGCAAGATCACCCAGTATCACGCGCCGGGCGGCCTTGGCGTGCGGATCGACAGCGCGCTTTACGACGGCTATCGCATCCCGCCCTATTACGACAGCCTGATCGGCAAGCTGATCGTCCACGGCCGTGACCGCCCCGAGGCATTGGCGCGGCTGTCGCGCGCCTTGGGCGAATTGATCGTCGATGGTGTGGACACCACCGTGCCCTTGTTCAATGCTTTGCTTGACGAGCCCGACATCAAGTCCGGCAATTATTCCATCCATTGGCTGGAGAAATGGCTGAGCGAAAACCTGGCCTAAGGCGCGACATCGGGGTGCTTTCACCCAAGCAACTGCTCTCGGGCTATGCCCGGGGCATCTTCCCGATGGCGGCCAGTGCGTCGGATCCGCGTCTGCTCTGGTTCGATCCGCCCCGGCGCGGGATCATGCCGCTTCATCAGATGCGGATCACCCGCTCGCTGGCCCGGCGGGTGCGTAATTGCGGCTGGGATGTTCGCCTGAACCATGATTTCGACGCCACCGTCGCCGGCTGCGCTGAACGCGACGAGACCTGGATCAACGCGCCCCTGTCGCGCCTGTACCGGCGCCTGCACGAAATGGGCAACGCCCATTCGATCGAACTTTATGAAGGCGACGCGCTGGTCGGCGGCTTGTTCGGGGTCACGCTGGGCGGCGCGTTTTTCGGTGAAAGCATGTTCTCGCGCCGCCGCGATGCCTCGAAAGTGGCGATGGTGTGGCTGATCCATCACCTGCGCAAAAGCGGGTTCCGGCTGTTCGACACGCAATATCTGACCACCCATCTGGCCAGCCTCGGCGGGCGCGAGATCAGCAGGGCCGACTATCGCGTGCGGCTGGACTTTGCCCTGACCCTGCCGGCGGTATTCGGGGTGCGGCCGCTGCCGCCGGTTCAGCTTGTCTTGCAGGAAATGACCCAGACGTCGTAGCGCGGGTCATCCAGCGCCGAAAGCGCCGGGCTTGATGCGATCATCCAGCCCTGAAAGCTGGGCGTGCCTTTTTCCTTGTCGGCGATCGACAGCAGCGCATAAGCGTCCGAGTTCGGGTTCTGCGCCGGAAACCGGCATTCGTCCAGCCGCACCGCAAGCCGCCCGAAATCGACGGTCTGCCCGACCTGCACCGGCAAATCCTCGGTCAGCCCGGTCAGCCGGTCCAGACCGCGCAGCATCGCGAACCGGCCCGCCGCCGCGTCGGGACCCTGCGGGGTCACCTCGGGCAGGGCTTCGGTCGCGGGGGCCGAGTTTTCCGGCATCACGTCGGATTCGCCCTCGCCCCCCTCGACAAAGGCCGAAAGCCCGTCCGAGGTCAGTTCTTCGGGTGGCGGCGGCGCCTCTTGCGCGATGGCAGCCCCGGACAGCGCCAGTCCCAGCGCCGCGGCGACGACCAGCGCCGGTCGAAGGCGAACGATCCGCATCATTCCGGCTGCCAAGCTTCGTAATCGCGCCGCCCTTCGGGCACCGTGTTCATGATCGAGCCCGGCGGGACATAGGCGTTGGTGGTGCCGGTCTGGTTCATTATGTGCGGACGCTCCCACGTTTGATGCTTGAGCGGCGCCTTGGTCGGCGGCTCGTCATAGGTGAAATGCAGCCAGCCGTGCCAGTCGGGGTCGATCCGGCTCGCCTCGGATTCGCCGTTATAGATCACCCAGCGCCGCTTGCCGCCGGCGGTCTGGTAAAAGATGTTGCCCTGCGCATCCTCGCCGACTTTTTCGCCGTAAAGCCAGGTCCAGACCTGCGTGTTCATGGTCTGGCCGTTCCACCAGGTCAGCAGGCGCTTGAGGAAATTCATCTGTCGTTTCTCCGGCAACGGGTCGGGCTTCAGCATATGCCAAATATGGGGCCGAAGGTCCAGCGTCACGACGCGCGCACCGGCTGACAGTTTGGCGATCCGGCGCGGCGCGCGCGCGCCCCGCGCGGGCCGGTTTCGCGACGCGGATGATCGCCATGCAAGGGGGACGGGGCGAAATGGTGCCGGTTGAGGGGATTGAACCCCCGACCTTCGGTTTACAAAACCGCTGCTCTACCGCTGAGCTAAACCGGCCCGACCGAGGCTCGGATAAACGCTGCCGCGGCGCTGTGCAAGTCCGGCGTTGCCGCGGGGCCATCGCCGGCGCCGAAATTCGGGTTTTCCGCCCGCCAAATCCGCCTATGATCGGCGGGAAACAGCGATTTATACGGGACGGGCAGCACGGAAATGCAGATAGCCTTCCACCTTGGCGCGCCGGCAACCGATGATGAACGATTGCTGCGGGCGCTGCTTCAGAACCGCGACACGCTGGCCCGTTACGGGGTCGAGGTGCCGGCCCCCGGCCGCTATCGCGATGTCCTGCGCGAGGCTGCCGCATCGCTGAAAGGCGGCGTCGCGTCGGAAACCCTGCAAGAGGCGATGCTGGACGCGATCGTCGACCGCGATGACGTCCGTCGCGTGGTTTTCTCGAACCCGACGTTTCTAGGTATGCCCGGTTATTCCTTCTCGACCAGCGGTATGTTCCCGCGCGCGGCGATGCGGGCGACCGGCCTTTTCAACCTTTTTCCCAGCGCCGATATCGAATTTCACCTCGCGATCTGCCATCCGGGCATTTTCCTTCAGCGGGTAGCGGCACGGGTAAAGGACCGCACCATCCCGCAGATGGTGAACGGGGTGGAACTGAACCACCTGCGTTGGGCGCCGGCGGTCCGGGCGCTGACGCAGGCGGTGCCGCACGCCCGCGTCGTCGTCTGGTGCAACGAGGACGCGCCCTTCGTCTGGCCCGAGGTGATGCGCCGGGTCAGCGGCGTTCCCGCGGCCGAGCCGATGGAGGGCGATCTGCTGATGATCCAGCGCGCCATGCGCCCCGAAGGCGCGGTGGCGCTTGACCTCGCGCTGACCCGGCGGACGCCCCAGACCGTTCAGGCCCGCCGCGCGATCTTTGCCGAGATGCTGCACCGCTTCGCCAACCCCGAGATCACCGAGGAAACGATCGACCTGCCCGGCTGGACCGATGTCACACTGGATCTGGTGGACGAGATCTACGATTCCGACGCGGCCGAGATCGCGGCCACCCCGGGCGTCGAGTTCATCGCGCCCTGACCCCGCGCCCGGCCCCTTCACTCCCGCCCTTTCCGCCAGCCAAGACCATGAGGCATGACATGACCGACCCGCAAACCCTGCTGCGCGCGCTGTTCGATCGCGCCGTCCGGCTTGCCGATCCGATGCGGGTGATCGCGGGGCATCTGCCGCCGCGGCCCCGGGGGCGCGTGCTGCTGGTCGGGGCGGGAAAGGCGTCCGCGCGCATGGCCGAGGCGGTCGAGGCCGAGTGGGGCCCCTGCGACGGGCTGATCGTCACCCGCTACGGCCACGGCCGCCCGACCCATGTCGAGGTGGTCGAGGCCGCGCACCCGGTTCCCGATGCGGCCGGGGCGGCGGGCACGGCGCGGCTGATGGATCTGGTGGCCGACGCCGGCCCCGACGATCTGGTGATCGCGCTGATCTCGGGCGGTGCCTCGGCGCTTTTGGTGGCACCGGCCAAAGGCGTGACGCTTGACGAAAAGCGGGCGGTGAACGCGGCGCTTCTGGCCAGCGGCGCCCCCATCGACCAGATGAACACGGTCCGCAAACACCTGAGCCGGGTCAAGGGCGGGCAGTTGGCGGCGCTGGCCGATCCCGCGCCGATGCTGGCGCTGCTGATTTCGGACGTGCCGGGGGACGATCCGGCCTATATCGGCTCGGGTCCGACGGTGGGTGACGCCTCGACCCCTGCCGACGCCCGCGCGATCCTTGAGCGCT
Source organism: Paracoccus pacificus (assembly GCF_042680785.1). Taxonomy (NCBI): domain Bacteria; kingdom Pseudomonadati; phylum Pseudomonadota; class Alphaproteobacteria; order Rhodobacterales; family Paracoccaceae; genus Paracoccus; species Paracoccus pacificus. The sequence goes on from NZ_JBHUEN010000046.1 coordinate 109,930, forward strand.
GGAACATCGCCGCGCCCGCCTCGGTCCGCGCCGCGCTGGAGGGCCAGACCGGCGTGGTCCCGCCCGGGGATCCGCGCCTTTCCAAAGTCGAAAACCGGGTCATCTCGGCCCCGATCCAGTCGCTCGAGGGTGCGGCGGCACTGGCCCGCGAAAACGGCTTTACCGTGCGTATCCTTGGCGACGCGCTGGAGGGCGAGGCGCGCAGCGTCGCCGCCGACCACGCCCGCATGGCACGGGAAGCGCAGGCCGCGATGGCGCCGGGCGACGCACCGCTGATCCTGATGTCGGGGGGCGAGCTGACGGTGACCCGGCGCGGCGACGGATCGGGCGGGCCCAATGCCGAATACATGCTGGCCATGGCCATCGCGCTGGACGGCGCGCCGGGCATTTATGCGATCGCCTGCGACACCGACGGCATCGACGGCGCGGCCGAGGTCGCGGGCGCGATCATCACCCCCGACACGCTGCCCCGCGCCCGGACCGCCGGCACCGACCCCGCCCGCGCGCTGGACCGCAACGACGCGCATAATTTCTTTGCGGCGATTGGCGATCAGGTCGTGACCGGGCCGACCCTGACCAATGTCAATGATTTCCGGGCGATCCTGATCCAGCCCCCGGCCTGAGGCGCGATCCTTTGCCGCAGACACGGTTCTTCGCCGGAGGCGCGGGCGTTAAATCGCGTTCCGCTCGTTATAGCTTTCCAGAAAGCTGCGCAGGCGGGGGTCGCTGGCGCCCTTGAAAATCTCGGCGGCGGTGCCGTGGGTGACCATCTCGCCCTTTTCCATGAAGGCGACCTGATCGGCGACATGGGCGGCAAAGCCCATCTCATGGGTCACCACCACCATGGTCATGCCCTCGGCGGCAAGGCGTTTCATCACCGTCAGCACCTCGCCCACCAGTTCGGGATCAAGCGCGCTGGTCGGTTCGTCGAACAGCATCAGCTTCGGCTCCATCGCGATGGCGCGGGCGATGGCGACGCGCTGTTGCTGGCCGCCCGACAGGCGCGCGGGGTGGTTCGCCATCTTGTCGGCAAGCCCGACCTTCCGCAGCGCCTCGGCGGCGCGGCTGGCGGCCTCGGCCCTTGGCAGTCCGCGCACCCGGATCAGCCCCTCGGCCACGTTTTCCTGCGCCGTCATATGCGGCCACAGGTTGAACTGCTGGAACACCATGCCGATGCGGCGGCGCATCGCGCGCAGCCGGCGCGCGGGCATCCGGCGACCGCCCGGGCTCTCATATCCGATCAGCTCGCCGTCGATGCGGATCTCGCCCGCGTCATAGGCTTCAAGGAAATTGATGCAGCGCAGAAGCGTGGATTTGCCCGACCCGGATGGCCCGATCAGGCAGGTCACCTTTTCCGGCGGGATCGACAGCGAGACCTTTTTCAGCGCCTGAAACGGCCCGAAGAACTTGTCGACATTGCTGATTTCGACGGCGGATGCGTCCATGGGATCAGACCCTTTCGATCATGAAGCGGGTGACGCGGCGTTCAAGCCGCCGGCCAAGACGCGAGATCACCTCGACCAGCGCCCAGTAGAACAGCGCAAGCGCAAGCGTGGCCTCGACAAAGGCGAAGGTTTCGGCCCCCATCCGGTTCACCTGATACATGATCTCGGGCACGGTGATGATCGACAGGATCACCGTTTCCTTGGTCAGGATGATGGCGAAATTGACCAGCGCCGGCAGCGCCGAGACCAGCGCCACCGGCAGCATGATCCGGGCAAGGATCGTGGGTTCGGCCATGCCGATGGCGCGCGCGGCCTCGATCTGGCCGACCGGAACGGCGTTGAAGCCCGACCGGAAGATCTCGGCGAAATAGGGGCTGCCATAGATGGTCAGGCCCAGCAGCCCCGCCGGCAGCGCGTCCAGCCGCAATCCGACCAGCGGGCCGCCATAGTAGAGCAGGAACAGTTGCACCAGAAACGGCGTGCCGCGGATGATCTCGATATAGGCGCGGATCAGCCAGCGCAGCGGTCGCGGCCCGTAGCGTTCGGCCAGCGCGATCGCCAGCCCCAGCGCCATCGCGCAGATCGTGCCGACCAGCCAGCAAAAGATGGTGACGCCGAAACCCTTCAGCAGCAGCGGTCCGTATTGGGCGAAAAGCGACAGATCCATCAGACCGCCAGCCTGCGTTCCAGCACCCTGCCGAACGTGGCAAGGCAAAGGTTGATGACAAGATAGATGCAGCCCGCCGCCAGATAGGCCTCGAGCGGGCGAAAGGTCGATCCGGCGATGGCCTGGCTCATCCGCGTGACCTCCAGAATGCCGACGACCGAGACCAGCGAGCTGGCCTTGACCAGCAGGATCAGCTCATTGATCAGCGCCGGCAGCGACATGGTGATGGCCTGCGGCAGCAGGATGCGGGTCCAGATGTCGCGCGGGCGCATGCCGATCGCCTCGGCGGCCTCGGCCTGACCGGGGGGCAGCGCGGCGATGGCGCCGCGCCAGATCTCGCTGATATAGGCGCTGGCGCAGATGCCCAGCGTGACCACCGCCGCGACCATGGCCGGCACGTCGATGCCAATCACCGGCAAGAGGTAATAGGCCAGCAAAAGCTGAACCAGCAGCGGCACCCCGCGCAGAAAGCTGACCCAAAGCGCCGCGAAGCCGCGCAGAACCCGGTTCCGCGACAGCCGCGCCGCGCAGATCAGCGCCCCGATGACCAGCCCCAGCGCGATGCCGAGGACCGAGACCAGCAGCGTGAAACGCGCCGCCCAAGCCAGCGTCGACAGATCCGCCATGAATGTTGCGGTGGAAAACATTGCCTGCCCGTTCAAAGGAAAAGCGCGGGCCGGTTTGTCCGGCCCGCGCGCATGGGATCAGTTCTGCGGCACTTCGGTGGGCAGATCCGTGGCGGCCCCGAACCATTTTTCCTGAATCGCCTTCAGACGGCCGTCTTCATGCATTTTCAGGATCGACTGGTTGACCGCATCGGCCAGCGATTTGCTGGCATCGTCCTTGCGCAGGACCCAGGCGAAATAGGTCGGCGCGCCAAAGGCGGGCTGGACCGGGGCAAAGACGTCGCCACGGTTCTTGACCAGATAGGCAAGGTTCGGCGACGACCCCGCGACCGCGTCCAGACGGCCGGCGGCAAGGTCGGCATAGGCTTCGTCGGCGGTGCCATAGCCCTTGATCTCGATCCCGCCGATCTTGTCGCCATAGGCCTGAAGCTGCTTTTCCTGCGCGGTGCCCTGCTGGACGCCGACATTCTTGCCGGCCAGATCCTCGGGCTTCTGGATCGCGTCGTTCGAGGCGGCCTTGACCAGACCGACGGTCGCATCGGCGATCGGCAGGGTAAAGGTGTAACGCTGCAACCGCTCGGGCGTGATCGTCACCGGGGCGATGACCATGTCGAACTTGCCGGCCTCAAGCCCGGGCAGCTCGGCGGTCCAGGGCACGTCCATGTAGTTCGGCGTAACGCCCAGATCCTTGGCGACCTCGTCGAACAGGTCCTTGGTCACGCCCTCATAGGTGCCGTTGTTCAGCATGTCGAAGGGCGCATAATGCATGTCGGTCGCCAGCTCCAGCTTGCCGGCGGCCTTGACGTCGGCCAGCTGGTCGGCGCTTGCGGCGGTGACGCCAAGCGCCAGCGCCGAAATGCCGAACAGCGCGGCGCGGAGGGTGGTGTGAAAGCTCATTCTCTTCTCCTTGTTGGTGCCAGTTTTCAGGGCTTCAGTTTTCAGTATTTCGGGTTTCAGTGCTTCGGTGGGCGGTCGCGGCCAGCCGCCGGAAGAAATGCCGCGACAGGGTCAGCGGGAACGGGGGACAAGGTCAACGTCTGTTTTCGGGCGTCCCGGCTCCTTCGACTTTCTCGAGATCAAGAACATAGGCGGTGCCCGTGCCGTCCACGGTCAGGGTGTCGGGGGCGTCGGGCGCCTCGCCCGCGATCAGGCAATCCCGGGGGCCAAGCTCCCACACGCCGTCCACGGCCCTGACGGCGATTCGGCCGCTGCGGCAGATGACCGCAAAACCGGTGACCTCGACCGGGGCGCCGCGCGTTTCCAGCAGGCGCAGCGCGTGCAGCCAGTGACCGCGCCGGGTCATGATGTTCAGGTCCAGCATCGGCCCGTCCAGCAGCCGGCCAAAACTCGCGGCCCCGCCGTCGAAGGACAGCATCGGATGCCCCGCATCGACGGTGGTTTCCGCGCCGTCGACGGTCAATGCGATCCCCTGCCCCGCCATCAACGCCAGCGTCCGGTCGATCCCCGGAAAAGCCGAGAACGGGCCGTCCGCCGCCACCTCGGCCATGCTGATTCGCCAGCCGAAATCGGCAAGTCCCGCCCCCTCGGGGAAGGTGGCGAACTCATGCGTGACGCCGCCGCCGTTTTTCCACGGCATGGATCGCGCCTGATGGCTGCGGATCAGCTTCACAGGATGGCCGGCAGGTTCAGGTCATGCGCGCGCGCGCAATCCAGCGCGATGTCATAGCCGGCATCGGCATGGCGCATGACGCCGGTCGCCGGGTCGTTCCACAACACCCGTTCGATCCGGCGGTCGGCGTCCTCCGATCCGTCGCAGCAGATCACCATGCCGGAATGCTGGCTGAACCCCATGCCGACGCCGCCGCCGTGATGCAGGCTGACCCAGGTCGCCCCCGAGGCGGTGTTCAGAAGCGCGTTCAGCAGCGGCCAGTCGGAAACGGCGTCCGAGCCGTCCTTCATCGCCTCGGTCTCGCGGTTGGGCGAGGCGACCGAGCCCGAATCCAGATGGTCGCGCCCGATCACCACCGGCGCCTTCAATTCGCCGTTCCGCACCATCTCGTTGATGGCAAGGCCCGCGCGGTGACGGTCGCCCAGGCCGATCCACATGATCCGCGCCGGCAGGCCCTGAAAGGCGATGCGATCGCGCGCCATGTCCAGCCAGTTATGCAGATGGGCGTTGTCGGGGAACAATTCCTTCATCTTGGCGTCGGTCTTGTAGATATCCTCGGGGTCGCCCGACAGCGCCGCCCAGCGGAACGGACCGATGCCGCGGCAGAACAGCGGCCGGATATAAGCCGGGACGAAGCCGGGGAAGGCAAAGGCGTTCTCCAGCCCTTCTTCCAGCGCGACCTGGCGGATGTTGTTGCCGTAATCCAGCGTCGGCACGCCCGCGTTCCAGAAATCGACCATGGCGGCAACGTGGTCGCGCATGCTGGCCCGCGCCGCCTGCTCGACCGCCTTCGGGTCGGTTTCCTGCCGCGCGCGCCATTCCGCCACGCTCCAGCCCACCGGCAGATAGCCGTGGATCGGGTCATGGGCGCTGGTCTGATCGGTCACGATGTCGGGGCGCGGGCCGCCCGCCTTCATCCGGCGGACGAGTTCGGGGAAGATCTCGGCGGCATTGCCGATCAGCGCCACGGATTTCGCCTCGCCCGCCTTGGTCCAGCGGTCGATCATCGCCAGCGCCTCGTCCAGCGAATGGGTCTTTTCGTCGACATAGCGGGTGCGGATGCGGAAATCGGCCCGGGTCTCGTCGCATTCGACGGCCAGACAGCAGGCCCCGGCCATCACCGCCGCCAAGGGCTGCGCGCCGCCCATGCCGCCAAGACCGCCGGTCAGGATCCAGCGGCCTTTCAGATCGCCGTCGTAATGCTGGCGCCCGGCCTCGGCGAAAGTTTCATAGGTTCCCTGCACAATGCCCTGAGTTCCAATGTAAATCCACGAACCGGCGGTCATCTGGCCATACATGGCCAGACCCTTCTTGTCCAATTCGTTGAAATGGTCCCAGGTCGCCCAATGCGGCACCAGATTCGAGTTCGCGATCAGCACCCGGGGCGCGTCCTTGTGGGTGCGGAACACGCCGACCGGCTTGCCCGATTGCACCAGCAGCGTCTGATCCTCGTCCAGATCGCGCAGGCTGGCGCAGATGCGGTCGAAATCCTCCCAGGTGCGGGCGGCGCGGCCGATGCCGCCATAGACGACCAGTTCATGCGGGTTCTCGGCCACATCCGGGTGCAGGTTGTTCATCAGCATCCGCAACGGCGCCTCGGTCAGCCAGCTTTTGGCGCTGATCTCGGTGCCGGTCGGCGGATAGACGTCGCGGGTGTTGTGGCGGGGATCGGCGCTTGCGCCGGCGGTCGTGGCTTCGGTCATCGGGTCACCTGTCATGTCAAATCTGCGGCGCGGATCAGCGTGCCATCCGCGATCAATGCGGCGGCGCGGGCCAGATCGGGGGCCATGAAACGGTCGTCGTCAAGCTTCGGCACCTCGGCCCGGATCGTCGCCATCACCCGCTGAAGCGCCGGCGAGGTGACCAGCGGGGCGCGGAAATCAATCCCCTGCGCGGCACAGATCGCCTCGACCCCAAGGATCACGTTCAGGTTCCGGGCCATCGGGGTCAGGCGGCGGGCGCCATGGGCGGCCATGCTGACGTGATCTTCCTGATTGGCGCTGGTCGGGGTGGAATCGGTCGAACACGGGTTCGCCATATGCTTGTTTTCGCTCATCAAGGCGGCGGTGGTCACCTCGGCGATCATGAAGCCGCTGTTCAGCCCCGGCTTCGGCGTCAGGAACGGCGGCAGGTCATGGGACAGCGTGGGGTCGACCATCAGCGCCACCCGGCGCTGCGCGATCGCCCCGATCTCCGAGATGGCGAGGGCGATGATATCGGCGGCGAAGGCCACCGGCTCGGCATGGAAATTCCCGCCCGAGACGATCGCGTCCTCAAGCACAAGCGGGTTGTCGGTGACCGCGTTCGCCTCGGTCTGCAGGGTGCGGGCGGCCTGATCCAGAAGATCAAGCGCCGCGCCCGCCACCTGCGGCTGGCAACGGATGCAATAGGGGTCCTGCACCCGGCTGTCGCCGTCGCGGTGGCTTTCGCGGATCACGCTGCCCTCCAGCAGTTCGCGCATGATCCTCGCCACTTCGATCTGGCCGGGATGGCGGCGCAATTCGTGGATCTCGGGGCGCAAGGGCGCGGTCGAGCCCATGATCGCATCGGTCGAAAGCGCCGCCGTGACCATGCTGCTTTCGCAGCCGCGCCGCGCCTGAAACAGCCCGATCAGCGCCAGCGCGGTGGAAAACTGGGTGCCGTTGATCAGCGCGAGGCCTTCCTTCGCGCCCAGCACCACCGGGGTCAGCCCGGCGCGGGCCAGCGCCTCGGCCGCCGGCAGCACCTCGCCCTGATATTCGGCCGCACCGGCGCCGATCATCGCCGCCGCCATATGCGCCAGCGGCGCCAGATCGCCCGAGGCGCCGACGCTGCCCTGTTCCGGCACCATCGGGGTCACGCCCTTGGCCAGCATCGCCTCGATCAACTCGACCGTCTCGGGCCGGACGCCCGAGGCCCCGCGCCCAAGGCTCAGCAGCTTCAGCGCCATCATCAGCCGCGTCGCCGGCACGTCCAGCCAGTCGCCGACCCCGCAGCAATGCGACAGGATCAGGTTGCGTTGCAGGGTCGCAGTATCCTCGGGCGCGACCTTGATGCTGGCAAGCTTGCCGAAGCCGGTGTTGACGCCATAGACCGGGATCGCATCGGCGGCGGCGCGGGCCACGCGGTCGGCGCTGGTGGCGATTGCGGGACGGGCCGCGTCGTCAAGCCGCGCGGCCAGCCCCTCGCGCCAGATCCGTTCAAGTTGATCCAGCGTCGCATGGCCCGGGACAAGGGTAATCGTGTCAGACAAGTTCGCCACCAAAGATACGTGAATACAAGGGGTTGAAGCCGATCCGATAGGACAGTTCGGCCGGGTGTTCGACATCCCAGACCGCCAGATCGGCGCGCAGACCGGCCGCGATCCGGCCCCGGTCGGCCAGACCAAGCGCCCGGGCCGCATTGCGGGTGACGCCGGCCAGCGCCTCGGCCGGGGTCAGGCGGAACAGGGTGCAGCCCATGTTCATGGTCAGCAGGATCGAGGTCAGCGGCGAGGTGCCCGGGTTCGCATCCGTCGCCAGTGCGATCGGCACGCCGGCGTCCCGCAGGGCCTCAACCGGCGGATATCTGGTTTCGCGCAGCGTATAGAAGGCGCCGGGCAGCAGCACCGCGACGGTTCCCGCCGCCGCCATCGCCGCGACCCCGTCCTGCCCCAGCCATTCCAGATGATCGGCCGACAAGCCGCCATAGCCCGCCACCAGCTTGGCGCCGCCAAGATCGGACAGTTGTTCGGCATGCAGCTTGACCGGCAGACCCAGCGCCGTCGCGCGGTCGAACACCAGCGCGATTTCGTCGGGCTGAAAGGCGATGCCCTCGCAAAAGCCGTCGACCGCATCGACCAGCCCCTCGGCATGGGCGCGGTCCAGCCCGGCGATGACCACCTCGCGCAGGTAACCGGCGCGGTTGTCGCGGTATTCCGGCGGCAGGGCATGGGCGGCCAGCCAGCTTGTGACCACGCTTACCGGGCGTGCGTCGGCGATCCGGCGGGCGACGCGCAGCATTTTCAGTTCGGCCTCGACAGTCAGCCCGTAGCCCGACTTGATTTCCAGCGTCGTCACACCCTCGGCCAGCAGATGATCGGCGCGCGCCAGCGCGGTTTCCAGCAGAGCCGTGTCCGAGCCGTCGCGGGTCGCGGTGACCGAGGACAGGATGCCGCCCCCTGCCCGCGCGATCTCTTCATAGCTCGCGCCTTCAAGCCGCATCTCGAACTCGCGCGCGCGGTCGCCGCCATGGACCAGATGCGTGTGGCAGTCGATCAGCCCCGGCGTCACCAGCCGTCCGCCAAGGTCGGTCGCGGGTGCGTCCCGATAGTCCCGCGGCAGGTCCTTGGCCGGGCCGGCCCACCGGATCCGGTCGCCGTCGATCACCACTGCGCCATCGCCGACAAGCCCATAATCCGCGCCCTGCGCGTCCATGGTCGCCAGCTTTCCCCCCGTCAGCAGCCGCATGATTCCAATCCTTGGCACGTGCTCTGGTTGCTGATATTATGTTTAGACTTATTATCGAGTCAATATGTTTAGACTTATCGCCGGACCGACAGGATGAACCGCCAATGACCGGAGTCCGCACCCAGCCAAAGGCCCGCGCCATCGCCGATTCCGTGCACCGGCGGATCGTCGACCGCATCTGGCGCCCCGGCGATCAGATCCCGCATGAGGCCGAGCTTGCGGTCGAGTTCGGCGCCTCGCGTGCGACGGTGAACAAGGCGATGCAATTGCTGGCCGATCAGGGGCTGATCGAACGGCGGCGCAAGGCCGGCACGCGGGTGGCGATCAACCCAGCGGTCCGCGCCACGCTGTCGATCCCGGTGGTGCGTGAGCAGGTCGAGGCGAACGGTCAGGATTATCACCATGTGGTGCTGGAACGGATCGAGGCCATACCCCCGCGCGAGGTTCTGGACCGGATGGGCGCGGGCGATGCGCGGATGGTTCGCCTGCAAACCCTGCATCTGGCCGATGACCTGCCCTTCGCCTTCGAGGATCGCTGGGTCAATCCCGGTGGTGCCGCGGGTCTGGCCGAGGCCGATTTCACCGGGATCAGCGTGAACGAATGGCTGGTGCGCTATTTCCCCTATAGTCGTGGCTTGCTGGAAGTGGGGTCCGAAAGCGCCTCGCCCCGCGACGCCCGCATCCTGCGCGTCGATGCGGGCACGTCATTGCTGGTCCTGCACCGCACGACTTGGAACGGCGACGTGCCGATCACCGACGTGCGGGTGGCCCATGCGCCGGGATACCGGATGCGCACCGCGTTCTAGGAAGCGGATTCGTGAAATCCGACCCGCACGCCAAGCGCATGCGGGGCGCACGGCAGCGCGACAGGTTCAAGCCGTCCATTCGCAGCGCGTGGCGCTTTTTCGGAAGTGTTCGATTTTTTCTATGAAGGGCGCGACCCGGTTGAGCGGACGGCAGAGCGCCGGATCCGCTGATCGCCGCACCTTCCGGTCGGGCGTGTTGGGTTATCCCTGCGCCACGCCGCGCGACCTGCCAGGCAGAAGCGGCTGTAACAGGGCCGCTTCGAAACCGGCCAGATCACAACACGCCATGCCCGCCCCTGATGAGGGAAGGAAAGCGCGCAAAACCCCAAAAGTGAATCCGACTGATGGGTTAAAAACCCAGCCGCCGCTTCAGTCGCCGCCACCCGGCAAGGGCGGCTGGGTCGGGGCGGCGTCCTGCGCCTGATCCGCATCCTCGCGCCGCAGCGCCGGCAGGCCCACCCCGGCCGCGTCGAAGCCGCCATCCACGGCAAGCGTCTGGCCGGTGATGAAGCTGGCATTGTCCGAGCACAGGAATACGATCGCCTCGGCGATCTCGCGCGCCTCGCCATAACGGTTCAGCGGGATCGCGTCGTAATAGGCCGCAATGATCTCGGGCGCGTGCACCGCCATCGCCAGCTTGGTGCGGACCGGGCCGGGGGCCACGCAATTGACCCGGATCTTCAGCTCGCCCAGTTCGGCCGCGAATTGCTTGGTCATGTGGATCACCGCCGCCTTCGAAGTGCCATAGGCCACCCGCAGGGTCGAGGCCCTGAGCCCCGAGATCGAGGCGATGTTCACGATCGCCCCGCCCTGCACCGCCAGCGCCGGGGTCGCCGCCTGCGTGCACAGGAACACACCGTCAAGGTTCGTCTCCATCACCTCGCGCCATTGGGCGAAATTGGTTCTGGCGGCGCGGCTGAACAGCGCCACGCCGGCGTTGTTCACCAGCGCGTCGATGCGGCCATAGCGCGCCATCGTCTCGGCGATCATCCGGTCGACCTGTTCGGGCTTGGATATGTCGGCGACGACGGGCAGGACGTTCTGCAACTGCCCCGAGGCCGCCGCCAGTTCATCGCCGTCGCGATCGACCATGACCACCCGCCAGCCGCGTTCCAGAAATATGTCGGTGGTGGCAAGCCCGATGCCGCGCGCGGCGCCGGTGACGATTGCCGTCTTGGTGGCGGTTTCGGTCATGAGGTTTCCTTCGGTTCTTCGTTAAGCGGTTCGATGACGATTTCCATGGTGACGCCGACCGGGTTGTCGCCGGCGGTCAACGTGCCGCGGGCGATGTTGCCGTCGACGTCCACCACCTCGATGGGCAGGATCGCCCTGCCCGCCTTTATCCGCGCGTCGTCAAGACGCAGTTCGGTGGCCAGACAGTCCATGCTATGGCCTTCGGCAAAGCCGATGTGGTCGATGCTGCCCAGCCCGTGGACGCGCGCATCGGCGATGTCATGGGCGGCGCAAAGCCTTTGGATCGCCGTCACCACATCCTCGCCCGGCAGAAGCCGGACCACCAGACCCGCCCCGGCCGGATCACCGCCCCGCGGCTGAAACAGGGTGAAATTCGTCTCGGCGTCGGGCAGGCCCTCGAACCACGCGTCGCGGGTCCCGAGACCCCGGACAGGGCTGTCGCGCGCCACGATCGAATCGAAGGGCAGCAGATGGCCCATCGCGACCAACCCGTCCGCCAGCCGCCAGGTGCCGTGACAATGCAGAAAGCCATCCCCGTCCCGTTGCCCGACCGAGGCGGTGGCCCGCAGAATCCGCGCCGGCCCGTCGGGGGCGTGGGTTTCGGAATACCATGCGGCATGCCGGTCATCGGTTGCATAGGCGGGCAGGACATAGCGCATCGGATCGCAGGTCACGCCGTCCAGCCAGACGATTCCGCCGGGGCAGCCCGCATCCGCAAAGATCCGCGCCACGCCCTGCATGACGCTTTCGCCCGCGCGCAGGACCCCCGACAGCGGCACCAGCGCGGTCCGCAGCGCCTGCACCCGCACCGCCGCGCGGGGTCCGGGGTGGACCATGCGCCGAACCTTCGCCTTGGCCATCACGGCGCCCCGACGGTGTCGAGGCGGTCAAGCTCTTCGCGGATCAGCTTTTTGGTGATCTTGCCATAGGCCGATTTCGGCAGCGCATCCCAGAACAGGAACCGCTTCGGCATCTTGTAGCGCGACAGCCTGCCGTCCAGATAAGCCGCCAGATCGGCTTCGGTGACAGGCGCGCCCGGGCGCGCGACGCAGACCGCCCAGCCGACCTCACCCCAGATGCTGTCCGGCATGCCGACGACCGCGACCTCGGTGATGGCGGGATGGGTCAGGATCTTTTCCTCGATCTCGCGCGGGTAGATGTTCGATCCGCCCGAGATGAACATGTCGGACTGGCGTCCGGTGATATACAGAAAACCCGCATCATCGACATGGCCCAGATCGCCGGTGCGGAACCAGCCGTTGCGAAACGATTCCGCGTTGGCCTTGGGGTTCTGGTAATAGCCGGCAAAGACCGCCGGGCCGATGACGCAGATCTCGCCGGTTTCAAGCGGCGCGACCTCATTGCCGTCGTTATCCTGTATCTGGATCTCGATCCCGGTGCGCGGAAAGCCGCAGGTGCCGGTGCGGGCGTTTTCCCGGTCCTCGGGGTCGTGCAGATGGGTCGGCAGCACGGTGATGTTGCCGGTCACCTCGCCCAGACCGAAATACTGGACCAGAACCGGCCCAAGCCGGTTCAGCGCGTGCTTCTGATCCTCGCGGTACATCGGCGCGCCGGCATAGATCACATAGCGCAGCGACGAGGTGTCGGCCGTCGCCATGCTTGGATCCTCGGTCATCAGCTTCAGAATGGTCGGCACCGTGAACATGGTCGACACCCGCCATTCGCGGACCAGATCCCACGCCTTCGCCACGTCGAACCGCTCGGACGGCATCAGGATCGTTTTCACCCCCCGCGCCACCTGCGTCAACTGATGCACCCCCGCCCCGTGCGACAGCGGCGCCACCACCAGCGAGGCGTCGGCGCCGGTCAGCCCGGGCATCAGGTCAGCCAGATGGTTGGTCACCACGAAGGCCATCTGGCCGTGCATCAGCACCGACGCCTTGGGTTTGCCGGTGGTGCCCGAGGTGAAGAAGAACCAGCAGGGATCGTCGCGGTCGACCACCGCGGCGGGCGCGCGCCGGCCCATCCGGGCCGCGGTTGCCGCCTCGACCGAGGGCGCGAAAGCGGATTCGCCGAAGGACAGCACATGCGCCAGATCCGGGCATTCGGCCACGCAGGCGGCGGCGTGATCGGGAAAGCTGTGGTGGCACAGCATGATGCGCGCGCCGGCGGCCTTGGTCTGATAGACGACCTCGGCCGGGGTCTGGCGGAAATTGCACGGCACCCATACCCCCCCGGCGCGCCAGACCGCGAACATGGCCTGCATCATCGCGGGGCAGTTGAGCGACTGGCACATCACCCGGTCGCCTTTGTTCAGCCCGTAATCCTGCACCAGCGCCACCGCCAGCGCGTCGGTGCGGGCGTCGAACTCGGCCCATGTCCATTGCCGGTCGCCCATGACCAGCGCCACCCCGTCGGGGTCGCGGCGCGCGGCCTGGGCCAGGAAGGTGGCAAGGTTCATCACCCGGGTCGAAACCGGCGCCTGCCCCCCGACCGGATCGGTCATTTCACCCTCTCGAGGATCGAGCAGTAATTGGCGACGGCCGCGCCGCCCATGTTGAACACGCCCGCGAGACGCGCATCGGGGACCTGCATCTCGCCCGCCTCGCCCATCAGTTGCATGCAGGCCATGACGTGCTGGCTGATCCCGGTCGCGCCGATCGGGTGGCCGCGCGACTTCAGCCCGCCCGAGGGGTTGACCGGCAGCGCGCCGTCCATCCGGGTCACGCCGTCGCGGATCACCTTCCAGCCCTCGCCGGGCTTGGCCAGCCCCATCGCCTCGTATTCGATCATCTCGGCGATGGTGAAACAGTCGTGGGTTTCGACCAGATCAAGGTCCATGATGTCGACCCCGGCCTGATCCAGCGCCCCGGCCCACGCCCGCCGCGCGCCGTCGAAGGCGATGGGATCGCGCCGCGACAGGGCCAGCACGTCGCCCGCCTGCGAACGGGCGCGGAAGCTGATCGCGCGCGCCAGACCCTCGGCGGTTTCCGCGTCGGCCAGCACCAGCGCCGCCGCCCCGTCCGAGATCAGCGAGCAATCGGTGCGCCGCAACGGCCCCGCCACGCGCGGGTTCTTGTCCGAGGGGGTGTTGCAGAAATCAAAGCCGAAATCCTTCTGCATATGGGCATAGGGATTGCGGGTGCCGTTTTCGTGGTTCTTGGCGGCGATCATGGCGAGTTCTTCCGAGCGGTCGCCGTAACGCTGAAAATAGGTATTGGCCAATTGCCCGAAAACCCCGGCGAAACCGCCCTCGACCCCGGCCTCTTCGGGGACGAAGCTGGCGGCAAGAAGGATGTCGCCGACCTCGGCCACCGGGGTCGCGGTCATCTTTTCCGCCCCTATCACCAGCGCCGTGCGCCCGCGTCCCGAGGCGATGAAATCCGCCGCCGCATAGATCGCGGCCGAACCGGTGGCGCAGGCGTTCTCGGTGCGAAGGAACGGCACGCCGGCCAGTTCGGGCGTGCCCATGGCGACCAGCGCGCCCTGAAAATCCTGACGCGAGAAGCCGGCGTTGAACACGCCGACGAAGATGCCGTCAAGCTGGTCGGGTGAAAGCCCGGCGTGGTCCAGCGCGGGCTTTGCCACCTCGGCCATCAGGGTCATGGTGTCGGGCGCCTCGGACTTGCCGAATTTCGTATGCGCCCAGCCGACGATGCGGGGATCGGTCATGATTGTGCCCTTTCTGTGATGGCGGCGCCCCGGCCGATGCCCGGGACGCCCGTCCTGCACATATAGTGACGTGTTTACGCCAGCGTATGGCCGATGGATTTTTCCAGAATGGCCCATGCCTCATCGCCATAGGTCTTTTTCCATTCGGCGTAGAAACCGGCGTCGCGCAGCTTGGCGATGAAGGGCGCGGGATCGACGTCGTTGAACACCAGCCCGGCCTTTTCCAGCTCGCCCCGCAGGTTCGCGTTCATCTCCATCACATCGGCGCGCTGCTGTTCGCCCGAGGCGTTGAAGTTCTTCGCGATGATCTCGCGCAGGTCCTCGGGCACGGCCTCCCATGCGCGGCGGTTGCCCAGCATCCAGAACCCGTCCCACATGTGATTGGTCATCGAGACGTATTTCTGCACCTCCCACATCTTGGCGACCTGGATGATGGCAAGCGGGTTTTCCTGCCCGTCGACGACGCCGGTCTGCAGCGCCGAATAGACCTCGGCGAAGTTGATCGAGGTCGGGGCCGAGCCGAAGGCGGTGAACATCGAGGTCCACAGCGGCGATACCGGCACCCGGATCTTGAAGCCGGCCAGATCCTCGGGGGTGACGATGGGCTTGGTCGAGGATGTGGTCTGGCGGAAACCGTTGTCCCAGATCTTTTCCATCACCACCAGACCGCCCTTTTCGATCTCGGCCCGTTCATAGGCGCCCAGATCGCCGTCCATGGCTTTCCACACGGTGTCGTAATCGGGGAAGGCGAAGCCGATGCCGTTGATCGAGGCGTTGGGGATCAGCGTCGACAGGATGATCGGCGACAGCAGGAAGAATTCCACCCCGCCGGAACGAAGCTGGCCCAGCACATCGGTATCGGCACCCAACTGGTTCGAGGGGAATACCTGAATATCGACGCGGCCGTCGGTTTCCTCTTTGATCTTCGCCACCGCCTCGGCGGCGCGAACGTTGGTCGGGTGGGTCATCGGCTGGTTGTTGGCCAGCTTATAGGCGAATTCGGCGCCCTGCGCGCGGGCCGATCCCGGGCGGATGAACGGCGTGGCAAGCACGCCTGCGGCGGCCCCCATAAGGATGGTGCGACGGGTAACGGTCATGGGCTCTTTCCTCCTTAGAGCAATGCGGTCGAAATGAACGGCACGGCGGCGATGACCGCCAGACCGACAAGCAGCGCGGCCAGATAGGGCCAGATCCGGCCCATCACCGCATCGGGCGACGCGCCCGAGATCTTGCAGGCGATGTAGAAGCCGATGCCGATCGGCGGCGCCATCAGCCCGATGTTCATCGCGGTGACGACGACCATCGAATAATGGATGTCGTTGATGCCAAGCTGCCGGGCCATCGGGAACATGATCGGGGCCAGCAGGACGATCGCCGGCAACCCCTCGAGCACGCAGCCGAGGATCAGGAAAATCAGCACCGACACCGCCATGAACGTACCCCAGCCGCCCGGCAGCCCGGAAATCACCGTCATCAGGTCGCGCGCGAAACCCGATTGGGTCAGCGCCCATGCCATCGCAGAGGCGGTGCCGAGGATCAGCAGGATCGCCCCGGCCATGGCCGCGGTCTCGACCAGCATCGGCACGATCTTTCCGAGCGGAATCCCGCCATACAGGACCACGCCGATGATGAAGGCGTAAACCACCGCGATGGCCGACACCTCGGTCGCGGTGGCGACACCTTCGCCGACCAGACCGCGGATCATGAACGGCAGGATCAGCGCCGGAAGCGCCACGATGCCGGCGCGGCCGACCTCGCGCATCGTCAGGCGGCGCACGCCGGTCATGTCCTCTTTGCGGGCGACCCAGCGGGCCAGAATGGCCAGCACCACCAGCAGGACCAGCGCGATCACGAAACCGGCGGTGAACAGCCCGGCGATCGACACGCCCGCCGCCGATCCCAGCACGATCAGCACGATCGAGGGCGGCACCGTGTCCGACATCGCGGCCCCGGTCGCCAGCAGCGCGGTCATTTCGGCATTGGAATGGCCCCGGCGGCGCATTTCGGGAAACAGCGCCGGCGCGACCGTCGCCATATCCGACACCTTGGACCCCGAAATCCCCGAGACGAGGAACATCGAGCCCAGCAGCACATAGCTCATCCCCGCCTTCACATGGCCCAGCATCGACCCGAGGAAGTTCACGATCGCGCGGCCCATGCCGGTCGCATCCAGAATGCAGCCAAGCAGGACGAATACCGGCACCGACAGCAGCACCAGCGAGGACATGCCTTCGTCGATCCGGCCGATCATCACGAAGATCGGGGACCGCGTGGCCAGCGTCAGATAGGTCAGCGTGCCAAGCCCGAAACAAAAGGCGATGGGCACGCCCATGCACAACAGAAGGCCCACCATCAGGCCCAGAAAGATCGGCAGGTTCCAGTTGCCGATGGACGCGAACCACGGCTTGCCCAGCCACAGCAGCCCCGCGACGGCCGCCACCAGAACCGCGCAGCCCAGCACCAGCTTAAGGCTGTGTCCCCGCACCGTCGCGATCACCGCCAAAAGCGCCATCAGCCCGATCCCGACCGGCAGCGCCGCGGCGCGCACCGTCATCGGCAGACCCAGCGCCGGCGAGGTCACATAAGATTCCTCATAGGCATAGGAATAGGCCACCGGCAGCAGGATCAGCAGGAACAGCGCCACCACCATGTTGCCCAGAACCTCGGCCCGTTCCCGCCATGCCGGGGAAAGTTTCTGCACGACCAGCGTCAGGCGCAAGTGTTCGTGGCGGTCCACCGCCAGCGCCGCGCCCAGCATCGCCATCCAGATGAAACTGATCGAGGCGACCTCGTCCCCCCAGATCAACGGCTTGGTCAGCACATAGCGGAAGAACACATTGGCCAGAACCGTCAGCATCATCACGGCCAGCAAAAGCGCGGCGAGCAGTTCGACCGGGCGCATCCAGGGCTCGGCCCGCTTCGGCGCGGCCATGGTTTCGATGCCGCCCAGAGCAAGCTCTTCCTCGACGCTCGCCGACATGCACAATATCCCCCGTTGTCTCCGGGGGCCACGATAAACGCGCTGTCATGGCATCTGCAAGGACCGACCGCCGAAAAGATAGGTGGCCCTAAAGGCTGGCAAGCTGACGGTGCAGGTCGTCCCGTTCAAGCGCGCCGCGCGGCCCCTGCCGGACCACGGATCCGCGTTCCAGCAGGGTGAAGCTGTCGCCGAGGTTCCAGGCGAAATCGAAATACTGCTCGACCAGCACGATGGCCATGTCGCCCCGGTCGCGCAGCCCCGCGATCACCCGGCCGATCTGGGCAATGATATTGGGCTGGATGCCCTCGGTCGGTTCATCCATCAACAGCACCCTGGGGCGGATCACCAGCGCGCGGGCGATGGCGAGCTGCTGTTGCTGGCCGCCCGACAGATCGCCGCCGCGCCGATGGGCCATCTCGGCCAGCACCGGAAAGCTGTCATAGATATCGTCCGGCACGCGGCGCTGCGCTGCGGGAAGGCAGCCAAAGCCGGTTTCCAGATTCTCGCGCACCGTCAGCAGCGGAAAGATCGCCCGGCCCTGCGGGACATAGCCGACCCCGCGCCGCGCCATCTCTTGCGCCGTCACCCGGCCAAGGCGCGCGCCCATCAGCCGCAATTCGCCGCCCGCGCGCGGATGCCGCCCGGCCAGCAGGTTCATCAGCGAGGTCTTGCCGACCCCGTTATTGCCCATCACGCAGGTCACGCGCCCCGGTTCGGCGCGCAGCGAGACCCCGTGCAGGATCCGGCTGCTGCCATAGGACAGGGTGACGTTTTCAGCCTCGATCATCTCAGCGCCCCAGATAGACTTCGATCACGTCGGGATTGGCGGATACGTGGTCCAGCGACCCCTCGGCCAGCACCGCACCCTGATGCAGCACCGTCACCTTGCAGTTCAGACGGCGGACGAATTCCATGTCATGCTCGACCACCACCACGGCGCGGGTTTCCGCCAGCCGGCGCAAAAGCGTGGTGGTCTGTTCGCGTTCGGCCAGCGTCATGCCGGCGGCGGGTTCGTCGACCAGCAGCAGGCGCGGCCCTTGCGCCAACAGCATGCCGATTTCCAGCCATTGCTTCTGGCCGTGCGACAGCTCGCCCGCCTTGCGCAAAAGCTGTCCGGCAAGCCCGACCTCTGCGGCCAGTTCCGCGACACGCGCGTCCGAGGCTTTGCCCGGACGCCAGAACAGCACCGCGAACGGCCCGCGCGGGGCTTTCAGCGCCATGGTCAGGTTGTCCGCGACGCTCTGATCCTCGAACACGGTCGGGCGCTGGAACTTTCGCCCGATGCCTTCGCGGGCGATCTGCGCCTCGGACAGGCGCAGCAGCGAGCGCGAGAATTCGCCCCAGCGGACCTGCCCCTCATCCGGGCGGGTCTTGCCGGTCACGATGTCCATGAAGGTGGTCTTGCCGGCCCCGTTCGGACCGATGATGGCGCGCAATTCCGCCGCGCCGATGGAAAAGGACAGGTTGTTGATCGCCCTGAACCCGTCGAAGCTTTTCGAGATGCCCGAGACTTCCAGAAGCGCGCTCATGCCTCGGCCTCCCGTTCGCGCAGGGCGCCCAGATCGGGGCCAAGATCGGCGCCGTGCCGCTTTGGTGCCCGCAGGCCAGCAATTGCGTCGATGATCGAGGACAGCCCCTTCGGCGCGAACAGCGTCACCAGCACGAAGGCCACCCCCAGCAGCACCTGCCACCAGTCGACCCAGTGGATGGTATAGACGCCAAGGTTCAGGTTGGGGGCCTTGCCGCCGGTGAACCAGCTTGACAGCAGCGACACGAACACCGCGCCGATCACCGCGCCATACAGCCGCCCGCGCCCGCCGATGGCGACCCAGACGGCGAGGTAGATGGACGCGATCGGCGCCAGCTCCGCCGGATTGATGATCCCGGCCTGGGGGTAATACAGCGCGCCGGCGATGGCGCAGATCATCGCGCTTGCGGTAAAGACGAACAGCTTGTAGCCCTCGACCGAATAGCCGAGGAAGCGGACGCGGGCCTCGTCATCGCGGATGGCGCGGATCACGCTGCCGAACTTGCCGCTGACCAGCCAGCTTGCCAGCAGATAGCAAAGCCCAAGGGCGGCGGCCGAGGCCCAGAGGAACCAGATCGAGAGGGTGGATTGCGGCACATCCGTCAGACCGGGGATGTTCTGCAGCCCCGACAGGCCGTTATTGCCGCGAAAGCCGCTGTCGTTCTGGAACAGCCACAAAGCCAGCGCCAGCGTCATCGCCTGGGTCAGGATCGACAGATAGACCCCGTTGACCCGCGAGCGGAAGGCCAGCCAGCCGAACAGAAAGGCGAAGATGCCCGGCACCGCGACAACCAGCAGAAGCTGGATGGGCAGGCTGCCGGCGAAACTCCATGTCAGGGGCAGGTCGCTGGAACCGACGACGCCGAAGATCTGGCTGGCGATGCCCTGCCGGATCTCTTCGGGCGTGGCGGGGATGGGCGCGTTGGCGAGCGTCGCGGTGACGATCTCGGCCGTGCGCGCATACATTAGCCACATGCCGATCATGTAGCCGCCGAGGGCGAAAAACGCCATGTGCCCCAGGGACAGGATGCCGGCATAGCCCCAGACCAGATCCATCGCCAGCGCGGCGAGCGCCAGACACAGGGTCTTGCCCAGCAGCTTGACGGTCGAGGTCGGCACCGCCCCGGTCCCGTAAGCCTGCGACATCAGCGTGATGGCAAGGGTGAAGACCGCCAGCACCGCCAGAAAGATCAGGACCGAGGGATATTTGCGGATCAGCATGGCTCAGCCCTCGACGAAGCGGCCACGGGTCGGGAAAATCCCGCGCGGCCGGAACTGGATGAAGATGATGATGAACAGGATCATCCAGGTCTGCGCGGCCAGCGTATTGGCCGGGTTCAGCACCTCGATCCCCTTCTGCAGCCCGCCGATCAGCGCCGCCCCGGCCAGCGTGCCCCAGATATTGCCGACCCCGCCCACGACCACGGTCATGAAGCTTTGCACGATATAGCCCTGCCCCAGTTCCGAGGTGACCTGCGCGAACAGCCCGATGGCCACGCCCGCAATGCCCGCGATGCCCGACCCAAGGCCAAAGGTCAGCATCGCCACCCGGTCCGGGTTGATGCCCATCGACGCCGCCATGCCGGGGTTCTGCGTGACCGCGCGCATGTTCAGCCCCAACCGGGTGCGCTTGGTGATGAACAGGAACAGGCACAGAAACAACAGCGCCAGCACGAAGATGGCGACGCGGATGGTGGAAATCTGCACGATCTCGCCCCAGCCGATGGACCCGCCTAGCCAGTCCGGCGCGGTCAGCGGGCGGGCCTGCGTGCCGAAGATGTTCTTGGCCAGTTGCTGCAGCGCGATGGAGACGCCGAAGGTGGCCAGCAGGGTTTCAAGCGGGCGTTTCGCCAGATGGCGAATGACCAGCCGATACAGCACCACCCCCGCCAGCGCGGTGACAAGGAAGGCCATGGGCAGCGCCACCACCAGCGACAATGTGCGGTTGGCGATGAAGCCCTGCACGACATAGCCGGTATAGGCGCCCATCATGATGAACTCGCCATGGGCCATGTTGATGACCCCCATCACCCCGAAGGTGATCGCCAGCCCGATGGCGGCAAGGAAATAGATCGAGGCCAAGGACAGCGCATCCAGCGCCAGATCGACGCCCTGCAGGGCGCGTTCGCGCAGGACAAGGCCGCTCAGCGCCGCGCGGGCGGCATCCGTCACCTCGGGCGACGGCTCGGTGTAAATATCGGCAAAGATGTTCGCCGCCAACGCCGCCTCGACCTGATCGGCGCTCGCGGCGGGACGGACCGCGCCGGCAGCCGCCAGCGCGCGATAGGCGCGGTCACGGGCATCCGGGCTGTCGAGGTTGACCACGGGGATATTGCCGACCTGCCCGTCCTGAAGATGGGCCGAGAGCGCGGCTTTCTGTTCGGCATCGCTGAGCCGGGGGGCCGCCAGACCCGCATCGACCAGCAGGCGATAGGCCGCGGCTTCGGGCAGATCGGTCCCGATGCTCAATTGCCGGGCGACATTCGCGCCTTCAGGTAAGGCCGGACCGGCAAATCGGGTCGTGGTCAGGATCGGGTTCAAGACCGCCTGCACATCGCTGCCGCTATCGCCGGCGAAGCCCTCGATGGCGGCAACGCGCGCTGCCGGGTCGGGATCGAAGCGGATGGTCAGCAGACGCTCCAGCCGCTGCTTGCGGGCGGCAAGGCGCGGGTCCGGGTCATCCAATGCCGCGCGCAAGGCCGGCAGATGTTCGGCCGTGGCGTCCCGCGCCAGCGCATCCAGCGCCGCACGCCGTCGCCCGGCATCGGGATCGGCCAGTTGCGCCGGCACCAGTGCCGCCGCGATCAGCCCGCGCACGCCGGAATTGGGTTTCAGCGCCTTCGCCTCACCCGCCAGCGGGACGCCGGTGACGGCATCCGTGGCCGCGTCGCCCTCGATGATCACGAAGCGGCCATCATCGGTCACGCCGAGGCGACGATCCCCCCATGCCTCCAGAAACGCGACCGCGCCTGCGCCGCTGGCGGCGATTTCCGCGATGACCGGGCCGATCGTCTGGCGCGAGGGCTTTTCGATCTGCGCCCGGTTGGCGTCGAGCACCGCTTCCAGATCCTGCGCCCATGCGGGCACGGCACAAAACATCAGAAGGCAGAAAAGAAGTCTGCGCATGGCAAGCCTTTCGGGAAGGGTCAGGCCGGGGCGACGGCGCAAAAGCCGCGCGCCCCGGAAGGCTTAGTAATTCGACTGCACCTGCACGCAGTTGTTCGTCTGGGTGTTCCACATGCCGCATTTCTTTCCCGGCCAGTCGGCTTCCAGCAGCTTCGATTCCGGCAGGAAATCGGTCCATGCGTCACCGGCCACCGGCTCGGTCTGGCTGACGATATCGAACTGCCCGTCCTCGCGGATCTCGCCGATCAGCACCGGCTTGGTCAGGTGGTGGTTCGGCAGGACTTTCGCCATGGTGCCGGTCAGGTTCGCCACCTCGACCCCGACGATGGCATCAAGCACCGCGTCGGTATCGGTCGTCCCGGCCTTTTCGACCGCTTTCACCCAGGCGTTGAAGCCGATCATCGTGGCCTCCATCGGGTCGTTGGTCACCCGCTTAGGATCGCCGGTGAATTTCTTCCATTCCTCGATGAAGGCCTTGTTTTCGGGGGTGTCGGCGCTTTCAAAGTAATTCCACGCCGCCAGATGACCGGTGAGGTTCGTGGTATCCAGACCCGAAAGCTCCTCCTCACCCACCGAAAACGCCATGACCGGGATGTCATCGGCGCTGACGCCCGCCGCCGCCAGTTCCTTGTAGAAGCCGACATTGGCGTCGCCATTGATGGTCGAGACCACGCCGACCTTCTTGCCGTCCTTCCCGAGCGCGACCACATCGGCCACGATCTTCGACCAGTCCGAATGCCCGAAGGGGGTGTAATTGACGAAAATATCGTCCTGCGCGACGCCGTTATCCTTCAGATAGGCTTCCAGAATGGTGTTGGTGGTGCGCGGATAGACGTAATCGGTGCCCAGAAGCGCCCATTTTTCCACGCCCAGCTCGTCGCGCATGTAGTCCACCGCCGGGATCGCCTGCTGGTTCGGCGCGGCGCCGGTATAGATCACGTTTTCCGACGATTCCTCGCCCTCGTATTGCACCGGATAGAACAAGAGGCCGTTCAATTCCTCGACCACCGGCAGCACCGACTTGCGGCTGACGCTGGTCCAGCAGCCGAAGATCGCATCCACCCCCTGATCCGAGATCAACTCGCGCGCCTTTTCCGCGAACAGGGGCCAGTCCGAGGCCGGATCGACCACCACCGCCTCGATCTTTTTGCCCAGAAGCCCGCCCTTGGCGTTCTGCTGTTCGACCATCATCAGCACGGTGTCCTTCAGCGTGGTTTCCGAAATCGCCATCGTGCCCGACAGCGAGTGCAGAACGCCGATCTTGATGGTGTCACCTTGCGCCCACGCGCCCCCGGCCAGAAGCATACCCAGCACGCCGCCAAGAAGTGCCGATCTGAATCCCTGCATATCATCCCCTTTCGGGCCGCGCGGGAACCGGAAGCGTCCGACGGGACGCGGCCTTGGGCCCGGGCGGCAAGCTTGTTGCATCCCTGCGGGGCCCCGGTCTGCGATCGCGTCTGCGATCCCGTCTGCGATCCGGGCGGCCGCCGCGCTTGGGGTCGCCTTCGGACCCTTCGCACTTGCGGCAAACCGCGTAATCGCCGGCGGAACAAGGAAAGGCGGCGGCGCAAGCGGCGGGATTTCACAATTGGCGCGCCGGTGCACAGATCCGCGCGGATGTGCCTTTGCGCCGGGCAGTTCGCGACTGACCGCGAAAAGCCGAACCGCCCGACCTGCATGAACCGGGCGGCCCAAGTTTCTGCCGGAGTCCCTGGGGGTTTTCCGGCCGGCGCGGGCCTATTTCCCGGCCAGCGCCCGCAGCCAGATCGCCACCGCCGCCGCCCCGCCATCCGGTGCGCCCACCGCGCGGGCGCCAAGATAGCTGGCGCGACCAAGGCGCGGCACCATGCCCGCCGTGGCCTCGGCGCCCTTTTCCGCCGCATCCGCCGCCGCGACAAGCGCCGCCCGCGCCGTCGCGCCGCCGTCGCGGGCCGCGTTCCATGCCGCCAGCGCCGGGGCAAGCGCATCGACCATGGTCCGGTCGCCGGGCTTCGCGCCGCCGATATCGCCGACCGCGCCCACGCCGGCGGCAAAGGCGCGATCCCAAGCCGCGTCATCCACCGCGTCATCCACCGCACCGGCTTCGGCTGGCTGGCGGTCGTCGATTTGCGGGGCGGCAAGCTGCTGGGCGGCGCGCATCAGCGCGGTCGCATAGAACGGCCCCGAACTGCCGGCGATGGCGCGGCGCAGCGCATCGGCCAGACTGGCCAGAAGGATCTGCGGATCGTTAAAGGCGCCCTCGGGCAAGGCACGCATGGCCTCGGCGGCGCGGAACATGCTGGCGCCCAGATCACCGTCGCCGGCGCGGCTGTCCAGATCGGTCAGATAGGTCTCGGCCGCGACCAGCGCATCGGCCGCGCGGACCACCGCCGCCTTCAGCGCCGGGGTCAGCGGTCCCGGTTCCGTCGCCGGCAGCGGGGTTTGCGGGGCGTTATATGCCGCCACCCTGCCCGTCCCGACCTCGGCCGAAGCCGGCCAGATCCGCACCCCGGTCGGCGCACGCAACAGCGCCGCCCGTTCACCGCGAAGCGGCAGCACCGTCAGCGAGCATCCGGGCATTTCCAGCGCGGTCATGAAATTGCCGACATAAACCAGTTCGGGCTGCGCGCCCCGGCGGCGCAATCCGGCCAGCGCATGGCCCGCGACGATCGCAAGCTCCATCGGCGGGGTGCCGCCAAGTCCGTTCACCATCAGCGCGACCGGGCCGGCAAGCCGGTCGCCAAGCTCGGCCGCAAGGGTGTCGAGTATCCGCTCGACGATCTGGCCGGCCGGCAGCAAGGCGCCCCGTTCGACCCCTTTTTCGCCGTGGATGCCCAGCCCGAATTCGATCTCGTCCGGGCCAAGCTCGAACCCGGGAGTGCCCGCCGTCGGCACCGTGCAGGGGCCGAGCCCGACGCCCATCGATACGAGATCGGCCGCCGCATCCCGCGCCACCGCCGCGACCGAGGCCAGATCGCGACCGGCCTCGGCGGCCGCACCGGCGATCTTGTGGACCAGCACCGTGCCGGCGATGCCGCGCCTCCGCCCCGGTTCGACCAGATCGCGCAGCGCCGCGTCATCGGCGACAAAGACCACCTCGCACGGGATACCCCCGGCGCGGGCCATCTCGGCCGCCAGCGAGAAGTTCAGCCGGTCGCCGGTATAGTTCTTGACGATCAGCACCGCGCCCGCCGGCCCGGCGCTGGCGGTCACCGCCGCAAGCACCGCGTCGACGCTGGGCGAGGTGAAGACATCGCCCGCCACCGCCGCCGTCAGCATCCCCTTGCCGACATAGCCCGCATGCGCCGGTTCGTGCCCGCTGCCGCCACCGGAAATCAGCGCGACCGGGCGTTGCGCCGGATCCTCGGGAATGTCGGCGCGCAGGATCACCGCCTGGCCATCAAGGCGCGCGATCGTCGGGTCGGTGGCGACCAGCCCGTCGATCAGGTCCCGCACCACGAACCGGGGATCGTTGATAAGCTTCTTCACGGCATTCCTCCTGATGCAATTCCGATAATCGGACTAATTTGGTCCGGTCGCGGCGGATATTTCTACTTTCCGAATCGGCGCGTCAATCTCGAACTGGTTTCGCGCCACCGAAACCGCGAAATTCGTGACTGGCGGATTGCCTTGTATTCCGTTTTGTGGAAGATGGCCCGAAACCAATGCGGACCAAGCCATGAACAGAAATCTGACGCCCGAACGCGAGGACGAAGGCGGCGATGCCGGCGCGAAATCGTTCTTCAAGATGGCCCGCGTGCTTGACTGCTTCAGCCGGACGCAGGGCAGCCTGTCGCTGACCGATATCGTCGCGCGCACCGGAATGCCCCGCACCACCGTGCATCGCATCGTCGCCTCGCTGCGCGAAATCGGCATGATTGATCAGGACGGACGGCGCGGCGACTACCGGCTGGGCTTGCGCATGTTCCATTACGGATCGGTCGTGCTGGCCAATCTGGACCTGAACCGCCACGCCCGCCATCATGTCCAGAACCTGCATCAGGTAACCGGAGAAATCGTTCATCTTCATATGTTTGACGGCAGCCAGATGGCCTGTATCGAACGCGAGGAAATGGGCGATATCCGCAACACCACGCTGACCACGATCGAGGCTGCGCCGATCCACTGCACCGGCGTCGGCAAGGCATTTCTGGCCTTTCAGGACGAGGATCTGATCCGCAGGATCGTGGCCGAGGAAGGGCTGGAGCAGCGCACCGTCAACACCATCACCACGATCGAAGAATTGCTGGAGGCAATGCGCCAGATCCGCGAGCTTGGCTATGCCACCGACCGCGAGGAAAACGAGATCGGCATTCAATGTGTCGGCGCGCCGATCCGCGACTCGCGCGGGCGGGTTTTCGCCTCGATCAGCGTGTCGGGTCCGACGCAGCGCATGCCCCTTGCCCGGCTGACGGGGCTTGCGCCGACGGTCATCCAGACGGCCAACAGCATTTCGACCGAACTGGGCTATGACGCCGGCAAGCGCCGCGGATAATTTTTCGCCGTTATTCCGCATTTCGGTTTGACGAAACAACACGTCCTTCCTATTCCTAATAACGGGAGGACGTCATGAAGCGAATCAGTTCATCCGAATCCGCCACCCCCGCCCCGTCGTGCCCCGATGCCGGTTGCGATGCCCGTTGCCGTGTGCCTCGCCATGCCGGGCCCGAGAGCGCGCCATGAAACTCCATGACGCTCTGCTGGGGCTGATATTCGTCGCGCTGGGTCTGGCCCTTGCGGCCTATTCCTTTTCCCTGCCGACGCCCCGCCATCTGACCTATGGGCCGGGCCTGTTTCCGCGGCTGATGGGGGTCGGCATGGCGCTGTCCGGGGCGGCGATGGCGGTGTCGGCATTGCTGGCGCGCACGCCCCAACCCTGGGTGCAGATGCCAGACTGGATCGGTCAGCGGAGCCTTGCGCTTAGCGTCATCATCGTCCCGGCGGCCTGCATCGCCTATCTGCTCATCTCGCCCTTTCTGGGGTTCTTTCTGACCGGAACCATCCTGCTGAGCGTGCTTTTCGCACTGGCGGGCAATGGCATTCCGCGCAGCGTCGCCGTGGCCCTGGCCGTCGCGGCGGGTGCCACGATGCTGTTCGCGTCGATCCTTCACGTGCCGCTGCCTTGGGGACCGCTCGCGCCAATCTCGGGGTGGCTGATATGGTGATGCATATTCTTGCGGGTCTGGCCGATCCCTATCTGCTGCTGACGATCCTGATCGCGGCCTTCTACGGGCTGGTGATCGGCGCCATCCCCGGGCTGACCGCGCTGATGGCCAGCGCGTTGCTGGTGCCTTTCGTCATATTCATGGATCCGATGCCGGCGGTCGGCGCCATCGTCACCGCCTCGGCCATGGCGATTTTCGCCGGTGACATTCCGGGGGCGCTGCTGCGCATGCCCGGCACGCCCGCCTCGGCCGCCTATGTCGATGATGCGCATGGGCTGGTGTTGAACGGCAAGGCGGCGGTGTCACTGGGCGCCGGCGTCATCGCCTCGGCTTTCGGCGGGCTGTTCAGCGCGACGGTGCTGTCGCTTGCCGCGCCTTCGCTGGCCAAGATCGCGCTGACCTTCAGTTCGGTCGAATATTTCTGGCTTGGTCTTCTTGGGCTTAGCTGCGCCACGCTGGTGTCGGGCGACTCGCTGACTAAGGGGCTGGTGTCGCTGTTTCTGGGCCTGTCGCTTGCCACCGTCGGCATGGATCCGGTCAGCGGTATTCCGCGGCTGACCTTCGGCTCGGTCAACCTGCTGAGCGGTTTTGGGCTTATCCCGGTGCTGATCGGCTTTTTCGCCATCGCCGAATTGATGCGCGGCGCCTCGGTTCCGGTCGGCGCCCGCCCCGCCCTGCCCAAGGTCGGCCCTATCCTGTGGCCCAGCCTGCGCAACCTTTCGATCCACAAGCTGGGCGCGCTGCGCGGTGGGCTGATCGGCACGCTGGTGGGCGCACTGCCTGGTGCCGGATCCGATATCGCGGCGTGGATTTCCTATGCCGTGTCGAGCCGCGCCACCCGGCGCGGGCGGGCGCGGACCGAGGATGGCGCGATCGAGCGTATCACTGCCGCCAGCACCGCCAATAACGCCAGCCTCGGCGGCGCCTATATCCCGGCGACCGTTTTCGGCATTCCCGGCGACGCCATCACCGCCATCGTCATTTCGGTGATGTTCATCAAGGGCATCAACCCCGGCCCGACGCTGTTTCTGAACAACCCCGAGGCGATATATACGATATTCGGCATCTTCTTCGTCGCCAATATCCTGATGATCCCGCTGGGCATCCTGATGATCCACGCCTTCGGCGCGGTGCTGCGGCTGCCGGCCAGCTACGTGTCGCCGGTGATCCTGCTGTTCTGCATTCTGGGCGCGTTTTCGGTCGAAAACACCTTGTTCGCGGTTGGGCTGATCGCGGTTTTCGGGGTGCTGGGCTATCTGCTGGAGGCGAACGGCATCCCGCTTGCCCCGGCGATCCTCGGGCTGATCCTTGGTCCGATGATCGAGCAGAACTTCATGACCACGATGCTCAAGGCGCAGGGCGACCTTTCGGTGTTTTTCGACCGGCAGGTCGGCGCTTGGCTGGGCTATGCCACGATACTGGTCTGGCTGCTGGTTCTGGGTATGCGTGTGGTCTCGACGCGACGGCAAGCGATTTAATTCCACTATTCGGATTAGTAGTTTAATAATTTTGTAATATCCCGTAATTTGGTTGACACATCTGTATGACTGTATAACGGTCTGCATCGAGGAACAGCGATACGAATCGCATAGATTACCGCGACAAATTCAGAAAACGGGAGAGGCCATCCATGTTCACGACCAAGTTCAGGCCGGTTGCCGCGTCGGCCCTGCTGGCCCTGCTCGCCATCGGGGCGCCGGCCGATGCGCAGGACGCCGCATGGCCGTCAAAGCCGACGACGCTGATCGTCATCGCCGGGGCGGGCGGCGGCAGCGATTATACCATGCGCCTTCTGGCGCGTGAGTTGGAGGCGAACGCGGGCCAGCCGGTCACCGTGGTCAATCAGGCGCAGGGTGCGGGCGTCGTCGGGATGACGACCTATGTCAACGCCGCGCCCGACGGCACAACGGTCGGCCAGATGTCGCCTTTTGCCCAGTACCGGATGCTGGGTCAGGCCGATTTCACCTCGGACAGCTTCACCCCGGTGGCGCTGGTCAACATGGACCCGGCAAGCGTTTCGGTCGCGGCGGATTCGGAATTGAAGTCGCTGGCCGACATCGTGGCGAAGCTGAAGGCCGACCCGGCCAGCCTGCGGATTTCCTGTGGCGGCGGCTGCAACGCAAGCTGGGATATTCCCTTCGTCTCGCTGCTGCTTGAGGAAGGCGTGGACGTGGCCAAGCTGAACCTGATCCCGGCGCAGGGCTCGGCCGCCGGTTTGCAGGAACTGACCTCAGGCGGCATGGACGTCGTCCTTTGCTCGCTGCCGGAAACCGACGCGCTGCGCGATGCCGGCATGGTCAGGAATCTCGCCGTCTTTTCGACCGAACGGCTGAAGCGCTATCCCGACGTCGAAACCGTGACCGAGGCGACCGGCAAGACCGTCACCGGCGGCACGTGGCGCGGCATCGCCGGCCCCGCCGGTATTGATCCCGCCTTGGTCACCCAGATGGAAACCGCCATCAAGACCGCCTTCGATTCCGAAGCCTTCCAGAAAGGCATGGCCGATCGCGGCTTTGGCGCGGTCTGGATGAACGCCGCCGATCTGGGCAAGTTCATGCGTGAGCATGAAGCCCAGACCGAGCGGGTGATCAACGCCCTGAACCCCTGATCCGGCAGGACGGGCGACGGCATCGGCCGGCGCCCGTTCCGCCCCTTCCTCCCCCGCTTTCACCCTACCCACAAGGATCCGACATGAAACACGAACTCAAAGGCATCATTCCGCCACTGGTCACCCCGTTCAAGGATGACGAAACCCTTGGCGAACAGGCGCTGCGCGAGAATGTCCGCTTCATGCTGCGCAAGGGCGTCCATGGCATCTGTCTGGGCGGCTCGACCGGCGAAGGCCATACGCTTTCAACCGAGGAACTGGCCCGCGCCATCGAAATCGCCTGCGAAGAGGTCGACGGCCGGATCCCGGTCATCGCCGGCATCATCGCCAACTCGACCCGCAAGGCGATCGAAATGGCCAATGCGGTGTCGAAATACGACGTCGCCGCGTTGCAGGTGACCCCGGTCCATTATGTGTTCAAGCCCGATGACGACGCCACCTATGCGCATTTCGAGCGTCTGACCCGCGAGGTCGGTCTTCCGGTCATCATCTACAACGTGGTGCCGTGGAACTATCTGTCGCCCAAGCTGCTGGTGCGGCTGATGGAGGGCCTGCCGGGCATCATCGGCGTCAAGCAATCGGCGGGCGACCTGAAGCTGATGGCCGATCTGATGATATCGATCCCCGAAGGCAAGCTGGTGTTCACCGCCGTCGACGCGCTGCTCTACGCATCCTTCGCGATGGGCGCACATGGCACCATTGCCGCCAACCCCGCCGCCGTCCCCGGCGTCTGCGTGACGCTTTGGAATGCGGTGCAGTCGGGCGATCACAAGAAGGCGCAACAGATCCATCAGGCGCTGCTGCGGTTCTGGAACACCATCGCGGCCGACAACCTACCGGCCAATGTGAAATACGTGCTGGCGAAACAGGGCGTGCCAACCGGGATTCCGCGCATGCCGATGCCCGCCACCAGCGCCGAACAGGCGAAGGCGATCGACGGGCAACTGGCCGAAGTGCTGAAATTCGACGAGACCGAGCACTCGACGCTGCAAAAAGCTAGCTAGGACCGGCAATGCGGCGGCGGACGCGCAACGCTCCGCCGCCGTTTTCGCGCCGGGACCGGGCGACCGGTCGCGGGTTACCAACGGCATGGGAGGGGAAAACAGCGATGTTCAGGGCAATCGTTGCAGCGGCGGTCGCCGCCATTCTGGTGACGCCGGCGGCATGGGCGGAAAGCCCGTTCAACCGGCCGTTGACCATCATCGTCCCGGCGGGCGCCGGCGGTGGCGGCGACACGACCACGCGGCTGCTGGCGCGCGAACTGGAAACGGAATTGGGCCAGCCGATCACCGTCATCAACCAGGGCCAGGGCGGCGGGGTCGTCGGCCTTACCTCGCTGAAGAACGCCGCGCCGGACGGGTACACGGTCGGGCTTCTGTTTCCCTATGCCGGCTATGCGATGACCGGACAGGCCGATTTCAAAGGAACTGATTTCTCGCCCATCGGGGTATTCAACGGCGATTCCGCGGCCATTCTGGTGGCCAAGGATTCACCCTTCGCCGATCTGAAATCGGCGCTGGATGCGATGAAGGCCGATCCGTCGAAATACAAGATCCATTGCAGCGGTGCCTGTGGTAGCGTCTGGGACATTCCGGTGGCGGGCATGCTGCTGGACTATGGTGTCGACGTGTCGAAACTAATCTGGGTCCCGGGTCAGGGCGCCGCCAGCGGGTTGACCGAACTCGCCTCGGGCGGCGTCGATTTTCAGACCGCTTCCCTGCCCGAGGCCGCCGCGATGATCGCGGCCGACGCGGTGCGCCCACTGGCGGTCCTTAGCCCCAACCCCGTCGCCGGGTTCGAGGATGTGCCGCTTGCCGGTGCGGTGGTCGGCAAGCCGTTGGACGGTGGCACATGGCGCGCGCTTGGCGGCCCGGCCGGAATGTCGCCCGAGATGGTCAAGGTATGGGAGGATGCGATGCGCAAGGCGGTCGAATCGCCGCGCTTTGTCGAAGGTATGCAGCAGGGAAATTTCGGCCGTCGCTGGCTGGATGCCACCCAGTTGAAGGCGCTGATGGACCAGCACGAGGCCGACACCAAGCGGATCATGACCGCGCTTGGTTACGGCAAGTAACCGGGCGCTGCCATCAAGGGCGGGGACCGCCAATCGCGCCCCCGTCCTGTTTGGCCCTTGGTGCAATCGTCACGGTTCTGCATCCCGGCCATCTGCGGACGGTGGATGATCAGCTTGCCCGGACGATCCGGGTTTGAAAGCAATTGTTCCGCGCCGATCGCACATCGACGAAGCTGATCTCATCCCGCGACAGCAGTTCCGTCGCATAGCCGGCGATTTCATCCCGGGCGACGATTTTTCCGGTGCCATAGCGAATGCGCTGATCCGCCGTATAACCCCGCAGCAGATAGCTCGAGCTTTCCAGCATCGAAGGCATACCCGTACCCGACCAGGGCCGGCACGGATCGGCGCATAGAAAGATGGGACCGGTCTCGGCATAGGGTTGTGCCGTGTCGAACGACCAATAGGCGAGGATCAGCATCGCTGCGCCCTTGGGGATAAGACCCAGACAGTGGCGGCAGGCATTACCTTCGCCATCCGAAACCGCGCGTTCTGGCAGGCAATCATAGGCATCGCGGCCACCGGCCCGCAGCGCCGCCACCTTTTCGCCGGGAAGCGGCAGAAACCTTATTTTCGTCATCCGCGACCTGCTGAAATCAGGCGGTCATTTTGCGATCCGGGGGCGCTGGGGCTATCCGTTTTTTGCCCTCGAATGTCGGCCCTGCCCGGCAAGACCGACAAACGGGGTTCCTGATTTACTGCGCGGGTGCGGGTGCGCCCGGTGCGGCATCGGTCGCGGGCGCCCCCGTCTGCGCGCCCGTCTGCGCGTCTGCCGGCGCGCCCGTATCCGAAGCGGGCAGCAGCTTGGCGAAATCGTCGTCCAGCTTTTTCAGCGACGCGTCGATATGATCGCGCCGTTCCTTGATCCATACCTCTTGCCGGGCCAGACGTTCGCGTGCGCTGGCGATCATCTTGGTCATCTCGGCCGGTTGCGGGCCGCCCGCCGTGGCGCGGTTCTTCACGATCGCGACCGGGTCGAGCGTGGCGCGGAATTCGGCCTCGGACATCGGCAGGGGCGCGTCATGGGCGGTGCCGGCGACGGTTTCGGCATAGATGCGCTGCGCCTCGGCATAGGGAAAGTCCAGCGGCTTGATTCCGTTCTGGCGGGCATAGGTCACCATCTGCGAGGCGAAATGATGACCTTCGCGGAACGGGATCTGGTATTTGCGCATCAGCACATCGGCCAATTCCTGCGAGGCGGTCCAGTCGCTGTTCAGTTCCTGAAGCGCGCGTTCCGGGTTGATGACCAGCGCCTTAAGGACCCGGTCCAGCCGGTCCAGCGCCTTGATGCCGGCATCGACCATCTCGGCATTGTCACCGGCATCCTTCGGGTCGCTCATCCCCGGCGTGATGTTATGGGTCTGCATGATCGGACCCAGTGACAACATCACCGCGCGCGAGGCGTCGCTGCGGGTGTTGTTCAGCAGGCCAGGGTTGCGCTTTTGCGGCATCGCGCTTGAGACATAGGTGTTCTCGCCCCCCTCCTCCAGCAGGATCCACGGCACGGTCTGGGCGTATTGGGTCATCACGTCCTCGACGTAGTTCCCGACACGCAGGGCGATGCCCGCCACGATGCTGCCGACCTCGACCGGCGCATCCATCGACGAGATCTGCGAGGCGTCATAGGCGTTCTCGACCGTGCCGGCAAAGCCGAGATAATCGGCCATGCGGTCGCGGTTCAACGGCCAGCTTGACCCGTTCAGCACAGTCGTGCCCATGGCCGAGCGGTCGATGCGGGCATAGGCTTCGCGGATACGCTGGGCATCACGTTCGAAACCCGCGGCATAGCCGAGCAGATAGTGACCATAGCTGTTCGGCTGCGCGGCCACGCCGTTGGTATAGTTCGGAACGATCACCTCGGCGTTCTTTTCGGCCTGATCGACCAGCGTGGTCGAGGTGGTATGCAACTGATCGGCCAGATCCAGCAGCTTTTCGCGCAGCATCGCGGCGCGGAACGTGGCGTGCATGTCCTGGCTGGAGCGGCCGGCATGCAACAGCGTGACCTCGGTCCCGCCCTGTTCGATCATCAGCGGCTCGAAGGTGATGACCGTTCCGGGGCGCTTGCCGCCCGGCTGATTGCCGGCTTCGATGACTTTTTCAAGCGCGGCGGCGATCGCGGGGGCCAGTGCCGGGTCAAGCAAACCTTCCTGGCTGTTGATCACGGCCGATGCCTTGTTGATCTCGCCCAGCCAGAAGAATTCGTCGCGGGGCGGTGTTTTTTCGCCGGTGGCGGCGTCCTGGGCGTAAAGCGCCCCGCCGAAAAGCGGAATTGCCGCGGCAATGGCCGCGGCGGTCAGGTAAGCGCGCCGGTTTCGCGGCTTGATCCATCCATACATATCAATAATCCCTCCCTGAAAATGCGCGACCACCCCCAAAGCGCAGCCGCAAGCCGAAGGTTAAAGCGGTGGTTTGCATCCGGTCCAGCCGAAACCGGTCGCCCGAGAACGGGGCCCGGGAACGGGGACCAAAGGGCGGGCGTTGCCGGCAGGTGCAACATGCGGCTGGAACCCGGATGAATAAAGAATAATAAAAAACCTTGTGGCCTCCGCGACAGGAGGTGAAAACACTATTCGCCGAACACAACAGGGAGAGAGAACCGATGAAACCCCAAATCGCCGTTCTGGCTGCGGCCGGCGTCATGGCCGCTGCGGCGGCGCAAGCCGAAAGCTGGGACATGCCGGTGGCCTATCCGGCCAGCAACTACCACACCGAGAACGCCATGCAGTTCGCCGAAGACGTCAAGACCTGCACGAATGGCGCGCTGGAAATCACCGTCCACGCCAACGGATCGCTGTTCAAGGGCGATGAGATCAAGCGTTCGGTCCAGACCGGCGACGCGCAGATCGGTGAGCGTCTGCTGTCCGCCCACGCCAATGAGAACGCCGTGTTCGCCTATGATTCCGTGCCGTTCCTTGCCAGTTCGTTCGAGGCGTCCGAGAAACTGCGCGCCGCCGCCGCGCCGGTGCTGGCCAAAGTGCTGGCCGATCAGGGTCTGACGCTTCTGTATTCCGTGCCGTGGCCGCCGCAGGGCATGTATTTCGGCAAGGAAATCAACAGCGTGGCGGATATGAAAGGCGTCAAGTTCCGCGCCTATAACGCCAGCACCGCCCGCGTGGCCGAGCTTGCCGGGATGGTCCCGACGCAGGTCGAGGCGGCCGAGTTGAAGCAGGCGCTGGCGACCGGCGTGGTGGCGGCGATGATCTCGTCCGGCTCGACCGGCGTTGATGAAAAGGCGTGGGAGGATATGTCCCATTTCTACGACGTGAAGGCGTGGCTGCCGCGCAATACCGTATTCGCCAACACCGCCGCGCTGGAGGCCTTGCCGGCCGAAGTGCGCGATTGCGTGACCAAATCCGCCGAAGCCGCCCAGACCCGCGGCGCCGCCAAGGCCGCCGAGCTAAGCGACGGTTTCGTGCAGGAACTGGGCAAGAACGGCATGACCATCTCCGAACCTTCCGAGCAGCTTTCGGCCGACCTCGCCAAGATCGGCGAACAGATGACAACCGAATGGCTGGACAGCACCGGGGACGACGGCAAGGCGATCATCGACGCCTATCGGGCGCAGTAACCGGCCCCTGCCCCGCCATCCCCGGAACGGAAACCGGACCCTTCGTTCCGGTGACCCTTCCGGGGCCAATGACAAAGCCGGCGCGCCCCCCGGGGCGCGCGCCGGCCGCAAGAACGCCACCGAAACAGGGATATCGACAGTGATGCGACGGGCGGTCAACGCGCTTTATACCGGAACCGGCTATCTTGCCGCGCTGGCCTTGCTTTACATCCTTGTGCTGGTGGTGGCGCAGATGGTCAGCCGCTGGATGGGGGTCCTTCTGCCCGGGGGGGCAACCTATGCCGGCTATGCAATGGCCACGGCGTCTTTCCTTGGGCTCGCCTATACCTTCGTGCATAACGAACACATCCGCGTCGGGCTGTTGGTCGAACGCAGCGGCAACTGGCGCCGGGGGGTCGAGATCTGGTGCTATGCCGTGGGCACGGCGATCGCGACCTTCTTCGCGTGGAACGCGATCCGCACCCCGATCCTAAGCTATCGCTTCGGCGACGTATCGCAGGGTCAGGACGCCACCCCGCTGTGGATACCGCAGTTGAGCATGGCGGTCGGCGCCACGGTGCTTGCGATCGCGATGATCGACAACCTGCTGCGGATCATGCTGACCAGCGATCTGGGCGTCGACCCGCCGCGCAAGCCGCTGATCCGCGACATGCTGGCCAGCCGGCGCGCGCGGCTGTTGGTGCTGGCCGGAAGCGCGCTGCTTGTCTATGCGGCGATCCACCTGATGACCGGCTTCGACCGCAGCGCGACGGGGCTGAAGATCGGCGTCTTTCTGTTCGTGATGTTCTTCCTGCTGGGGTCCGGCCTGTGGGTCGGGCTGGCACTGATGGGCGTCGCCTATATGGGGATGATCGGCTTCACCTCGCGCAATCCGGGCAGTTCGATGTCGATCACCATCTGGACCGGCGCGTCAAGCTGGACGCTGACCTCGCTGCCCCTGTTCATCTGGATGGGCGAGATCCTGTATCGCACCAAACTGTCCGAGGACATGTTCAAGGGGCTGGCGCCGTGGCTGTCGCGCCTGCCGGGCGGCCTTTTGCATACCAATGTCGTCGGCTGCACGGTCTTTGCCGCGGTTTCCGGGTCGTCGGCCGCCACGCTGACCACGGTCGGCAAGATGTCGATCCCCGAGTTGCGCAAACGCGGCTATCCCGAATTCATGATCATCGGCACGCTGGCGGGCGCGGCCACGCTGGGGCTGATGATCCCGCCCTCGCTGACGCTGATCGTCTATGGTGTCAGCGTCAAGGAAAGCATCACCCAGCTTTTCATGGCCGGGGTCCTGCCGGGGCTGGTTCTGGCGGCGCTGTTCATGCTGTATATCGCGATCTGGTCATGGCTGCGCCCGCAGGAGGCGCCAAAGCCCGAGCCGCGTATCGGCTTTATCGGCGCGCTGCGAAATTCGGCACTGCTGCTGCCGGTATTTGCGCTGATCATCCTTGTGATCGGCTCCATGTACACCGGCATCGCCACCGCGACCGAGGCGGCTGCGTTCGGCGTTCTGGGCGCGCTGGTGCTGGCGTTGTTGCAGGGTTCACTGACATGGCGCAGCTTTGTCGACAGCCTGCTGGGCGCGACCCGCACCTCTGCGATGATCGCGCTGATCCTGATGGGGGCAAGCTTTCTGACCCTGTCCATGGGCTTCACCGGGGTGCCGCGCACGCTGGCCGAGTTGATCGCGTCCTATAACCTGTCGCCCATCGCCCTGATCGCGGCGCTGACGGTGTTTTACATCATCATCGGCATGTTTCTGGACGGCATTTCGGCCGTGGTCCTGACCATGGCGATCATCGAGCCGATGGTACGGGGCGCGGGCATCGACATGATCTGGTTCGGCATCTTCATCGTCGTGGTGGTCGAGATGGCGCAGATCACCCCGCCGGTCGGGTTCAACCTGTTCGTGCTGCAAGGCATGACCCGACACGACATGAGCTATATCGCCCGGACCGCGCTGCCGATGTTCCTGATCATGGTGCTGATGGTGGGGATTCTGGTCCTTTATCCCGGGCTTGCCACATGGTTGCCGAAAGCGATGGCACAGGCCCCGCGGTGAGCGCGCTTGCATATCCGAAATACCTGCTGGAACTGACCGGTATTCACGCCCGCGCCGTTCTTCTGGCGGGGCTGATCATCGTGCCGTTCCTGCCGCTGCCGCATGGGGTGCTGCAACCGCTTCTGCCGGTATTGATCAGCCTGCTGATCGGTCTGGCGCTGTGCCGGCTTGAT
Organism: Paracoccus pacificus; assembly: GCF_042680785.1. NCBI lineage: Bacteria > Pseudomonadati > Pseudomonadota > Alphaproteobacteria > Rhodobacterales > Paracoccaceae > Paracoccus > Paracoccus pacificus. Next base: position 147,609 of record NZ_JBHUEN010000046.1, read on the forward strand.
CTGGCCTCGATCCTTGCCGATCTGGCGAACCGCCGCTTCATTCTGGCGCTGACCGGGGGGCTGGTGCTGTTTCAGGTGGTCGCCGCCGCCGGCGTGCATCTGGCCGGCGCGGTGCTGGGGCTGGGGCCGGTGCTGATCCTGATGGCCGTCGCCTTCATGGCCTCGCCGCCGCTGACCTCGGCGCCCAATCTGGCGCTGATCCTTGGCTATGACGCGCGGCTGACGCTGTTCTGGATGCTGATCGGCACCTTTCTGGCCCCGGTCCTGATGCCGGCCGCGCTGCTGGTATCGGGGCTGGATCTGCCGCTGGACCTGACGCGGCTGGCGCTGAAGGTCGCGGCCATGCTGATCGGCGGGGTGGTGATCGGCGCGGTCCTGCGCGCGGTGATCGGCGCCAACCGCATCGCGGCCGAGGGCAAGGCGATGGATGGCGCCGCCGCCCTTGCCATGCTGGGATTTCTGTTCCCGGCACTGGAGGGCGTTCTGGGCGCGGTCCTGGCCCGGCCCGATCTAGCGATCGGGCTGGCGGTGCTGGCGCTGGCGCTGAACCTTGGCGCCAATCTGGCCATGCGCTGGCTTGCCGGGCGGTTCTTTGACCGGCCGCGCGCCCGCGCGCTGGGGCTGGTGTTCGGGAACCGCAATATCTCATTCGTGCTGGCGGTCTTTCCGCCCGATCCCACCGTCAGCCTGTTCGTCGCCGTGGCGCAGATCCCGATATATGCCTCGCCGATGATCTTGCGCGCCTTCGACGGACCGATGGTGAGGGCGGCGGCGGTGGATGGGCAAAGCGCAGACGGGTCCGGTTCAGACAGGCCGGGTCCAGATAGGCCGGCGTGAGTTGGGCGGGTTTATCGGCATCCTTGGCCTCGACACGCGCTTTCCCCGCATTCTCGGCGATGCGGGCAACCCCGCCAGCTATCACCTGCCGGCGCGGCTGCGGGTAATCGACGGCGCCGGGAGCCCGCAAATCGTGCGGGACGGCCTGCCCGACCCCGCCCTCGTCGCCCGTTTCGTCACCGCCGCGCAAACCTTCGAGGCCGAGGGCGCGGCGCTGATCACCTCGACCTGCGGGTTTCTCGTCTCGGCGCAGGATCGGATCGCGGGGGCGGTTCGGATCCCGGTGCTGCTCTCGGCTCTCAGCCTTGGCCCGGTGATCCGCGGGCTGACCGGCAACCGCCCCTTGGGCATCCTGACCGCCTCGGCCGCCAGCCTTGGCCCGCAAGCGCTGACCGCCGCCGGGCTGATGGCCTCCGAGGTGCGGATCGCGGGGCTGGAGCGTGAAGCCGCCTTCGCGGGCCTGTTCCTCGCCGCCAAAGAGAAGCAGGCGCAAAGCATCGACCCGGCCGAGATCGAGGCGCTGGTCGTCGCCGCCGGCCAAAAGCTGATCGCCGAGGCGCCCGACATCGGCGCCGTCTTGCTGGAATGCGGCAACCTGCCGCCCTATGCCGATGCGCTGCGCCGCGCGATAGGCCGCCCGGTGTTCAGCATTCTGGACGGGGCGCGGATGCTGGCGCCTTAACGCCGCTTTACGGGCCGCCAAGCTTGGGCAGGCGGCGCCCGTCGCGGATTTGACCGACATCCGGCCACCGCCTAGGCTCGCGAGATATACGGAGGACCGCCGGTTTGACCTTCACCTTGATCTTCGACTGCGAATTCCTGACCGCCGAGGGCGCGCAGTCCCGATTCTGGTGCGGCCCCCATGACCCGGATCCGGTCGTCGCCCAGATCGGAGCGGTCAAGATGGGGCTGACCGGCGACTTTCCCATTCTGGACACCCACCGCAGCTTCGTGATCCCCCGGGCCCGCGATGGCGCTCGCCGCGCGCTGGACCCTTTCTTCACCCGCCTGACCGGTGTTTCCGAGGAGGATATCGACCGCGACGGGGTTCCCTTGGCCGATGCGCTTGAGAACCTCAGAAGCTTCGCCGCGGAAGAAAAACTTTGGTCATGGGGCAAGGACGAATTCAACCTGATCGCGATCAGTTGCTTCGTCGAGGGCCTGTCGCCGCCGATACCGGCAACCCGCTTCGGCAATGCCTGCACGCTGCTGCTGAAGGCCGGCATGCCGTATGAGGACATGAAGAAAACCCCAAGCAACCGGCTTGCCGAATACTATAGGCTGAATCATCCGCCATTGCGCGGGGATGACGCATTGGACGACGCGCTGTCGGTATCTTACGTCATCCAGCATCTGCTGAGACAGGGGGCGCTGACCCGACGGGATTTCGCATGAGCGTTCCCCTAGGTCCACGGCTGGCGCGTGGGGGAGGCAGGGCGATGGCGCAATAAAGGCAAATTGGGTCAGTAATCTGACGGAAAGCCAGAAATATCTGACAGACGATAGAACGTGTTAGATTCCAGCGTTTTGACTCATGGGATAGGATTTTCCTTTGCCTGATGGTCACGGCTGTCGGACATTTCCACCCCAAATGTCAACCCGAATTGGCCCTCATAGCGTGACGATCTGCCTGGCGCACGCAAAGAATTCCGTGATGAGACTCCATTTCAGATCCAGGTCAATTTTGGCCGGATATGCCGGTTCTTTGTCCACCCGTACGGACTGCAGGTGCGAGCGTTATAACGCCACAAAAGGATTCCTGATTTGAACGCTCAGCAAGAATTTCAACAGATTGAGTACAATACAGAAGTGCTCGGAAATACATTTCAGAGGATAGCAAGTATCAACTCGCAACTCGTTCGCTGCATTTCAAAGCCAGAGCCCTTGGAGGTCGATGGCTCAAAATTGGAAACGTCCTTACTTAGGATGGTGAGACAATTCGAGGCTTCTTTGGCGTCGCGTCTTGCTGAGAAGGCCATTAAGCGATTGTTTATAGCCGGCCGGTGGGAAAACAAGGGACCCGCAGAGTTAATCTGCGAAGTCGTGACGGACAAGACGATCCGCAAAGGTTGTCTCTCCACGAACGGAAGAAAGGACCGTGCTCGGAAGATAGCTGAAATGATCCGCGAAAACGGGAGGGTCGATTTCGCCATTCTGCTTCTTCCCTTTCGGACTGCGACACCAATCAAGAACAAGGGGATGCTTCCGGACCTTGGGGAGTTTTATACCTTGGCAACGCTGCGAGCCATTGCAAAAGCCTGCAACACATCGCAAGCGAAGATGAGACAGATTCTCAACCTTGTAGCAGCCAGGGCGAGTGCTGATGTTTATGGTTGTGTTGAGCGGGTATACGGCAAGGATTCCCAAAATGTTCCTGCGATTTTCGACGAAGCGATAACCCGTTGTGACCAGACAGGCGGCGCCGGAAAGGAAATGGCCGTTGCGCGGAAGCGCCTGGGGGTGAAGGACCAGAAGAATCTGCTGGCGATGCTCGAACGCAGAAATCTCGTAGGAAACGGGTGATACCATGACGGCCATCGCGCGCTTCGCTTCCGGGCTCTCTGTAAACACCGTTATCCTCGCAGTATGTAATGCCTTATTTACCTGCTCTATCTCGATCGACCTCGCGTTGACCGGCATCGTGGGGTGCATAATCCCGAAGCTCTGACAGCCCGGTCCCGTCAAGTTTGATCGCACGGTCTCATCGGGACTGCGCGATCAGGGCCTGATCAGCCACGTTTGGATTTGCCCTCCAGCTGGATGCGGTGTGTCCGGTTCCTGACCCGATCAAGGAAAGCGTCAGCCAAGAGATCCTCCCCGACGAACTCGTACCAGTCTGCAATTGGGCGTTGCGATATCAGCATGGTCGATGCCCGCTCGTCACGGTCTTCAATCACCTCGAAGAGATCGGCTTTCTCCTGCGGTCCCATTGGTAACAAGGCGAAGTCATCAAGAATCAACAAATCCAGTCGCGCAAGTTTGGTACGCAATTTCGTTAGGCTGCCGTCCAGCCGCGCGTAGTTCAGCTCCTCGGCGAGGCGCGATGTCCGCACGTATCGAGTCGACTTCTCGTGCCTGACAGCAGAATTTCCCAATGCACAGGCGAGCCATGTCTTTCCGGTGCCGCTGGCCCCAGTGATAACCACGTTCTGACCTCGGGAAATCCACTCGCATTTGACGAGATCCAGAATATGGGCTTTGTCGAGCTTACGGTCCTTGGAATAATCGATAGCCTCTGGGTTCGCGTTGGCATATTTGAACTGGGAAGCCTGCGTCAGCCGCTCAATGCGGTTTCGCTGTCGACGATCCGCCTCGGCTTGGAACATGCGCAGCATTCGGTCCACGAAGGGCATGTCAGTGTAGCCAGTATTGGCGAGTTGATGTTCCAGTTCTTCTCGCGCTCCACTGAGACGCATCTCGGTCAGAATTTCAAACAGTTGTGCCTCAGACATCGGGGCGACCTCCCTTGCGCAGTTCTTCCTCAAAGTATGCTCGGCCTCGGACATTGCCGGACGGGCGCTTCGACGGCGGCGCGGTCGGAACAGCAGGTGTGAATTTCTCTACGCCCGCCTGAAGCATGCTTTCGATCTTCACGACGCTGGAAATACCAAATGATACAGCCTTGGCGCATGCAGCACCTACGCGCTCGTTGCCGTAGCTCTTCGCAAGAAACAGCAGTCTGTCGGCAGCCTCAAGCGTCTGTTTCGGGCGACGCGATTTGCGGTAGTGCCGTTCGATAATTTCCTCTGCTTGCGGACCGATGATCTTCACTCGCGCCTTTGCGCCGATAAGGCGATTGCCGATAGCGGCCTTATGGCTCTCCGGTATATCCGCCGGATCGACTATCATCTGCCCTGGGCAAGTAGCCTTGAGATGAGTGAGTACCAGCTTGCCCTGTCGGTGCAGATGCACCGGTGTCCGTGTGACCTTCGCATCGAAGTGATCGCCCGCATATTGAGACGGGACCGAATAGCGCGATCCGAGTAGGGGAACCTGATAGTCCCTGCCAGCGCGAACACGCAGCAGCCATTTCCCATGCTCATAGTCTGTGGCGGGCAGCGAGACCAAGCCTTTCCGGTCTTCTTCGAAGAGATCATTGCGCGATAGGTTGCCGTGATCCTTCATGGGGCGGGCGTTCAATTCGGCAAGCAGTGCTGCAATCGCAGCATTCAGCTCGGCCAGCGAAAAGAATATCCGATCCCTGAGTCGGGCCATGATATATTCTTGGACAATCCGAACCGCCCCTTCGACAAGCCCCTTGTCTCTCGGCCTACGCACACGCGTCGCGATGATCCCGAACTCGTAGTGATCCGCAAATGCCTGATAGGCCGCTGTCGGAACCTCGTCCTTTGATCCTCGGCGCGGCTTCTGGATGACCGAAGGAAAGTTGTCCGTCGTCTGCAAAACCGGGACGCCGCCGTAGAAATGGAACATCCGTGTGGTGGTGGCGAAGAACTCAGATTGCGTTTGATCCGGCGTCGCTTCGACATAAATCTTGCGGCTATAGGCTGAAACGCCGCATGCTACCTCGTACCGCTGCGGTTTACCGTCCGGGCCGACCAGCTTCGGCAACCTTTTCAGCTTGATGCCGATATAGTCAAACTGATCCATCTCGCCGGGGGCGTAAATGAACCGCAGTTCGATGTCTTTTGCGGCCTCTGCCTCTCCTTTCAGACGGTAGTACGTCGTCCGAGACATCGGGACGCCGGTCGGCGCAACGCTATTGCAGTATTCTTCATAGCTGAGAATATAGTTGACCTTCCGTCTGGTCTTCTCTCGAATGGCGCGCTCGAAATCGGGTGCCTCGAACTTGCGCTTTCGAATGAATCTTCCCGGCGTCACCATCTCCTGAAGTTCGCGGTCGCCAAGGCCATCTAGCTCTGGAAGGCCCAATCCTAGATCATCCATACCGGTGCGCCAGTTTTTGACCGTGTTCACAGCGAACCCGGTCTGGGTACTGATGACGGCATTACTTAGCCGCCCCTGTGCGATCAGGCGCACAAGACGTTGCGTAGGGGTAAACATCCCACTCTCCTTGAAATTTGTTTCGAGCAAAACTCAACCGTAGGCAGAAACATGTTCTGCCTTGACAGAGCAACCGACTTCGGAGAGGATCAAATTGTCACATGAGATTTATCTCCGAAGCCGTAGGGAAGCCTGCGGCTTCAGTGTTTCTGGATCATACTTCCTCCGTTGCTTTGTGGGGCACCTCCTCCGAGCCGTAGCTCACGGCAGAGGTGAAACCGCCCAAACGATATCAGTCCCCAGAAACAAGCTTCTGCGGCCGACTATCAACGATTGAGCATGAAAAATGAGCCCCGATTCGTCAAGACGAGAGGCAAAACAACAGGGCCGCCGAATCGAGGCAGCCTATCGAACTGCTAAGCAAATTAATCGGCGGGATACCGCCGCGTCAATCTAAAAACAAACTGTAAACTGGAGCAGGCTTCCCGGCTCAGAGTAGTTGGCAAGGGGCTATGATCGTGACTTTCTGGAGTGGAGCAGTTGCTCCACTTCGGCCAGCAGCTCCGATGCCGAGGTTTCCAACTGGGTTGATATGGTGTGCAGCGCTGTCAGCGTAGGCTGCCGATTCTGAGTCTCGAGCAGCGATATGTAGCTCGTCGACAGATCACATCGAAAAGCAAATTCCTCCTGCGACAAACCTGCCTCCCTACGTCGCCGACGAAGGACGGTTGCGAAGGCTTTCAAGAGGTCGGGATTGCTGCGCTCCATCCAAGAGTTAATGGAGAAGCTTGCGCGATGTATCTAATGACTATAGTCATATTTTTATTACCATAGTCATAGTGAGGGAGACATGATCCGCATGCCCCAAGTGCCCGCCTGTTTGCACGCCCTACTTTTCACCATAGTGTCCGTCGACAACTCTTTTGCCCAATCACTGCCGCAACCAGATGGTTACGACACGCTAAACTTGGCCGCATCTGTAGCGCCCGCACCCTATGACTTCGCGATTCTCGGCATGAAGCCCGGCATGCCGATCGAGGAGGCGCGGAGTATCGCCGAGCAGCATCTGGGCGAACAGCTGCTGCCGGTGGGCGGCACGCTTCAGGTGACGAACCCAAATGGCAAGGCGTTCCGAACCGAACTGCGCGTCGGCTATGAAACGCCCGGCGTCGATTTCTTCCTACGCAATCAAAGCGCCGAACCCTATGACAGCATCCAGATCGACGTTTCCACACCGGCGACCGGCTCGATCGTTACGGCGATCCGTCGCGAAGTTCGCGTCCCAGCCAGCGACGGGCCGGACGCTGCCGCACTGCGGGCGCAGCTGGAGGGACTATACGGGCCACCCTCGGAAATCCCGACATCCTTGCCCAATCCGTCAGGGATGTGGGCGCTTGATCTCGACTATGCGCCGATTCCGCTGCCTGAGCCCTACGATCCTTCTGCTTACAGCGCATGTAATCGTGGTCTGCCGAACGCAGGTCGGTATGAGTACCGCCTCAATGACCAGTTGGCCGGTGATCGGAAATGCCGCGCAATCTTCACCGCTCGGCATGAAGCGAACGGCGACACGATTACCATGTGGTTCAAGCTGATCGACTATAATCTGGTGGTCCAGGACCACGACGCCGCAAACGCGCAGATCGACGAGAAGCTGAACGCGGCCGCCGAACCTTCGGACATGAAGCTATGACCGACATTAGCAACAGGATGGAGAGCATGACCACTTGGCTGGACTATCTGCGGGAGAACCCTGCGGACGATTTCGATTCCGTGATGGAACTGCGGATCCCGATGAGCATTCAGCTGGAAATCATGCGCAAAGCGCAAGAACTGGAGGTGCTGCCGCTCGATGTTGTGCTGTACGCGCTGGCGGATTACGGCATCGCGAGAAACAAGATTCTGTGTCTGTGATATCTATGTGCAGCCGTCTAATCGCGGCAGCGGCGAATCCAACCCATTAAGCAGGACACAACACCTTCACAGATATCCTCACCCCTGACCTCGGCGTAGCCCTGATGAACCTCCATCTCCATGGCTGCGTGGATGTGGATGCCGCAAATCGGCTTTGTGATCTTCAATTGGCGGCCCCAACAACATTCACGCGGCGCGTCCCCGGTGTCGGGCTACTGGCATTCGAGGCGCTTGAACTGGAACTCTCCGGCTATCTTGAAATTGGACGGATCGACCAAGGCCGCGCGATCCGGCATCGCTTTGTACAGGTTGCCTGCGCTCGAATGGCGACAGACCAATGCGCCGGGGGAGCTGAACTGGTTTTCGAAAGCTCCTATCTGGAGGGGCTGAATTTGGCGGTTCTCGTGGAAAAGCACAAGATTGCTGCCGAGGCGTGGCTACGTCTGCCACGAAGTTAGCGGTCGGCTCGCGCGATTCTGTCGTCGAAGCCGGCCCTTTGCAGACATTCGCCATGTGCGAATGATGCGGGGCGGCGTTCCCGGAAGCGGTCGTTCGACCGCGCGAAGCTCCGCGTTTGGGAAGCAGTTGCCGTTCGCCGCGCCAGCAGTCGAATAGGAGCGAGCTCTTGCGTGGCTAATCGCACCACTGAACCCGACCCCGCCGCACCCAAAAGTGTGACCGGCATCCAGTATTGCGCCACACGGAAGGAGACAATGTCGGCCTGTTCTCTCGATCAGCTCTAACGTCCCAGCGAGGCTTTGCCTCGGCGATGACTAGGAGTTCGATGATGTCTCCGCAACCACAGGGGCAGCGCATGCCGACACACCAGTCCTCACCGTCTTCGCGTGCCAGCACGAGATCACGACGCGGCATGGATTGAGGCAGACTGTCCCCTTCAATCACGATCAGTCGCCGCGCAGGTCCGAACCGTGCCCAAACGTCGCGCCACCACTTCCGAATGTCCATCATAAATCCGCCCTCCGCGGCTTAAGTATTGGAAGGCCAAGCAGCGGTTCCAGATTGCCGCGCGCGAAGAGGCCAAGATTAGATCTAGGAAATGCTTCTTCCGCAGTGAACTCTTCTTCACCCGCAGCCAAGCTGAACTCCGTGCGGGCATAATTCCCATTGGGGTCTAGACGGAAAGGGTAAGCCCGCGCAATGAACTCATTCATCGCTGCCGTCGCGACCCGCATATTGAGCGTGATCACTGAGGGGGCCTCTTCAATCATGCCCTTGATATATCCCGCTTCGATTTCGTGCTGGTGGGCGCCTGGAGCCGTACGGCGTAGATACTCCGCGCGCAAGCTGGCGGGTGAATACACTTCACGATCCAGCAGCGTGGAACCACCTGGCTGAACATAATCCACCCGACCGCATAGATCTGCGATCGCCATTCCTCGTGCAGCTTTGCGGAGCGGGATCACCACACCCATGTCGAAGAGTGGAAGCAGGAATGCTTGAGCGATGAAGTCCGCCATCTGGCGAGCCTCAAGCGTATCAACGCAACAAAACAGTACATCAGCCTGGCTGGCCGACAGCACCGCCTCCCGGCTAGTGATGGATGCCGGTATGGCAGTCGCGACACCTTCGCCGCGATGACTGGCGACCGCAGAAGCGAACATTTCAACCTTGAGCCGGCATTCCGCGGCATCAGCCTGGGTGGCGT
>NZ_JBHUEN010000047.1:0-1935 GCF_042680785.1 Paracoccus pacificus
GCCCACCTGCGCAGGATCGGCGCCCGCACTTTCACCGAGGTGTTCAAGGCCATCGGTCAGGTCTGTGACCTATACGGGCCTGACGAGTGCTCAAACTACTTCACCGCCGAAGGATATGTATCAAGTTAAAACCGAAATGATTTAGTGGTTCAAACCCCGTTCCCGGAACCGATCCTCGCGAAAGGGCCGCACCGCGAAGCCCGCGCCCGCCGGCATGTCGACAAGGTGGCCGCCGAGACCGCGCTCCTGGCGCAGCGTCAGCAGTAACTCGATGCTCAGGCCGTCGAGCAGGATGCCTTCGCCGCCACCGCCGAGGCGCTTGAAGCCGGCCTGATCACGCCAGAGGAGCCGACGAAATTCCGCGGCGCATCAAATGACGAGGGCGCCCAAGGCATCCTCGCCCGGATCCGGGTCGGGAAGTCCGGATATAGTCGGTTTGTCCAGTTGATGAAGCCGGTCTGGTCCCGGATGCAAAGCCATGCTGACACGGCCGAAGCGGAGAAAGTTGAAAAAGACCGCGCCGAGATCGAAACCGCCTGGAGCAATCTCGGCGAGATCGCCCGCGTCCTCCTGCCAGACCTCAAGCCCATCACCGCGCCGCGCGAAGCCGTCGCCAAGGTCATCGCACTGTGGAGGATCAGGAAAGAAACAGACGAGAAAAGGGTGAAAGATCGCGGGCAGAGGGAATGAGTGGGGAAGCGGTAGAAGGTAAGCAGGGGAGAGGGGCGGGAAGCTGACTTGCGGCGGCGCAGCATGGCGGCTGCCGCAATAAGACCATAGCTGCCGTTCGTTTACTCCGCGGCGAAAGCTTCGCCATTAGAGGCGGGTCGGGCGGTGAGCCGTCTGACGGCACTGCGGCAGAGCAACTGCAGCGATCTATGATAAGTACCCATTCGCGCAAGTCGCAGCGAAAAAGTCTACGTGTCGGGCAAGAGGGAGGAGAAGCTGAAATCAAACATGTGATTTGATAAGAATCAAACCGCCCAAGTCAATGTTCGAAGTTCGAACGAATGTGGCAAATTTAATTTCCGCATCAGCTAATGTTCATTGCTTTCCACAACCCTCTGTGCATCATTATTCCACTGCCTTGGCTGAAAACTGAAAGCCGATTTCTATACTTGAAGCTATAGCGTGTTTTCCCGTTGCTATGCGATGTGTGACCTATAGCGCTGCAATCGAACATGGCCTTGCAGAGTGCAATGAGCGTTGTTTGTCTGTCTAGTCCACGCTCTTTTTCCCATGCTGAACTTAGTTCGGCATAGGTGAAATCTCTTTTTCCTATAATTGATGCTGCAGCGAAGAAAGAATTGATATCATCAACCTCTGCGTACCCACTTAGCTCATCATGTATCTCGGGCTGGAAATACTTTATCGAGTAGTCTCGAAGGCCAGACTTAACCTGGGTCTCGGTCATTCGTCCTCCAGTGTGGTACCTCTGCATTGAGGAAAGGAGCTGGAAGAAATCTCTAGGGGTGTGGCGTGTCATGTCTAGAAAATACTGACGCGTTGGCGTATCATGTGTATAGCTTGGTAGAAATTCGGAAAATACATCGACATCGCGACCCAAGCTGTTTTTCGCTCGAAGGTTTGCGCCTCTGATAAGCATTGATGTCCCTGGCTCATTGGGATCGTGATACCAATCGAGCTCAAATGCAAATGGGGTTCTTATCTTGTTTTTGTTTGGACCAGGGGTTTTATCAAACAGGTCGGTTCTACAAAGCACAATGAATTTTAGCGGGACATTATTTTTAGACAATAGATTATTTAATTCGGATGATTCTTGTATTAACGCATAGAGCGACTTGTACTGAATGCTTCGTGAGCTCAATATATCATCTAACCCATCAATAATGATGTAATGGGCACCTCGATTTTTCACTGAATTCCTCTGAACGGACGAGATCAGCGGCTTGAAGCGGGGACTGCGACCGCCCG
>NZ_JBHUEN010000048.1:0-28330 GCF_042680785.1 Paracoccus pacificus
CCATGCCCCTACCGTCGAACGCCTCCCGCGTCATACCCCGACCGCCGCATTGCTGCAATTTTTAGAGGCGCCCTACCGATTTTGGTGCTCCCCGAAGAGCCGGATCGCATTGATGAGCGCCTTGGACAGTGGCTCAAAGATCACCTCCAGAAACGTCGGAACACGGTTCGGTTCCTGATCCCTCGGAGCGGGACTTCGAACGCTTTCTATGATCGTGACCTTCTTGTCCTCGCTAGGGCGGAAATGAAGGCGCAGGAATGGGGCGCGCAGAATGCGGAGTATCGTAAACTGCAGTCGAAATACCAAGGTGAGCTGCGGGACATTCTCAAGAAGCGGTTTGATCGTTTTGCCGTGCTGCACAGTTGGAACTTTGGCGACCCGTCGAAATGCGAGTTCCATATCGAGACACTTCGCGAGCAAGGAGCGAAGGTTCCGGAAGCGATTGAAACCGCGATGACGAACGACTTGTTCGTCCCTGAGGATTTTGAACACCTAGTGCTTGAGGCCGCAACCAATAACAGTTCGGTCGGCAAGCTACTTAAGGAACTGCAAGAGCCTCGCCCGGCAGGCCAGGATTGTATCCCATGGTTGGGCGAGACGGCCATGAAAGAGCGGATCTTGCGTCTCTGTGCCAAAGGCAAGATCGCGATCAACCTTCGAGGAATGGAGTATCTTCAGGCCCAGTCAGGCGAGGACGAAGAGACCGCGTGGCGACGCCTGCGGCCGAAGCTTTCGTACACAGGACGCCAGCTTGACGAGGTGTTCATCTTGCCGCCGTCTGCTGTTCCCGCGACCGGGGGGGCAAATCCACAGCCAGCTCCGGGAACGCCCCCCCCTAGCGGGCTCTTCGGCGGGGGCACAGAGCCGACGCCTGCGCCTCCCGGAGGAATGTCTGAGAACCCGGGATCAGTACCAGGCGCGCCGGACCCGATGCCGCAACCTGGTGGCGGCATCTTCGGTGGTGGTGCCAGCTCTGGCGCGCCTCGCATGCCCTTTGCCGCACCCGCGACCTCGCCGCTGAACCTTATCGGGAAACTCGAAGGTTGGGGAATTGGTCCAGCAACGCCTGTGAAAGCCGTCACCATAAAGGTGGACGCTGCGACCGGTGCCCAGCTGAAGGAACTCCTCAAGAAACTGCCTGATGGCATGACGTTCGAGTTGTCACTCGACAAGGAGGACAACTGATGGCGTTGGACTTGGAAGCGATTGCGGGCCTGACCACAGCTCCTGATGATGCGGCTTGGGCCACGATCATCGAGCGCGTCATGGCGATCTGCGGAGCACCGCTAGATGCAGAAAAGGCGCCTGGAGAAGTGACCCGACGGGATCGTGCCATCGGCGAGATCGACCACTTTTTGTCTTCAGCGGCATGGGGGTTGTGGCAGACCTTTGGGAACGCCGCCCCGCGGAATGCTGACAAGATCGTTGAATGGTGGTCCGCGCCTTACAGCGCCAAGGCCATCTTGATTCTCGATGGGCTTAGTCTGCGAGAAATGCCTTGGCTTCTCGAGGGCGCAAAGGAACGCGGCTTTGTTGTCCACACCGCTGCCGCCTACGGTGCGGAAATTCCGTCGGAGACGAATGCTTTTGCCAAAGCGCTAGGCTTCGGAAGCCGGAGCCAGCTTCAGAACAACGGTGGTGGGCTCGTCCACAAGCTGGCGCCCGCCAGAACAGAGACGATTGACCTTCCTTGGAAGGACTGCGCCGGTCTGATCGACGCCTCGCCAAACTGGGTGTTCTGGCACCAATGGCCGGATAGCAAGCTGCACGACGGTGCCGGTGCCGGTCAGGGTCTGGATCTCCTCACGCGCGACATCGCAACGCAGTTGACCAGCGATGATTTCTGGGAGTTCGTCGAGCGCCTCGCGACCGGTCGTCGTTTGGTCATCACCTCTGATCATGGGTATGCCGCCACGGGGCTGTTCCATGATGCGATGGACGAACAGGCGTCCTTCCTCAAGGGCGCGCTGAAGAGCGGGCGGCTTCTATCCGGCGACGACGATCCCGGTCCCTTTGTCCCGCCCGTTGCCCTTTCGGTGGATAGCCAGCACGGCAAGCACCTGCTCGCGGTCGGACGCTGGAAATGGAAAAGCCAGGGCGGCTACCCCACCCTCGCGCATGGCGGCTTGTCCCTGCTCGAGATGCTCTGCCCGTTTGTTGAATTGACGAAGTAAGGAATTTACGCCCATGGCGACCAAGAAAGAACAAATTGCCCAAGAGGTCGCGCGTGCGGTTGGTGCCGGCAAAGCCGTCGCCATGGAAACCGTCGATTTCAGCGATCCGAACCGCCCCAAGACCTGCCTCGAGGTGGATTTCCCGATCCTGCCGATCAATGAAGTTGCCAAAGTGGAAAGCTCCTCTGGCGCTGGAAGAAAGCCCGTTTACACAATGAGCAAATGGTGGGCACGGCGGCCATCAAGCGTTTTCAGATCAATGCTCTTGTCCGCGACAACGAAAGCGCCTGAGTCGGAGTTCGAAGCATCTTCTGTCATCTTCAACAACGTTTATAAATCTCACAAATCCAACCCAAATATGCGGAAAATTTCCGTACTAGATCCATTCATGGGCGGCGGCACTACGGTTGTTGAAGCCGCGCGACTTGGCCTCGACGTCATCGGAAACGAACTGAATCCTCTTGCTTGGTTCATCGTTAAGAATGAGCTGGCAATCATTGATCCCAAGGAAATAGAGGTCTTACTCGCCGATATTGAGAGCGATGTTAGGCCGGAAATTGCTCCGTTCATCGCATGCGATGGCCCGAACGGCGAGAAAGGCATCTGGACGCACAAGCCCTCGGGCAAGGTGATGGATGCGGATTTCGACCCACTGGCCTTGAAGCCCGAGGAGCGGAAGGACTACGCCTACGACGGGCCCGAGATCATCTACACCTTCTGGGCGAAACACGGGCCCTGCCAGGTAACAGGCTGCGGCCACCGCACGCCGATAATGACCAATCCTGTGATGGCGGTGAAAACGCTGACCGTGAAGCATTGGGCGCACAAATGCCCGTCATGCAGTGAGCGCTTCGAGATCGAGGATGCCGAGGCGCGCATGGCGCCCGACGTTCCGCTTTATGTCGCGCCCGACGAAAAGCCCTATTCGATCCTCGATCCGAAAGGTCGGGTACTCTGCCCCCATTGCGGCCATACCGAAATGGTGAAGCTCGACAAGGGCAAGAACAAGAAGGTCGAACTCACGCTCTTGGTCCATCCTGAATGGCTGGCAGGCAGCCCTAAATCTGCCCCGGATGGCAGTGAATATGGCGGAGCACCGCAGGATGACGCGGAATCTACCCGCGCCTGGAATGCCGAGCGGGCGAGCCACATTCGTCTGTTGGAGGTACGCGGCAAGCTCCCAGACACGGTAACCTGCCCCGAGACTAAGGTAACCTTCTCGACCGGAAAAGAAGGCGGCACAGTTCCGAAACGATCTACCTTCACCTGTGCATCCTGTGGTTCGCAACAGGATGTGATGAATTCGATCCGCGACTCCAAGAAAGGCGGCCCAGTAGCGGGATACTCTATTCAAGGGTTCGCACCGAAGCGGGCGGCTTCTTCGTTGCCTTATCGAGGGCGTTTCTTTGCGCCATTCAATGATAAATTTTCAAGGCAATACAGTGCGGCGGTTGATGAGTGGGAAAATAGGAAAGAAGGCGACTTGGCTGATTTTTGGCCAAGAACCGAAGTTCCATTTGGTTTTATGACCGGAATCGCAAATAGCGACATTCGGGAGAACTATGGGTTCACACATTGGTGGACAATGTTTAACCCTCGCCAGCTATTAATATTGGCTTTGCTACTTCGAGCGATTAGTCAATCCGGAGGCGAAAAACACCGACCAGAAACGCGCGAATATGTCCTAGGATCTTTTCTGCGATATCTGCAGCACCAGAATATGTTTTGTTTCTGGGACATTCAGCAGGACTGCGTAGCGCCCAGTTTGAGCAATGCAAACTTCCATCCAAAAGCTAATCTTGTGGAGAACAGTGTGTTCTCTGACCTTGGCCGAGGAAATTGGCGCTCATCGCTCTCGACACTTTTTGAAACGCAGGAGTGGCATCGTAACCCTTGGGATCTGGCAAGTGTTGAACGCCTCACTAGCCTAAATCCGCGACTTGAAGGACAATTAACCGGTAAATCAGAACAGATTCCTGTGGGGGATTCAATCTCGAACATCCCCCGAATTACTTGTTCGTCGTCTACGGATCTGGCTAATATCGCAAACGAGAGCATTGATCTTGTGATTACTGATCCGCCGTTTGGAAATCTATTGCATTACTCGGAGCTTTCTGAATTTTTCTACTCGTGGCTCCGCCTTGCGTTGAAAGAGAGTTATCCGACGCTCTTCACCAGTCCCGAGGTCCCCAAAGCACTAGAGGTAGTATCAAATCGCGCGCGAGAGCCTGAAGACCCAGATGGTTTCTACCAGCGGCTTTTGACCGCGTGCTGGTCTGAAGCATATCGCGTACTGAAACCAGGTGGCCTTCTCGCTTTTACCTTCCATCATAGTGCGGATGATCCTTGGATTGCGGTCTTGGAATCGTTGTTTGATGCTGGATTCTATCTTGAGGCTACCTATCCCATTCGTTCTGACGAAACGAAAGGCGACGGGCAATTCGGCTCCAAGACCATCGAGTACGACATCGTGCATGTTTGCCGAAAGCGCACTCAAGAGCCCAAAGCCGTCAGCTGGGCCCGAATGCGCCGTGAGGTTTTGGCAGACGTCCGGCAGGTGCAGGGGCTGCTAGAGAACCACGCCCGTCGCGGTCTGCCGGAAGCCGACATTCAGGTCATCCGTCGCGGCAAGGCGCTCGAATACTTCTCGCAGCACTATGGGAAGGTCTATGTCGACGAAGGCCGGCCGATTTCGGTCAAGGATGCCATCGTCGGTATCAACCAACTGATCGACGAAGATGCCAACAAGGCCTCCGAGCCGCCGCCGGTGACCGCAGAGCCGATTACCCGACAGTTTCTGCGCATCTTCGACGGCAAGACTGAGCTCGCTCGGGACCAGATGCAGAAGATGCTGCGCGGCTCGGGTATCGCGCCGGATGAATTCGTGAACCGCGGCTGGGCTCGCGAAGAGAAAAAGATGTTCTACCTCAACGATCCGCTGGCAATCGCGCAGGATTGGCAGGGACGGCACCGGCGCAAGCTGTCGGCCGACCTGGACCAAACCTTCGTTCTGATGGGGGCCTGTTATGACGGCAGCGGCATCAACGCGGCCGACACGCTGAAGAACGAGAACTTCAAGCCGCACGCGGCGCTGAAGAGCCTTCTCGAGTGGATGAGCAAACGGGGTCAGACGCAGCAGATGCGGAATGCGGCCTCGCGGGCACTGAGCATCTACAACAACTGGGCTGCCAGCAACAAAGAGCAGGTCCGGCAGCTGTCGTTCTTCTTGGAGGATTGAGCATGAAACAGGTGCTCGACAGCGTCTGGCAACGTCGGGGTGTCAGCTGGATTTGGGACGACGACGC
The DNA here is from genome assembly GCF_042680785.1 of Paracoccus pacificus. Classification (NCBI taxonomy): domain Bacteria; kingdom Pseudomonadati; phylum Pseudomonadota; class Alphaproteobacteria; order Rhodobacterales; family Paracoccaceae; genus Paracoccus; species Paracoccus pacificus. The sequence continues at coordinate 5,480 of NZ_JBHUEN010000048.1, forward strand.
CTTCGCAAAGGTTGCGCGGGCGAGCGAGGTCTACAGCCTGCGCCAGCTGATGCTTGCCACAAAATCGTGGCCGGATGACCTGCCGAGCAATGGCGGTGACACATTGGTCGTGGCGGGCCTTGATGCCTGCCTCGATCTTCTGTCACCCACAGACGCCGATGCCTGGCTTAGTGGCTCCCTGAAATCGGCGATCCTCTCTTTCCAGGATTTCTACGATGGTCAGGCATCGCTGGTGTTCTGGCTGCCCAACGGCCAGAGGCGAATGCCCATCGACCTGGCAACCGATGCCGTGCGGTGGCGGTGCTCTGCGCCATTTTCCAGCGAGACGATCGATTTCGGACGGGTCTTGTGGGGAGAGGCACGGGAGTATCCGCAAGAAATCATTCTCTCGCAGGGCGGCAAGTCGGTCGGCCTATTCCATTTGAGGATCACCTGATCGTGCAAATGGAACCGACTACCTTCGGCCCCGGTGAGCGGATCACCCATCTCGATTTCGGCGCTGGCGTCGTGCTTGAAGCACCTCGCGACGGCTACCTCCGTGCATTCTTCAGCATCGGAGAGCGCCGCGTTCCGATCGCTAGCATCCAGAAAGAACTGTCGCGCACCGAGCGCATACTTCGATCAGTAGAGGGCACCGCCGAGCGGGCACGATCCGTCTGGCTATCCTATGAGGCTCACGCACTGCCCGTGATGGAGAGCGCGTCCGCGCTCACGTCCGCGCGGATCGACCTTCTGCCCCACCAGGTCGTTCTGACACATCGCATCGCAACAGCCTCGCCTCGTCGATTTCTTATCGCCGACGAAGTCGGTCTCGGAAAGACAATCGAAACCGCGCTCGTGCTCCGTGAATTAGCAAGCCGCGGTGAGCTTGATCGTGCCCTGATGGTTGTGCCTGCGGGCCTCGTAAACAACTGGCACCGGGAGCTGAACGAAGTCTTCAACCTGGACTTCGAGGTCTTTGGGTCGGAAGGCGATATCACCGACCGCAAGACTAACGCTTTCGCGAAACATGACCGGCTCATTGCCAGCATCGACACGTTGAAGCGGCCAGCCCGCATCAAACGCCTGTTGGAAGCTCCACATTGGGATCTTGTTGTCTTTGACGAGGCGCACCACCTGACCGCCTATCGAACGGGTGGGAAAGTTCGGAAGACGGAAAACTACAAACTCGGCGAGGCTTTGAAAGGTCACACGCGAGACCTCCTTCTCCTCTCCGCGACGCCACATCAAGGAAATCACTTCCAGTTCTGGATGCTCGTCCAACTGCTAAATCCCACGCTCTTCGGCAGCCCTGAGGAGATGTTGGAAAATCGACATCGCTTGAATACCGTGATGTTCCGACGGACCAAGGCGGATGCTTGCCGCCCGGATGGAGACCCGCTTTTCGCACGCCGGTGGGTACATACAGAATCCTTCCTGATGGGTGACGAGGAGCGACGCTTTTATGAGCGGCTGCGCGAATACCTCGAAGAAGGTTTCGACCTGGCCAAACGAAAAGGAAACCAAGGGCGAGCCTTGGGCTTCCTCATGGCGATCTTCCAAAAGATTGCAGCGTCCAGCTTCGCTGCCGTGAGGCGAACGCTCAAGCGACGTATGCTCATGCTCACCCTGCAAGAGGCGCTTTTGCGGGACAAGGAGCTTGATATTGAAGGTCGCGAGCGACTGTTCGATGAAGCGCGGGAGCTGATTCATGCCGAATGGAGGCTTGAAAGGGATCCGATCGGGAAAAGTGAAGTCGACCGGATAATGGCCGACCTAAAATATAGGCTCGCAAAGAAGTTGGACGAGGAAGCGCTGGAGATGGCGTCCGATCCTTATGGCTCGGAATTTGCGTCCTCTCATATGGAGGATGTCGCCTCGGCAGCGATCGACCTGCATCTACCGGAAGAGCGGTTGCGAATTGCAGACTTGCTGTCGGTTTTTCCGGTGCAGCGTGAAACCAAGGTGCAGAAGCTACTCGACGGCCTTGGCACCTTGTGGCGTCAAAATCCCAACGAAAAGATTGTGATCTTTGCCACATATTTGGGAACAGTGGACCTCTTGGCCAGTGAAATCGAGGCGACATATCCCGGTCAAGGCGTCGTAGTTCTCCGTGGCGGTGATCACGGCGCCAAAGCCTCTGCTGAACGCCGCTTCAAGTTGAAGGATGGGCCGCGTGTAATGGTCTGCACCGCAGCAGGCCGCGAGGGCATCAATCTGCAGTTCGCACGCATCCTTTTCAATTTTGACCTGCCCTGGAATCCAATGGATATGGAACAGCGGATCGGTCGAATTCATCGATATGGTCAAGCGCACACCGCGCAAGTCTACAACTTGGTCCTTTCAGATACGATCGAAGGGCGCATTTTTCTTCTGCTTGACGACAAGCTTACGGAAATCGCGAGAACGCTCGGGAAAGTCGACGACCAAGGCAACGTCGCAGAAGATCTGCGTTCTCAGATACTTGGGCAGCTGTCAGAGCGATTGAACTACGATCGGCTTTACCAAGAGGCTCTGGGTGACCCAGAGCTGAAACGGACCGCAGTTGAACTTGAGGCGGCCTTGGCAAACGCACGCGAGGCACGGGAGGTAGTATTCGACCTCTTCCAAGATCTCGAAGGCTTCAGTCTGGATGATTACAAGCCGTTCTCCGATGTTTCCACGGGTTTGGAGCGATTGGTTGATTTCTTGTCGGTGGCCATGGCGGACCGGAATTTAAGGCTCTCGAAGGTTGATGCAGAGACTATCGATTTACTTACGGTCGATGGTGCCCGCCGCATTCGATTTACTCTAAACCGCGATGTCGCAACTTCCTCCGAAACGTGCGATCTCCTGGGGCTTGATCATCCGGCGGTCCAGGAGGAACTGGGCAGGTGGCGTTCGCTCAATCCGAATTTTCTGGGAGTAGCCCTTGAGGGGAATGGAATTGAACCAGCCATCCTCTCGTTGTGGCTTGTGGAAGCGACCAACGGTCAAGGTGAAAAACGGACAACCATACAATCCATCGCGGTCAGCCCTGAGGGGACAAGGCTTCCTGCAATTGAGCGCCAGGTTGATCAGGTGCTCAGGTTGTCGCCCTCTCGACCTTTCCTGGACGAGGATGAGCGGATCAGCATCTTCAGCAAGACCGTCGAGCCGTCCCTTCAACGCGAGCTCAAGCATAAGGGCACCGCAGCTGGAAATGGAAGCTACTCTGCGGAACTCATTGGCTATGTTGAGATTACTTAGCTTATGGTTATCATTTTCGGATAGTGTTTAGTCTTAACATTGCGCATCGCGTCTCTATGCTTCTCAGGCTTGCGTTAGAAACTCAACGGTTTAGATATTCATTATGCACGTGGCAGATGGAGAAGATTCGGAATCATCTGTGTGCTTATGGGATCTGTTCAGCCACTTTCGCTTCCAAATACGCCGTCCCTTTTCTACGCCACGGCATCCTATTCACCGCACAGGGCTGCTCAAGACCTTCCATGCGATGACATTCCGCGCTTCCATTGTCCCACCCCCTTTCGGGGCATGGGATTATGGAGACGATGGCGGCCAAGCGGAACAGGATCAATATCGAGGTTACACCCTCGACCGGACCGGAAACGGACCGCCACGATCCTGCGCGCAAAGATGCTGCCGTGATGTCGCTGGGTCGCCTGATTGGGCGTCAGATCGCCCGCGAGCAGTTCGAGCGTAAACTGGCAGCGGAACGCAAGGCACAACGGCACCTGCGTAGCTGAGCTGCAAATCCTCTTGCATTTATACGTGTAATACGTATTATATAAGCAGACCTATTCTCCTGGAGTCTGCGATGCCAACCACAACCTCCCTCGAATTCCAGCGCAAGTTCGGACAGTATCTGAACGAGTCTCACCGTGAGCCGGTAGAGATCACGCGACATGGCCGGCGCGAGTTTGTGCTGATGTCGGCTGCCCAATATGACGAGTTGCTGGCAGCGGCGCAGCGCAGCGGCAAAGCCGTCGAGGCCGCATCCAAACCTGAACGGAATTAAGATACCTCCCCCGACACGGAGCTTGAAAGGACTGCCGATATGACCCGCGTTGCGCTTTATGCCCGATATTCTTCCGACAATCAGCGCGAGGCGTCGATCGAGGACCAGTTGCGCATCTGCCGCGAGCAGGCGAAGCGCGAGAAGTGGAAGATCGTCGGAACCTACAAGGATGCTGGCATCTCCGGCGCAAGTATGATCCTGCGCCCCGGCATTCAGGCGCTCCTGCAGGACGCGCAGGCTGGACAGTTCGACATCGTGCTTGCTGAGGCACTGGATCGCATCAGTCGCGACCAGGCTGACGTCGCTACCTTCTACAAGCATCTCAAATTTGCAGGCGTTCCGATTGTCACGCTTTCGGAGGGCGAGATCAGCGAGCTTCATGTCGGCCTCAAGGGCACGATGAATGCGCTGTTCCTGAAAGACCTTGCCGCCAAAACCCATCGCGGCATCCGTGGCCGCGTCGAGGACGGCAAGTCAGGCGGCGGCCTGTGCTTTGGCTACAATGTCGTCAAGCAGCTCGATGCGCGCGGTGATCCCATTCGCGGCGACCGGGAAATCAACGAAGCCGAAGCGAATGTTGTCCGGCGCATCTTCCGCGAATTCGCCGCCGGCGTGGGTCCGCGCACCATCGCCCGCACATTGAACGAGGAAGGGGTCCCCGGTCCGGCTGGCAAGCTCTGGAGCGACACCACCATCCGGGGCCATGTGAAGCGCGGCACGGGGCTGGTGAACAATGAACTCTATATCGGCCGCCTCATCTGGAACCGGCTTCGCTACATCAAAGATCCATCGACCGGAAAGCGCGTCTCACGCCTGAACCCGGAATCGGAATGGATCATCAAGGATGTGCCGGAGCTGCGTATTGTCGATGACGAACTCTGGCATTCGGTCCGTGTCCGGCAGGACGAGATCGCCGAGAAGTTTGCCAACGTCACCGAAGCCGTGCGCAAACACCACAAAAAGAACCGTCTGAACGGCACACGTCGGCCCAAGTCCCTTCTGTCCGGCCTGGTGTTCTGTGGATGCTGCGGAGGCCCCTACTCGCTTCGCGGCGCTGATCGGTTCGCCTGCTCGAACCACATCAGCAAGGGCGCCTGTTCAAACAGCCGCACGATCCCGCGTGAGGAATTGGAAGCCCGCGTGCTTTCCGGCCTGAAGGATCGGATGATGGCGCCTGAGATCGTCGAGGAGGCGATGCGCGCCTATGCCGAGGAAACTAATCGGCTGAACCGGGAGCGCCGTTCCAGCGGCGATGCCTGGAAAGCAGAACTGGTGAAGATCGAGAAGCAGATCCGCGGTATCATCGAAGCGATCAAGGCCGGCATGTTCCACGAGAGCATGAAGGCAGAGATGGACACGCTGGAAGCGCGCAAGACCGAACTGAACACCCTGCTGGCCGACGCGCAAGAGGACACACCGGACATTCTGCCGAGCGCCTCGGCGATCTATGCGAAGAAGGTTTCTGACCTGACGAAGGCGCTCAATCGCAAGGAAGAGCGGCAGGAAGCGGCAGAGACATTGCGTGGCCTGATCGAGAGGATTTCGCTGACACCAGGGCCAGAACGGGGCGAGATTTACGCAACGCTGCACGGCGAACTGGGCACGATCCTGAACTGGACGGAGCGGCAAGCCCTTGGAAAGGCTGCAAAAACAACAAAACCCGCAGCGGATGCTACGGGTTTGTCGGTATCAGTGGTTGCGGGGACAGGATTTGAACCTGTGACCTTCAGGTTATGAGGGCTACCCCTGGACCCGAAATAACTGCGTGATTTCCGATTGTTAGCTGATTTTCGAGGTCGCAACGTCGGCGTCGTGTCGCACGGAACAGCCGCAAACTGTTGGGAGAAAGCGGAAATCCTGACCAGCCTGGCAGCTACATTGCCCACATCAAACAGGTTACTGATGCCGTCTGCCACATAAAAATGGCGGCACCGAAGTGCCGCCTAGGTTGGTTAACAAAGATTCCGCCTGCCGAGCCGCTAACGCATGGCGCGACAGACCACACCCGCCTTCAGGTTACGTCGGCAAGCTGCGCCAATGGGCGCAGACATGCTCGATGCAACCGAACCGACGGCGCGTGTAACGCCTGATCCAGATATGCCCGATCATGCCCTTCTCCTTTTTGGGGAAGAGGGTTTCACTTGATGCGGGCCGAAATTTGTGGAACACTCTGGTCGTTGAAGCGAGGATGTCCACGGGCTTCGGCCCGCTATGATGTCCACCTATATGGGAAGCCAAACCTGCCAGGGTTTGGCTTTTCCTGTTTAAGGTCCCCCGCGTCGGGCGGTTGTCAACGCGACGGACCCAGGTCTCTTCTCATTGTAGCCTCCGTGGCATCTTGGCGGGACTACCCGCAGTCGGAAATATATCTGATGCGTGGGCCGCGCGCAAGCGTAGCGCATACAAAAATCCGAACGTAAGCCAGTGCCGTTTGAAACGTTGTTTGGCCACGCGGATCGTGCTACATACCCGACTACAAGAAGGAGGCCACCATGAACGCAATAGAAAAACTCCAGTCTGAGCGTCAAAGGGTAGTGGCGCGTCTGGCCGAAATCGACAGGATCTTGGGCCAGTATGAAGAGTTACAGCGTATCGCTGAGAGCTACCTCGCCTCTGGCGCTTCGCATACAGCAGACAGCGGAACGGTTACTGATTCGGTGAAAACGCAGGCGGAGGCGCAGCGTGAGCCTAGCGTCACCGAGCCCAATTTGCCTCGTGTAAAGAGCCCCAAGACGCCGATGGTCGAATTTGAGCGTGTCGTAATTGAGCTGCTTTCCGAAGCCGAAGTGCCGCTGGATCGGTCCGCGCTCTACAAGGCGCTGCTCGACCGTGAAATCGTCATCGGAAGCCCGGATGAGAGTTCCGATCTAAATACTCTGTCTGCGCGCATGTCCCGGATGAAGGACAAGGTTGTAAACGTAAGTGGCCACGGCTACTGGCCGAAAGACCGAGCGTTCCTCCCCGGCGGCTATGTGCCCACGGGAGTGGACGACATGCCGTCTCAAGATGCTACTAGCGAAAGCGGTCTGGTCTGATCCGGAAAGCCCAAGCGCCTCGGATGTGGTTTCCGCTTTGGTCTACGTTTGTCACAGTCAAGGAACAGACTTTCGTGCACATACATCCATGGAACGTCGCTCGCAACCGGACAACTTATTGTTATCCCAGCAGCTTCGCCTCGACCATGGCCATCGCCTTCTGGTGATCGGGTGAGGGGAACAGGTGGCCGTAGCGTTCCATAGTCATCTGGATGGAGGAGTGGCCGGCGAAGGTCATGATCTCCTTGATCGAGAAGCCTTGCTCGATCCAGAGCGACACGGCGAAGTGCCGCAGGTCGTGCCAGCGCATCGTAACCTCGACCTTTTCCAAGAGCTTGCGGAACCGGGCCTGCGTCTTGGTGTGCTGCAGGATCCCGCCCTGCGGCGCGGGGAAGACCAGATCGAGGGCGTTCTTCGGGCAGCGCAGTTTCCAGCGACGCAGGGCGTTCAACACCATCGGCCCGGCCGGGATGTCGCGGAAGCCTGCCCGCGATTTCGGCTCGCCCATCTGGTTGTAGGCGTCGGCGCGCTGGCGGATGTGGATGAAACCCCTGTCGAAATCCACGTCCTGCCAGCGCAGGCCCCGCAGTTCGGAGGCGCGCAGCCCGCCAAGGGCCGAGACGATCAGGTGCGGCTTGAAATCCTCGTCGGCGGCCTCGATCAGCGCGCGGATCGCCTCCTTGGTCGGCACCGGTGCCTTGTGCTCGATCCGGCTGGACTTGATTACCCGCACCCCTTGGGCGGCATTGGTGAACAACTGGCCGTTGTCGATGGCATGATCCAGCGCCAGCTTCAGCACCGACAGCGCGCGTCGGGTCAGGTGTTCGGACCGACCGTTCAGCAGCATCCGGTCGCGGAACTCGTTGACATGGCGTCGGGTCAGTTGGGCGATCAGCTTGTCCCCGATGCCGATCTCGGACGCGGTGATGTGCAGGCGCACATAGTCGCTGTAGCCCCGCAGGGTCGAGCGTTCCATCCGCCGCCCGGTCTTGCAGCGCACCTCGCAATGGTCGAGCCAAGCCTTCGCGGCATCGGCCACCGTCGTGCTGTCACTGTCAGCCAGATAGGTGTGGTTGGCTACCAGCGAGCGGACCTTCACCAGATAGACGTCGGCGTCCTTGCGGCGCGGGAACAGCTTGGACCGGCGTTTGCCAGCCTGATCGGTGAAATCCACCTGCCAGCGGACCAGGCCCGAGGGCAGCGTGCGTTTGCGGATCGTGGCCATCATTTACCTCCGTGAGCGTAAGAAACGGGAGCAGTTGTCAAAGCCCGTTAATTGGTGATATGAACCGTCTCAGATGCACTTGCAACGGATTGTTGCGTGTGTAAAGCCCTAGTTCATGATCGGAGCCCATGACAATGACAGCCAGCGAACGGAACGGTGCGGAAGCGCCCGAACCGCTCTTCCATGGCGACGCGGAAGCGGTGGCGGCGTCGGGGATGCCCCTGCCCAGCCTGCGTGTCCTGCAAGCTGCCGGTGCCATTCAGGCGCAGAAAACCCCCAAGGAGCATGGCGGCTTCAAGCGGATGTGGCGCGAGGAGGATGTGCTGATCGCCTCGATCGGTGCCGCGATCAGCGAGCACTTCGCCTGGAACATCCGGATCGTGGCCGAGGCCATGGCCAAGACACGCCCCGGCACATGGTCCGCGCTGACGGCCTCGATTTCGGAGACAATCTCACCCGAAGATGGACCGCTGGTGCGATCAAGCCCGGACGACTGGTATCTCGACCTGATCGACCGGAAGTTCCTGTTCCTGCGACTGCCGCCGCTTTTCGCCACCATCTTCCACGACGCGCCGCCGGGAGAGGCAGACCTCACCATCGGCTACGCGACATCGAAGGACACCTTTCAGATGCTGCCGTGGCTGCTGGGCCATCCAGAGGGGCGCAGCAAGCTCGCCAAGATTACCTCCCCGGCACAGGCCACCGCCGCCGAACGCATCTACAAGCTAGCCATCGCGACCCGCGCCAACGCGCTGAGCACCGCCAGCATCAACATCAGCATGCAGGTTCGCGCCGCCTGGCGCCGCCTCCACGGACTTGACGCCCACTTCCTGCAGGACGCCCTGCGCTAGAAAGGAGACCCAGCCATGACCAAACACCCCGGCCCCGTCGAGAACCTTCAGCAGACCGCAACTGAGGTGACGCTCGGCGATGACCTCCTTCGCGGCGCGGACGAGATCGCCAGGTTCATGTTCGGCGATGCGAAGCACCGTCGCAAAGTCTACTACCTGACCGGCGAGGCCCCGAGGGGCATGCCGCACTTCAAGATGGGTTCGGTGATCTGCGCCCGCAAAAGCACGCTGCTGAACTGGATCGCGCAGCAGGAGCGTTTCACCCCGGGCGAGTGACGGCAGCCGAAAATGTCCTGAGGTCCGCGATCCGGTCGCGGGCTCCACTTCCATCAGATGCATAGCGAACCCCCGCCCCATGACACTTCAGGACAATCCGCTCGACTTCAACGACATGCCGCCCACGCGCAAAGGTCGTACGTCCCGGCGCATGTCCGTGACCCGGGTGGCGGAACTGCTGAACGACCGGATCGCCGATCTCGCCGTGGAACTGCTCGGCACCCCGAACCGCGCCCTGTCCAGCGCGCAGCAGTTGCGCTTCGGGACCAAGGGCAGCATCGCGGTGGAAATCGCAGGCAAAGACGCCGGGCGCTGGTATGACCACGAGGCCGGAACGGGCGGCGCTGGGCCGGAACTGATCCGTCATCACTTCGGGATGGACGAAAAGGCTGCATGGGACTGGGCGCGCCACTGGCTGGGCGATGCGGAAATGCCTGCCTCCTGGACCGCCGCCAAACCTGCCGCGACCAAACCCGCCAAGGCCCCGGCATCTGGCCCGGCCCTCACCGTGGAACTGTCGGAAGCCGAACTCGCAGCCAAGGTCGCTGAGATCGTGCGCCAGACCGAGGTTCCGAATGGCACACCGGCCCATGCCTACCTGGCCGGGCGCGGAATCGCCATTCAGCCCCCTGACTGCATCCGCTATCGCCGGAACGCATATGGCAGCTACGGTGCGATGGTCGCGCTGGCGACCGATGCAGCGGGCGATGTGCTGGCGATCCAGCAGGTCTATCTGACAGCCGAGGGCAAGAAGGCTCCGGTCAATCCCGTCAAGCGCACCAACAAGGCGGTCGAAGGCTGGGGCGAACGGTCCGCCGTGCGCCTGCCGGGCCGCGAACCGCTGGTGCTTTGCGAGGGTGTCGAAACCGCGCTGTCGGTCTGGCAGGCCACCGGTCAGGAGGTCTGGGCCTGCCTCGGCATCTCGAACATCGGCCGCGCGCCCGTCCCCGACAAGGCCACGGTCATCATCGCCCGCGATGGCGACGCGCCCGGCAGCAAGGCCGAGGGCATGATCACCCGCGCCGCCACCGCCCTCGCCCTGCGCGGGCTGACGGTCATGATCGCCACGCCGCCCGAGGATCAGGACTTCAACGACGTGCTGCTGCGCGAGGGCGAGGAGGCCATTCGCAACCGGATCGCCGGTGCCGACCCGTTCCGCCCGGACCTGGCCGAGCAGGGCCGCAAGCGCCTTTACATCGGGTCTGACGTGGAAATCGCGAAACGCGTGCGCGAGGATCTGACCGAACGCCATGGCCGCATCGTCCATGCCGAGGGCGAGTTCTGGCGCTATGTCGGCACCCATTGGGAGGCGATCCCGGCCCACGAATTGCGCCTGCCCGTCCATGCCTATGACGGCGCGAGCTTCGAGACGCCCGCGGGCGAGCCCTCGAACGTCAAGCTGACCCAGACCCGCGTCAATTCCGTCCTGAACGAATGTGCAGCCCTCTGCGCCGAGCCCGGCTTTTTCGATGCCCCGCCCGCTGGCATCAACTGCGCCTCGGGCTTCCTGCGCTTCGATGCGACCGGCACGCCGCATCTGGAACCGCATCACCGCATTCACCGCTGCCGCCACACCCTGCCCGGCCGCTGGGCCCCCAACACCTCCGGCATCCCACCCGAAGGCTCGATGCTGCGCCGCCTGCTGACCGGCAGCTTCAAGGGCGACCCGGAGGCTCAGGCCAAATGCGACCTGCTGGCCGAGGTCTGCGGATCGGCCGCGCTGGGCTACGCCACGCGCCTGGTGCAACCCCGCGCCGTCGTGCTGCATGGCAAGACCGCCGAGAATGGCAAGAGCCAGATCCTCGATCTCGCGCGCGGCCTCCTGCCCGCCAGTGCCATCTGCTGCGTCCCTGCCGCCAAGATGGGCGACGAGCGGCATGTCACCGGCCTCGTCGGGAAACTCCTGAACGCCTCCGACGAGTTGTCGCCCGAGGCCATCGCCTCCAACATCTTCAAGTCCGTCGTCACCGGCGAGCCGATCGAGGGGCGCGATGTCTACAAGAGCCGGGTCGAGTTCCGCTCGGTGGCGCAGAACCTGTTCGCTGCGAACCAGCTGCCCAGCTTCAAGGGCGGCGTGGACCGGGGCGTGCAGCGCCGTTTGCTGCTGATCCCGTTCACCCGCACCATCCCCTTTGAGGAACGCATCGAGGATATCGGCAAGCGCATCGCCTCTGAGGAAGCCGATCTGCTGCTGGCATGGGCGGTCGAGGGTGCTGCGCGGCTGATCCGTCAGCGCAACTTCGCGATCCCGGAAAGCTGCCGCGAGGCGCTGATCGAATGGGTGCTGGGCGAAGACCCGGTGCTTGCCTGGATCGACGCCTGCGTGAAGGTCGTGCCCATCGTGAACGGCGGCCCGATGCTCGCCACCCGCGATGCGCACCTCCGCTTCCAGAACTGGGCGCAGGCCGAGGGGTTCAAGCCCGAGAAGATCCCCGCGATCAACGGCTTCGTCCAGCGCGTCCAGGCCCAGGTGGCCGGGATCCAGCACAAGCGCACCAGTGTAGGCCGGTTCTTCCTCGGCATCACAGTGACGCAAGGGTGACGCAAGAATGACGGGCTTTTCGCGCCAACCCATTGAAAGTGTTGAGATGACGCACTTGGCTCAAACCTTTTCATATAAGGGGGAAACCCACACAACCCTGAATACACACAATCCCCCATATATAGAATGTTTCCCGCGCAGGTGCGTCATCTCAACACTTTCAACGGCTTACGTTCCGAAACCCGTCATTCCTGCGTCATTCTTGCGTCATCCGCCGCGCCGCTCGGGCCGGTCTGAGGGGCATCAATCGGCAAGGATCGGGAAAGCGTTGGTTCCTCCCGGGCCAATCCGTATGCGGGGGAGCGCAGCGCATTGGCCCGCCAGCGTCAGGGGGCGGAAATGACTAAACTCGACAGCGCCGAGACCAAGACCGCCTTCGCCGCCCGGGTCGGCCTGACCAAGGGGCGCATCTCGCAGTTGGTGGCCGAGGGTCTGCCGGTGCGCCCGGACGGGCAGATCGACGTGGCGGTGGGCCTCGCCTGGATCGAGGACAACCTCGATCCCGCCCGACGCAACAAGGGAGGGGCCACCGCCGCCCCTGCCCGTGTTTCAACCACGCTGGCCGAGGCCAAGCGTCTGCATGAGATCGTAAAGGTGCAGCGCGCCAAGCTGGCCTTCGAGAAGGAGCAGGGGCTGCTGGTGGAAACTGCCGCTGCCACACGCACCGTCTTCGCCCGCGCGCGTGCCGAACGCGACGCGCACATGGCTTGGGTGCAGCGCACCGCCCCGCTGCTGGCGGCCGAGGTGGGCGCCGATCCGCGTGCCACCTTCGCGGCGCTGGACCGGATGATGCGTGAGCACCTCGAACATCTGGCCGATCTGCCCTTGGGGAGCTTCGGCGATGGTGCCTGACATCGACCTCGCCTGGCGGCGCGGTATCCGGCCCGAACCGCCGATCCCGGTATCGGACTGGGCCGACCGCCACCGCATCCTGCCGCCCACCTCGGCCGAGCCCGGCCGCTGGCGCACAGATCGCACGCCCTATCTGCGCGCGGTGATGGATGCCCTGTCCACCTCCAGCCCGTATGAACGTGTTGTGCTGATGAAGGGGGCGCAGACCGGTGGCTCTGAGGCTGGGCTGAACTGGCTCGGCTACATCATCCAGAACGCCCCCGGCATCGCCATGCTGGTCATGCCCTCGCTCGACATGGTGCGCCGCAACACCACCGTTCGGATCGACCCGCTGATCGAGGCCACGCCTGCCCTGCGCGATCTGGTCTCCGCGCCCCGGTCCCGCGATGCCGGGAACAGCCTGTTCCGTAAATCCTTCCCCGGCGGCCAGCTGGTGATGACGGGGGCGAACAGTGCGGTGGGGCTGCGATCCACCCCAGTGCGCTACCTGTTCCTGGACGAAGTGGACGGCTACCCCGGCGATGCGGATGGCGAGGGCGATCCGGTCGATCTGGCCATCCAGCGCACCACCACCTTCCGGGGGCGGCGCAAGATCTACATGGTGTCCACGCCCACCCTGAAGGGCCATTCCCGCATCGAGGCGGCGTTCCTAGACAGCGACCGCCGCTATTTCCACGTCCCCTGCCTGCATTGCGGCGACATGGCCCCGATCACCTGGGCTCGCATCCGCTGGCCCGAGGGGCAGCGCGACGCCGCCTATCTGGTCTGCGATGCCTGCGGCGGCGTGCATCACGAGCACGACAAGCCCCGCCTGCTGGCCGCTGGCGAATGGCGGCCGACCGCGCCGGGCGATGGCCGCACCGCGGGGTTCCACCTGTCATCGCTCTATTCCCCTTGGGAGACTTGGGCCGAAATCGCGCAGGAGCATGCGCGCGTCGCCAAGGATCCCGCGCGCCTGCAGGTCTGGGTCAACACCAAGCTGGGCGAGTCCTGGGAGGACCAGGCGGGCGACACCGTTCCCGCCGACCCGCTGATGGCGCGGCGCGAGGACTGGGGCAGCGACCTTGCCCCCGGCGTGGCCGTGCTGACGGCGGGCGTCGATGTGCAGGGCGACCGGATCGAGGTGCAGATCGTCGGCTGGGGCCGCGACGAGGAGGCGTGGGTCATCGACTACCGCGTGCTCTGGGGCGACCCTTCCGGCCCGCGTCTCTGGTCCGATCTGGACGGCGTCCTAAACGGCACCTGGGGCGATCTGCCAGTGCGCGCCGTGGCGGTGGATACCGGCGGTCACCATACCAAGATGGCCTACGAATTCTGCCGCACCCGCCTCGCCCGCCGCGTCTGGGCGATCAAGGGCCGCGGCGGTCCCGGCATCCCGGTCTGGCCCCGCCGCCCGACCCGCACCAACAAGGGCAAGATCCCGCTGTTCATCGTCGGCGTCGATGCCGTGAAGGACGCCGTCTATGCCCGCCTGAAACTGACCGAACCCGGCCCCGGTGCCATCCACTTCCCCCGCCGCCTCGACGCCGACTACTTCCGCCAGCTGACCGCCGAGCGCGTTGTCACCCGCTTCGAGCGGGGCCGACCCATCCGCTCCTGGCAGCCCAAGCGCGACGGCGAGCGCAACGAGGCCCTCGACACCTTCGTCTACGCCCACGCCGCACTGCACGGGCTGATCAGCATGGGGATGCGGCTGAACGAGGAGGCGGAGGGGAGGAATGGGTCGATGAGCCGGGCTGTCACATCGCCGCCCAAGGTGATACGCTCCGCTTGGTTGTCGTGAAAGTCCTGCATCAGAAATCGCATGAATGGCGGCAGGCAGCAGAACCCTCAATGATCTACCCACTTGCAACACCGCCGAACTTACCCCTAGCTGGACACGGCACGCGAACCATGAAGGCCAGTCGATGAATCAATTGTCTCTCTTTCCACTGGCCGACCGATCATCCTCCCCCGAAGATTTCGTGGAGGAAATCTCGAACTTCGCTGATTTTGGCAAAGAGACATCGATTGAGGAGGTCGACGGCATTCGCTATTTCGTGAATGAATTTTGGACTGCTGGCCAGCGTCAGGCGCATTCTATTCACGAAGTATCTTATCGCGCATGCTTCAAAGCCCAACTTCCAGAGTTTTTCATTTCGCGGCTAACCAATCCTGGTGACGTAGTGTTCGACCCATTCATGGGGCGAGGAACAACTCCAGTTCAGGCGGCCCTGATGGGCCGTCAGGCCTTCGGCAATGATATCAATCCGCTATCGACTCTGCTTACCCGGCCCCGTTTGCGCCCGATTTCGCTGCAATCGGTCGCGTCAGCATTGAAAACGGTGGACTGGTCGCGAGGCGCTATCCAACGCGAAGACTTACTCGCATTTTACCACCCCGCCACGCTGAGGAATCTTGAAGCATTGCGCCTCTGGTTGGCGGAACGCGCGCCCCTCGGCGCTGAACAGGTTGACCCGGTTGCTGACTGGATTCGGATGGTGGCAATCAATCGCCTATCTGGACACTCGCCCGGCTTCTTCTCTGGTCGCTCGATGCCGCCGAACCAAGCCGTGTCGGTCAAGGCGCAATTGAAGATCAATGAGAAGTTAGGGGTGTCACCGCCGGAGCGCGACGTTGCAGCAGTGATTATGAAGAAGTCGAAGACTCTGCTCAAAGACGGTTGCGCCCCAAGCCAAGTGCGGTCCAGCCTTCACATTGGCGCAGCGTGGGACGTAGCCGGGATCCCGGATGCAACCGTTGATCTTACCGTGACCTCGCCGCCTTTCCTCGACATCGTCCACTACGCCGCCGACAACTGGTTGCGGTGTTGGTTCGCCGGCATAGACCCCGAAATGGTTGCCATCGACATGCACCGGACCGAGGATGCTTGGACGGCGATGGTTCAACGTGTCTTGGCAGAACAAGCCCGCATCCTGCGCCCCGGTGGCTACGTTGCCTTCGAGGTTGGAGAGGTTCGCAATGGAAAGGTCCTGCTTGAGCGCCTTGTTTGGAAAGCGGCGGAAGAGTTGCCGTTCAGGCGGATAGGCGTCATGGTAAATGACCAGGAGTTCACCAAGACAGCGAACTGCTGGGGTGTATCCAACGGAGCGCAGGGAACAAACACCAACCGCATCGTCCTTCTGCAGCGGCTCTAGACTCTCAGGCTGCCCTCTAGTTTACTGCTCCGGTGAACTGGGAGGCGGACCTTGCGTTATATTGACGTGCCGATTACGGCAGAGATGCTTGAATATGCTCGCGCGGCAGAAGAGGACGTTCGTGTCCACAGAACGCGGGCGTCAAAGATCGACAGCCTCACGGGTCTGATAGGCGAGCTGGCATTCGCGCAGTGGTTCCTCGGTGATTGGAAAGCACATGACGTTCGCGACACCAAGGGACGACCTGACTTTCTTGAAGTAATTGAAGTCAAGACAAGCGCATACCCTTGGTCGGATCGCCTGAACCTCTTGGTTCGGGAAGACTACGCAGAGAAACGGCGGCCCGAATATTACGTCCAAGTCATTGTCGACGCGCCAAACCGAGATGCGCAGGACATCCAGCCCGGCTGGAACTGCCGTATATCGGGCTGGGCGACACCTGATGAGGTTGATAAGGCGCCGCTCAGGGATTTCGGGGCAAAAGGTGGTGGTCGTGGCGGCTATCGCTGCCGCTACATTGCCATCAAGGACTTGAGGGCCATGGAAGCATTTCCATCGCTCAAGACCTTTCAGTCCGCCGGTCAGGAAGGTTGATGATGGACAAACGATTTCAACTCCGTTGGGACGAGGAAGAACTCGCCCGTGCTTTCAAGGTGACGACGGCGGATGTCCGCGAGTATCTGACGGATGGACGCCGAGTATCGTTCATCATCGAAAGACGGCTAAAGTGGGAGAACCCCGGCTGGAAGCTCGCGCCCTCTGAAGGCGCCGGATACGACTTGCTCGATCCGGATGGCAACATGTGGGAAGTCAGGTCGATCACCAGGCAAGGGGTTTACTTCAACCCGAGCAACCAGGTCGGCTCCGGACGAGTCTTCAATGAGGACGGCTTCACGGCGAAGTTGTCTGGAATCAAGGGCTTCATCCTTTCCGACATCGTCGAGTTTCCGGTAGTCGACGTCTTCGTGGTGCCAGTTGAAAACGTATTCCGTTGGCATCGTGAGCGTCGCCTTGGCGCAAATGCGAAAGTCTCTCGCGCCAAGTTTCTCGATGAACTGCAGAAGGACATTCGCTTCTAGCTGCACGAGGGGCCGGGTCACCGCGGATCGTTCCCGGCCCTTCCCAACCGCTCTGATACCCCGACGATGCCGTGCATGAGACACTCCGCACCATGCGGACGCTCCTCCATCGCCTTTTCGGCTTCACGCGCATGCGCGGCTTTGACGCTGCGGGTGGTGGTCGGCGTTGGGAGGGCGCGCGGACGGTCGATGGGCTGAACACGGCGATCCTCGCAGGCGCGACCACGGCGGCGCGGCGCGCCGGGTGGTATGCGCGGAACAACCCATGGGTCGCGGCCGCGGTGGACAGCCTGGTGGGCAATGTCGTCGGCGCGGGGATCAAGCCGCAATCCACCCATCCCGACCGGGCGGTACGCGAGCGGCTGCAGATGCTGTGGCTGCGCTGGACCGATCATGCCGATCCGGGTGGGCTGGCGGATTTCTATGGGCTGCAGGCCATGGCCGTGCGTGCGATGGTCGAGGGCGGCGAAAGTTTTGCGCGGCTGCGTGTCGTGCCGGATGCTCCTGCCGTTCCCTTGCAGATCGACCTGCTGGACCGGGACCAGGTGCCGCTGGACCTGCATCGCGACATTGGCGGTGGCGCACGCATCCGGGCTGGCATCGAGTTCAACACAACTGGCCAGCGCACCGCCTATTGGGTGATGCGCGACCGGCCGGGCGATCCGCTGACCTCCCTGCGGCTGGAACCGCTGCGCCTGCCCGCCACCGATTGTCTGCATCTCTTCAAGCCGCTCGCCGCTGGCCAGTTGCGTGGCATCACCTGGCTCGCCCCGGTCCTGCTGCGGCTGCACGAGTTGGATCAGTTCGAGGACGCGGCGCTGGTCAAGGCTAAGGTGGCGGCGCTATTCACCGGCTTCATCACCGATCCCGACGGTACGGCGGGCGGCCTGACGGGCAGCAATACCAACGGCGCGCTGACCGTCGGCATGGAACCCGGGAGCCTGATCCCCCTGCCACCCGGCACTGATATCCGGTTCTCCAACCCGACCGAGCATGATGCCTATGCGCCCTTCGTGAAGAACCACCTGCGCGCCGTCGCGGCAGGTATGGGCCTGCCCTATGAACTGGTCTCGGGCGATCTGGAGGGCGTCACCTATTCCTCGATCCGCGCCGGGCTGATCGAATTCCGCCGCCGGGTCGAGCAGCTGCAGCACAACGTGGTCGTGCATCTGTTCTGTCGCCCGGTCTGGGAACGCTTCGTGCGGCTGGCGGTGCTGTCGGGTGATCTGCCCGCACGGGACTTCGACCGCGATCCTGCCGCCTATCTAGGCTGCGAATGGCTCCCGCCCAAGTTCGACTACGTCGATCCCAAGAAGGACGTCGAGGCAGAGATCCTCGCCATCAACAACGGTCTCAAGAGCAGGACGCAGGCGATTTCCGAACGGGGCTACGACGCCGAACAGGTCGATGCCGAGATTGCCGCCGACAAGGCGCGGTCGGATGCGCTGGGCATGAACTTCGGCGCTCCGCCTGTCCAGAAGGAGGACATCCCCGATGACTGACACCGTCACCCTGCTGACCCGCCGCGCCGACCTGGCCCCTTCCAGCGCCGACCGCGACGCCCGCACCGTCGAGGTGATCTGGTCCACCGGCGCGCCCGTTCGCCGCCGCGACATGGCTGGCCCCTATGTCGAACGCCTCAGCCTTGCGCCGGATGCGGTGGACCTGTCGCGTCTGCAAGGGGCCAGCGTGCTGGACGCCCACCGGCAATCCGCTGTCCGAGATGTGCTTGGCAGCGTGCAATCCGCCTCCGTCGATGGCCAGCGTGGCACCGCGCTGATCCGCTTTTCCTCGCGGCCCGAGGTCGAACCGCTCTGGCAGGACGTTCTGTCCGGGATCCTGCGCCATGTCTCGGTCGGCTATTCGGTCGAGGAATGGGCCGAGACGATCGAGAACGGCGCGCGCGTGCTGACCGCCGTTCGCTGGACACCCCACGAGATTTCCGTGGTGCCGACGCCCGCCGACCCCGGCGCCCACATCCGCATGGAGACCCACATGACCGACACCACCACCACCCCTGCCCCGCCCGAGGCGCAGACCCGCGCCGCGATCAACACCGAGATCCGCTCCATCGCCCGCATCGCCGGGCTGGACCAGTCCTGGATCGACGGCCAGATCGACGCCGCCGCCGATGGCGACACCGCCCGTCGTGCTGCCTTCGAGGCGCTGGCGACCCGCAGCGCGCCCACGATCCGCACCGAACAGGTTCGCGTCGAGATGGGCGACAGCCAGGACGACCCGAGCCTCCGCGCCCGTCAGATGGGCGAGGCTCTCTATGCCCGGATCAACCCGCGCCACGACCTCAGTGAACCGGCCCGCCGCTATGCCTATGCCACGCCCGTGGACATGGCGAAGGAACTGCTGACGCTCCGCGGCGAGTCCACGATGGCGCTGTCGCCCGCCAGCCTGGTGACCCGCGCTCTGCACACCACGTCTGATTTCCCGATCATCCTCGGCAACACCGTGGGCCGCGTGCTGCGCGATGCCTACCAGGCCGCGCCCTCGGGCATCCGCCGTCTTGGCCGCCAAACCTCGGCGCGCGATTTCCGGGCGGTGAACAAGATCATGCTGGGTGAGGCCCCGCTGCTGGAGAAGTTGAACGAGGCGGGCGAGATCAAGGCCGGGACCATGGCAGAGGCGCGCGAGGCCTACAAGATCGAGACCTGGGCCAAGAAGATCGGCATCACCCGCCAGGTGCTGGTGAACGACGACCTCGGCGCCTTCGCAGACCTCGCGCGACGCATGGGCCAGGGCGCGGCCGAGACGGAGGCGCGGATCCTCGTCACCCTCTTGGAGGCGAACAGCGGCAACGGCCCGACGCTTTCGGACAACAAGGCGCTGTTCCATGTCGATCACGGCAACCGCGCGACGACGGGTGCTGTGATCTCCGACACCACGCTTTCGGCCGCCCGCCTCGCGCTGCGGACCCAGAAGGGCATCGAGGGCCGCGTGATCCGCGTGACGCCGAAGAACCTGCTGGTGCCGCCCGCGCTGGAGACGGTGGCGGAGAAGTGGCTCGCGACCATCGCACCCGCCACCGCCGCCGATGTGAACCCGTTCTCTGGCGCCATGTCGCTGGTGGTGGAACCGCGCCTGACCAGCGCCACCCGCTGGTATGTGACCGCAGACCCCGGCGAGATCGACGGCCTCGAGTTCGCCTATCTCTCGGGCAACGAGGGGCCCCAGGTGGAAAGCCGCTCGGGCTGGGACGTGGACGGCGTGGAAATCCGGGTGATCCTCGATTTCGGCGCAGGCTTCATCGACCACCGCGGCTGGTTCCAGAACCCCGGGGCGTGACGTGGCCGACCTCGCCCAACTCACCGCCTGGCGCGACGCCCTGATGGCCGCCCGCTATCAGGGCATCCGCACCGTCGAATACGACAGCAAGCGGGTGACCTATGCCAGCGACGCCGAGATGGCCGCCGCGCTGGGCGACCTCAACCGGCAGATCACCGGCACTACGGCGCGCGTTGCCGTAGTCCGCATCCAATCCTCGAAAGGGCTTTGACCATGAAGAACCACATTCATAAAGGCGACATCATCACCGTGCCCGCTCCCGCAGGCGGCATCGCCTCTGGCGAGGGGGCGATCATCGGCAACATCTTCGGCATCGCCGCATACTCGGCCGCCGTGGGCGAACCGGTCGAACTGGCCACCACCGGCGTCTATCAGCTGCCGAAAGCCACCGCTGCGGTTCTGACGGTCGGCGCCCGCGTGGCCTGGGACAACACGGCCAAGAACATCAACGTGCCGGGCGCTGGGCGCTTCCCCGTAGGCGTGGCGACAGAGGCGGCCGGGAATGGCATCACCAGCGTCGCTGTGCGCCTCGATGGCGTGGCAACGGTGGCGGCATGATGGAGCAGGACATTCGTGCGATGCTGGATGGCCTCGGGCTTCTGGTCCAGGACAGCAAGGACGCGGGCAAACTTCAGGCCATGCGCAACTACGCGGCCATCACGGCCCTGTGCGCCGACCTCCGGAGGTCGGCCGAGGAGTATAATGGCACGCAGAACATCACCATGGTCATCAGCGAGTTGGAGAACCACATGGCGGCCGTCGCCGGGCTGTTCCCGACGTGGGACTTGCCGAAGGACCAACACCTCGTAGGCGCACATTCCGCCATCAGCAAGCTGGCCATGGGGACGTGCTTTGGCCAGTCAGTCTAGACTGCGGGATGTTCAGGCGGCGTGCTCGCCTTCGCGGAAGGCCATGTCGGTGATTTCGCGGAGGCGGGCTCGGTAATGTTCTAGCGTGCCGACACTGCCCCAGTTCACCTCTTCGGGGCTGTAGCCGAAGTGGTCGGCGCTGTGGGCCACCAGCCGGGCGAGCATGGCATCGATCTCGGTCTTGGCGGCGATGAAGGCGTCCAGTGCGGCGTCGTTGGTCTTGGGCATGGCGGTCCCCGAGTTGGTTTCGCGGACATGACGGCTCTGACCAAGTCAAAAGGCAAGGCAGATCAGCGGGTTCAGCCAGCGGGCGTGAAGACGATCCCGCGATCCGGGAAGGCGTCGCGCAGATTGGTCATCGCCTCAAGCCAGTCGTCCCCGCCCCACTGGCTGGAGAAGGCATAGGTGCGACCGCCGACACGCAGCAGTTCATCGTCCCCGCAGAACCAACGGATCGGGTCGAAGCGTTTGCCAAGCTCGGCGCGGGATTCGGTCGCGAGGCGCACGAAGTCGTCGTGGCCGACCTCGCCCTCGACCGATCGGAGGGCGCGGTTGGCACGCGGGCCGCAGTGCTTGGCCACGGTCTCAGGGGCGATGCCGCTCTCGACGAGGTAGCGGAAGGTCCGCAGGATTGCCCAACGTTTCGACTCGCGCGGGAACTCCTGCTGGCCAAGCCGCAGGTCATACTTCGTGTGATCGGCACCGCTGGTCCGCGCCTCGCGTTCCATGCGAACCTTCTCCCGCACCCGCACCTGGTATTCGGCAGCCTCGGGCGGCGGGATGATCTGCTGGACATCGACCAGCACCCGGCCCGACAGGTTGTAGGGCTGCAGGCGCACGCAGCGGATGTCGAGGTCGCGCTGGTTCAGCCACAGGACGGCTGTCGTTAGCTCCAGCGAGAACTCGGCCGAGGCGAGCACGATCTTCACCTCCTGCGCGAACTGGTCGTGGTCAGGCTCGTCCCACCCGAGGAAGGCCAGAAGCTCGCCGCGCGCATCCGCGTCCTCACGGCCGATCTGGCGCATGTAGCGGTCGAATGCGGACACTGCCTGTTCGAAGGTCATGGTCGAGACCATCGCCGCATAGCGAATGGCCTGCAGTTCCATGTGGCCGCCGTCTTCGGTGCGCTTCAGTTCGATGACGACAAGGTTCGCATCGCGGTCGATCCCGAGCAGATCGATGCGGCGGCGGGAATCGTCCCATTCGCCGTATTCCTCGGCGATCACCAATGTGTCGGGCGCGATGACGGCAATGTTCTCGCGCAGCAGCCGTTGCAGGTCGCGGCGCTCATGCAGCTGTATGGCCGTGAAGGTGGTCTTGGTCAGGGGCTGGATACGATCCGGCGCAAATTCGTAAATCGGCATGAAAGGCATAACCTGGATGACATCCCCGTCACTGTCGCAGACAGAATGGCAGGCTGGCAACCAGGATCACGGAAGGAACGTCCCGCGAACATCAGATCACTTCCATGTCGCATGGGTGTTGCACGGAGGAATCGGGGGCGTTCGTAAGGGTTTGGAATCTTTGGGGAATGTGCTGTTCTGCGTTGCAATGCAAAAAGCGCCCCGTGGGGCGCCCTGCTTCGGCGTAAGCCTTTGATACTTTGGTAGAAAGTTTGGTTGCGGGAGCAGGATTTGAACCTGCGACCTTCAGGTTATGAGCCTGACGAGCTACCGGGCTGCTCTACCCCGCGTCCGTTTGAGCTTTTC
>NZ_JBHUEN010000049.1:0-11029 GCF_042680785.1 Paracoccus pacificus
AGACGGCCTTAGTAACAGCCGTTGTCCACGATCCTACTCCGACTGTATGGCTCCTACGAACGGCAGAAAAGTCCGGATGTTGTTGAAAAACTCGCCTCAGTTTTCCGCCCGACTGGATCGCCATGGCGGTCCTGCCGACTTCTCAGGCCACTGACTTCCTCAGCTTGGCGAGTTTGCGGAGGTTCTGGACGGTTGCGGCTATGTGGAACTCGTCTTTGGCGCCATTTGGTCCCCTGAGGCGAAGGCGGTCGAGGCCGAGAATGCGCTTCAGGTGAGCGAAGAGCATCTCGACTTTCTTCCGGGCGTATCCCGAAGCGACATAGGCATCGGTCTTGGCGATCTCCCGGGCTTTCTGGCGCGCGTGCTCGTAGCGCGACCGGGAGATCTTTCGCGTGGCCTGGTTGGGTGTGCAGTGCGGCTTCAGCGCGCAGGCGGCGCAATCCTGTTTCCGGGCGTAGTACTTCTTGCAGCCGTCCTTCCCGAATTCCGGTCGTCCCTTCGAAATATCCCGCCAGTAGGGCTTCAGCGCGTGTCCTCCGGGGCAGCGGTATTCGTCTGCCTCTTCATCGTAGGCGAAGTCGGTGGCCGGATACGCGCCGTCCTTGCGTTCGGATTTGTCGAAGACCGGGATATGCGGTTCGATCTTCTGGTCGTCGACGAGCCAGCCGAGCATCTCGGCGGTGCCGTAGGCGGTATCCGCGGCCAGCCTTTCGGGGTGCAGATCGAAGCGGTCTCTGGTTCGCGTCAGCATGTTTCGCACGGCACCGACTTCGGCCTGCCGGATCGGAACGGTGGCCTCGACGTCGACGATGATCGCGTTGTCCAGATCGACAAGGTAGTTGGTACTATAGGCGAAGAAGGGTCTGTCCCCGTTGGCTCCGGTGAACCGTGCGGCGGGATCAGTGGGCGAGATTGCCTTCGGCTTGACAGGCGTGGCCGCACCGAAAGCGGCGTCATCGAGCGTGGCGAGGTATTCCTGGGTCGCTCGGCTGGCGTCGGGAGTGTCCTGAACTTTGTGTATCCGGGCCGGCCCATGCGGTTTGGGATACTCAAGCGTCGAAGCGCTCGCCGAACATTATGGCGAACTGATTGCGGGCGGCAAACCATTCCCGGACATTTCGGCCATCCTTTTCGAATTTGCGGATTGCGAGGTAGATCAGCTTGGTCGCGGCCTCGTCGGTCGGGAACGAGCCCCGTGTCTTGATGGACTTCCGGATGACGCGGTTCAGACTTTCTATGGCATTCGTGGTGTAGATGATCTTGCGGATCGCGGGATCGAAACCAAAGAACGGGATCACCTCCTGCCATGCCCGGCGCCAGGCCGGGGCGATGGAGGCGTATTTCCCGGCCCATTTTTCCTCGAAGGCATCGAGCTCGGCCTCGGCCATATCGACGGTCGGGGCGCTGTAAATCCGGCGCAGGTCGGCAGCCACCACCTTCCGGTCCTTCCAGGAACAGAAGTTCAGGCTGTGGCGCACCAGATGCACGATGCAGGTCTGGACCATGGCCTCCGGGAAGGCGGCGGTGATGGCCTCGGGGAAGCCCTTCAGACCGTCCACGACCGCGATCAGAATGTCCTGGGT
Organism: Paracoccus pacificus; assembly: GCF_042680785.1. Classification (NCBI taxonomy): domain Bacteria; kingdom Pseudomonadati; phylum Pseudomonadota; class Alphaproteobacteria; order Rhodobacterales; family Paracoccaceae; genus Paracoccus; species Paracoccus pacificus. Next base: position 1,584 of record NZ_JBHUEN010000049.1, read on the forward strand.
GCCGCGGTTCTTCAGCTCGTTCATCACCGAAAGCCAGAATTTGGCGCCTTCATTTTCGGCGATCCAGAGGCCAAGAACCTCGCGCTGGCCATCGCGGGTAACGCCCAAGGCGACATACACGGCCTTGTTCTTCACCGTCCGGCTGTCGGCATCGCGGATCTTCACCCGTAGCGCGTCGAAGATCACGATCGGATACATTCGTTCCAGCGCCCGGCTCTGCCATTCCCGGACCTCGTCCAGAACGGCGTCGGTCACGCGGCTGATCAGGTCGGGCGAGACCTTCAGGCCGTAGAGATCGAGCAGATGGGCCTGGATATCCCGCACCGTCAGCCCGGCGGCATAGAGCCCGATGATCTTGTCGTCCATCCCGTCGATCCGGGTCTGGCCCTTCTTCACCAGTTCGGGCTCGAAGCTGCTGTCGCGGTCGCGGGGCACCGCCACCGGCATCTCTCCGTCCTGTCCCTTCAGCACCTTGGTCGAGGTGCCGTTCCGGCGGTTGCCCTGTCCCGGTGGAACCTCCTTGCCCTCTTCATAGCCCAGATGCGCGGTCAGCTCGGCGCCCAGCATCCGCTCCATGAGCTTGATCTTCAGCTCTTTCATCGTAACCGTCCGGTCTAACCGCTCTGCCGCGGTGTGAGAGTGCGGGATAGTGTCCACCATTGATAGTGGACACTGTGGTGATGACGTGGCGCGTCGGACGAAGCGGCTTTGGACGGATGAGGAGAAGCGGTCGATCTGCTTCCAGACGGCGGCGCCGGGGGTATCGGTCGCCCAGGTGGCGCGGCGCTACGCGGTGAATGCGAACTTGATCTTCAAGTGGCTGCGCGATCGCCGTTACGCGCCGGACCCCGCCTCGGCTCTTCCCCCGTCAGAGGAGGCGCGCTTTCTGCCTGTGGAGATTGTCGCGGAGACCAGGTCTGCCCGGGCAACACCTGCCGCCCACAACCACATCGAGATCGAATTGGCGGGCGGGCACCGGATGCGCATCAGCGGGAGCTATGATCCCGAGGCTCTGGCGCGGCTGATCCGGGGCGTGACGGCGTGATCCCGGTTCCGGCGAACACGCGGGTCTGGCTGGCGGCGGGCGCCACCGACATGCGCAAGGGGTTCACGGCACTGGCGGCGCAGGCCGAGGCGGTGCTGAAGCAGGACCCGTTCGCCGGGCATCTGTTCGTCTTCCGTGGCCGTCGGGGCGATCTGGTGAAGGTGATCTGGTGGGATGGCCAAGGCGCGTGCATGTTCATGAAGCGGCTGGAGAAGGGTCGGTTCGTCTGGCCCTCGGCCAAGGAGGGCAAGGTGGCTTTGTCGCCTGCGCAACTGTCGATGCTGCTGGAAGGCATCGACTGGCGGGCACCGGAACGGACGTGGCGGCCTCTGGCGGCGGGATAGTCCACGGCGCCTGCAATCAGTGATTCCCACAAGTAATACAGTGGGATAAACTTTCCGCATGCTCACCCAGGCCCTGACATTGCCGGAAGACCCCGAGGAGCTGCGCAGCTTCACCGCGCGGCTTCTGGCCGAGGTGAAGGCCCAGGCGATCCTGATCGAGAAGCTCCGGCATCAGCTGGCCGGGCACCGGGCGCACCGGTTTGGTGCGTCGTCCGAGACGGCGGAACAGTTGCAGCTGGCCCTTGAGACCAGCGAGATCGCCGCCGCCGCGATGACCGCGCGGATGAAGCTGCCGGACATCGAGGAGAAGGACAAACCCAAGCGTCGTCCGATCCCGGACCACATCCCGCGAATGGAGGTGGAGCTGACACCGAGCACAGATGCCTGTGCCGATTGCGGCGGGCGCCTGCGCCGGATCGGGGAAGATGTGACGGAAGAGCTGGAATACGTTCCCGGGCGGTTCATCGTGAACCGGCTTGTCCGCCCTCGGCTGACCTGCTCGTGCTGTGAACGCTTCGTGCAGTCCCCACTGCCCTCGCGCCCGATCGAGCGCGGTCGCCCGGGGCCGGGCCTCCTCGCCCATGTCTTGGTGAGCAAGTATGCCGACCACCTTCCGCTCTACCGCCAGAGCCAGATCTTCGAGCGCGAAGGTCTCGACCTGGACCGGTCCACCCTGGCCGACTGGGTGGGCAAGAGCACGGCCCTGTTGGAGCCGCTGGCCGACGCCATCGGGCGCCATGTCTTCTCAGCCGAGGCGATCTTCGCCGACGACACGCCGATCAGCATGCTGGCGCCCGGCACCGGCAAGACCCAGACCGCCCGGCTCTGGACCTATGCGCGCGACGAACGCCCTTGGGGCGGGCAGGCCCCACCGGCGGCATGGTATCGCTTCTCCGGTGACCGCAAGGGCCAGCATCCCAAGGACCACCTCGCCCGCTTCCGCGGCTGGATGCACGCCGACGGTTATGCCGGGTTCGAGGATCTCTACCGCTCCGGCACCATCCGCGAGGTCGCCTGCATGGCCCATGTCCGGCGAAAGTTCGTCGATATCCATCGGTCGCAGGGCTCCCCGATCGCCGGAGAGGCCATCGGCCGGATCGCACAGCTCTACGCCGTCGAGAAAGAAGCCCGAGGGTCGCCGCCAGACCGCCGCACGGAACTCCGCAAAGCTCACGCCGCCCCGGTCTTCGACGATCTGCAGCGATGGCTGGCCATGAGACTGACGGAAATCTCGGGCAAATCCCCGCTCGCGGCCGCCATCCGCTATGCCCTGACCCGAATGGACCGCCGGCGCCCCTACCTCGACCACGGCATCCTGGAGTTGGACAACAACACCGCCGAACGCGGCATGCGCGCCATCGCCCTCGGGCGGAAGAACTACCTCTTCGTCGGCTCCGAGGCGGGCGGCAACGCCGCTGCCATCGCCTACACCCTGATCGAAACGGCCAAGCTCAACGCCGTCGATCCCCACGCCTGGCTCGCTGACACTCTCGCCCGCATTCCCGACTACAAGATCACCAAGGTCGATGACCTGATGCCGTGGCGCTGGAACGGATAGCGGTCACGCCGGACGGTTACTTCTGATCCGCCGAGTGGCGAAGCCATCCGTGCTTTTCACTTTGGATGACCTCATGTCATCCGAAGGGCAAAGCAGGGTGGGCGCAGCCCGACCTGCGGCCGGACGGTGATCTGACACACGGGGCCGGAGCGGTGAAATTGGGAGGGGCCCGCGCCCTGGCGCGGGAGGAACCGGATTTCTCCGTGGAGGCTGACGCGCAGCGGCACCAGAGCCCGTGTTCAGAGCGCCGGCCGGATGGCAGGCGGACCTAGCAAACGGAAAGGTGTCGGACGTGCCAGAGCGGAGCGGAGGCGCGGCTGTCCTTCCGATCAGCGATCGCGGCCATAACCGCGATCACCGCGTCCGCTTCCAAGGATTTTAGGTAGAGTGCAGCATAAGCATCGATGTGCATTATCATGATTATGTCATCCACCTGAAAAGTAGTCGTCATATTGCGCGCCTAGTGATCGACCCATCCTATCGCGACCGCAGAACGATTAGAAAGATGCATCATCATGTTGGCTTTGAACAGGGTTGCCGTGACCTATGGGAATGGCACACAAGCTCTAAAACCGACCTCGCTGAAGCTCGCGCAGGGGCAGTTTGTCGTCCTTTTGGGCCGCTCTGGCGCGGGTAAATCCACACTCATCCGCACCCTTAACGGCTTAGTTGCTCCTACGTCCGGTTCGATTATCGCTGATGGCGTTGGATCTCTGGACGGAGAGCGGGCGCTCCGAGTGCACCGCAGGCGCACCGGGATGATTTTCCAGCAGCACCAGCTCATCGGGCGCTTGAGCGCGCTTGATAATGTGATGACCGGTCGCTTGGGCTATCACTCATCCTTTCGAACCCTCTTTCCTCTTCCGCGTTCTGACCGGCAACTTGGGCTGGAATGTCTTGCTCGGGTTGGCTTACTCGACAAAGCCTTGGTGAGGGCTGACCAGTTGTCGGGCGGCCAACAGCAACGTGTCGGCATCGCCCGTGCTCTGGTTCAGCAGCCCCGATTGATACTGGCTGACGAACCTGTGGCCAGCCTCGATCCGGAAACAGCCGTCGAAGTCCTTTCGCAACTCCGCCACATTTGCACGACGGATGGCATAACGGCTGTCATCAGCCTGCACCAGATCGACTTGGCGAGGCGCTTTGGTGATCGGGTCATCGCCATGCGTGATGGCTCTGTAGTCGCAGATGCGTCCGTTGATGAACTGACAGATCAGATGTGCGCCTCGATCTACCGCAGCGAAGCTTCAGGCCGGAGTTCGCAGCAAGCGCATCACCATTCATCCCACTCCCAACCACAACCTGTTGCTGCCATGGAGGCCGCCCTATGAAGAAGTTGCTCCCCGTTGTCGTTCTCGCTGCTCTCGGCTGCGGCTCCGCAGTGCATGCGGAGGCAAATCCAGAAACTCTGCGCGTGGCGCTGTTGCCCGACGAGAACGCCGCCACAGTGATCAAAAACAATCGTCCGCTGGAAGAGTATCTTGAAGAAACTCTTGACCGCGACATCGAGCTGATCGTGACCACCGACTACTCCTCGATGATCGAGGCGATGCGGTTCGGTCGGCTTGAACTCGCATATTTCGGTCCGCTTTCCTACACGTTGGCCAAGACGAAGGCCGAGATCGAACCCTTTGCGGCACTGATGAAAGACGGCGAGACAACTTACCGCGCCGTTGTCATCGGCAACGCTGAAGCCGGCATTGAGACTATTGCGGATGCTGCCGGCCACGATGTGGCATGGGGTGACGTGGCATCTACTTCCAGCCACCTGATCCCGAAATCCATGCTGCTTAAAGCGGGTCTAGAAGCAGAGACGGATTACAGTGAGAACTACGTCGGCTCCCATGATGCCGTGGCGCTGGCGGTGCAAAACGGCAATGCCCAGGTTGGTGGTCTTTCGCTGCCCATCTTCAACGCTATGGTTGCTCGCGGCACGATCGACCCCGCGAAAGTTGTTGTGCTCGAAGAGTCCGATCCGTTTCCGCAGTATCCTTGGACGATGCGCTCTGACCTCGATCCGAACCTGAAGCAAGCCATCACCGACGCGTTCATCAACCTGAACGATGAGGAAGTGCTGGCGACGTTCAAGGCAGATGGTTTCGCGCCGATCAACGACAAGGCTTACGATGTCGTGCGGGATCTCGGTAAGATGCTGAACCTCGACCTCAGCAAATAAGACATATCAACCGCCATTCATTGCGGGCGCAGGCGAAGTCTGCGCCTCACTTTTCAGGAGCACGTCAATGACAGCGCTTTCCCAAAGTTTCGACAGCATCCTTCAGCGCCAAAGTAGAGCTTGGAAGCGCGCTGCCGTGATCGCGGTGATCATCGCTGGCGTCATCATTGTCAGCAGCTACCACTCCGGCTTGCTTGATCTGGAGCGGCTTGGTTCCGGCCTTCCTTCGCTTTGGCAGTTGGGAAGTGAAATGGTTCCGCCCGATTTCAGCCGTGGGATGGAGTGGATCGGCCCCTTGGTTGATACTCTTGCCATGAGCATCGCCGGGACGGCAATCGCGGTTCTGATTTCGCTTCCCGTTGGCTTTTGCGCTTCGCGAAAAACAGCGCCAAACCGCGTTATCTACATGATCGCCCGCGGCCTGCTGAACGGCCTGCGCTCGATCCCTGAGTTGATCATGGGTATCGTTTTCGTTGCAGCGGTAGGCTTCGGGGCTCTGCCCGGCGTTCTTGCTCTAGGCCTTCACTCCGTTGGCATGGTCGGAAAGTTCTTTGCAGAAGCCATCGAGCATTGTGACAATGCGCCAATCGAGGCGGCGCGGGCCGCCGGTGCTTCACCCTTCCAGATCGTCACGCGCGCAATCCTGCCGCAAGTCCTGCCTCAACTGGCCGATGTCACGATCTACCGTTGGGAGTATAACTTCCGCGCCTCCACCATCCTTGGCACGGTCGGAGCCGGCGGCATCGGCTTTGAGCTGATGACCTCTCTTCGGATTATGAATTATCAGGAGGTTCTTGCCATCATGCTGGTCGTTCTTCTGATGGTCACCGTGGTCGATCAGGTCGGCGCTCTTCTTCGCCGCCAACTTCAATAAAACAACAACAGGGAGCGCGACATGTTGCCCAAGATCGTTATCACGCACAAAGTCCATGACGAGATCCTGACCAAGCTGGCGCCTTATGCCCGCGTCAGCGTCAACGAGTCGGACGATACTTGGGCGCATGACAGGCTTTTGGCAGAACTCAGTGATGCGACTGCGATGATGGCTTTCATGCCGGATCGGATCGACGCTACGGTTCTGAGCCACGCTCCTAGCCTGCGGCTTGTAGCTTGCGCGTTGAAGGGTTTCGACAACTTTGATGTTGCTGCCTGCACGGCACGAGGGGTCCATGTCTCCATCGTGTCCGATCTTCTGACTGATCCGACCGCAGAACTGACCATCGGCTTGATGATTGGCTTGGGGCGGCACATCCTGCCGGGGGATGAAGCTGTCAGAATTGGCTACAAGGGGTGGAGACCGCGTTTCTACGGCGTGGGCCTGAAGGGCGCAGCGGTTGGCATCTTAGGCATGGGAGCGATCGGCAAGTCCATTGCTGAACGGCTCACGGGCTTTGGAACGCAAGCGAGCTATTGGGACAGGCGCGAGCTCGGTTCTGATGATGAAGAAAGGCTCAAGGTTACGTTCACGGATTTCGAACGGCTTCTTTCCACTTCGGATTTCGTAGTGTGTGCCCTTCCGCTCGCCAACGACACGCAGCATCTGCTCGGCGCACTGGAAGTTGCGAAGATGCGGAAGGGGACGCTTCTGATCAATCCATCACGTGGGAGCGTTGTGGACGAAGGGGCCGTGGTGGCTGCGCTGGAGGCGGGACATCTGGCGGGTTACGCCGCAGATGTCTACGAGATGGAGGACTGGGCGCGGCCGGATCGACCTGAAGCTGTCCATCCTGGCTTGGTGCAGCGTCGCACGGACACCTTGCTGACACCCCATATCGGCTCGGCGGTTACCAAGACTCGCCTTGCGATCGAGCATGAGGCGGCTGACAACATCATTGATCTTCTTGAAGGCCGCAGACCGCGAGCCGCTATCAATGAGCCCGCGTCTGTTCTCTAACAAGGTATCCTGCATGTATCATCTGTCTCATGTCGCTGCCTTCGTTGAAGTCATCGAGACGGGAAATTTTCGTGCGGCATCGCGACGGCTGCAAATCTCGCAGCCTACGGTTTCGAACAGCGTCAGGCGCCTTGAGGATATCCTAGGGGTGCAACTGGTAGATAGAGGGAACGATCGCTGTGTTCCGACGCGGCACGGAGCCATATTCTTGCCATTTGCCAAGAGCCTGCTGACGGTTTCTGCACGTGCCTTTGACCGCTTGCACATGGAACAAATTCAACTGGGTGCGAGCAGCAACATCGGTATCTACCTCATGCCGGAGCATCTGAAGCGCCTGCATGGTGCCAAAGGGCGCTCTGCCAACTTGGTAATCGCCTCCAACCTGGAGATCTTAGAAAAACTCCAGAGAAAGGAAGTTGATCTTGCTTTCATGGAGTGGTGGGACGGCCGGAATGGATACGAGGCCAGCCTGTGGCGCACCGAGAAGCTCATTTTGATTGTTTCCCCGGATCACCGGTGGGCAAGCAAGGGTTCGATATACTCGTCTGAACTTTTCACGGAGTCGCTGATCGGAGGCGAGCGTGGAACCGGGACGGGCACTATTCTCCGCCGTGCCTTCGGTCAAAAAGCAGATCAGCTATCGATCAGCCACACAACCGGAAGCACTGAAGGGGTGAAGCGTGCGGTCAGAGCGGGACTAGGCGTATCGTTGGTGATGAAAAGCACGGTTCTCGATGAACTGGCTTCGGGTCAACTTTGTGAAGTTTCTATCAAGGGCGTAGATTTGGAGAAGCCAATTTTGGCCGTCCATCCTGTAAAGATGGAGGACGGTTCCCCGGAAGCCGAGACGCTTAGCATCCTCCTCAATGCCAAGACGGTGCCTGTTCTATGTCAGCAGGCTGCACGACCAGCCGAAGCAGCTAACTGAAAGACAGACATGGGGCCTCGAAAGAGATGTATGAACCGCAGCCGAACAGCGGCCGCGACCTTGTAGCGGCAAGATTGCGTGGCAGATGAAGCAAGAATGCCTGACACGTTGTCGGTGCTTTTCGAAGTTCATGCACCGTGGCGCGGCAAATCATCTTGCGAATCTACAGAGACTGTCAATCGGGCGGAGGCGGGGGGTGGTGCGGCCCGCAGCGCAGCGAGGACACGGCCCCCGCAGGAGCCGACGCGCCACGGGCGCGGCGCTTGCCGATTGACCGGCTCGGGCAGGTCTGTTGGGCGGAAAAACGAAAAGGATAAACCGCAGGGCGGGGGTGAGCGCGGCCCTCGGCCGCGTCGATCCCCCGGCCTGACCTTCGGATCAACCGGAGCCGCGCCGCACGCGCGGCTTGCCCTCGATCTTCATGGCCCGCAGCTATCCAAGCACGGCACCCGTGCATCAGGTCGCGCGAGCTGGACGCGCATCATGGCGCGAAGGACAGTGAGCAAGATCCTGTGGGAAGGTTCGGGCCGCGCAAGCGATCGTTCCTTGACAACGGTTCGACCTGTCAACGTAAAACACTAGCGTCGTGTGATTTGACCAGCCGTAAAGCGACGGCTGGTTAGCGGGCGAAGCAGTCAGTCCCTCCACCCGCCACGACGCGGTATTGTTGACATGTACGATACCAAGTGGCCAACCCTCATAGGGGCTGTTGCAGGTTTCAGGATGGCACGACACCGGGAACTTTAACTGTTTGGATTATCAAAGCGTCGGCTTGGTCAGGACGATTGACAATAGAGGCACCGCTGCGCATCCTTACGTCCTCACCAGGGGTGTCCCGACAAGGGGCTGAGATACTGCTGGGCCGCAAGGCAGCGCAGTGACCCTACGAACCTGATCCAGTTCATGCTGGCGTAGGGACGGTGCGGATGCCTTGCCGGTCGCATGCGACCAGTGGGGCATTCTATTCCTTCCCGTCGGTGCTGGGTCTCCAATGCTGCGACGCGAGGAGCCTCGACATGACATCTAAAGAAACCTTGACGGTCACCACCGGACCACTGCCCGCCTCTGTCAAGGTGTTCAGGCCGGGCGTGCTGCACCCCGACATCCGTGTGCCCATGCGCGAGATCGCCTTGCATCCAAGCGCGGGCGAGCCGCCGGTGACGGTCTATGACTCCTCGGGTCCCTATACCGATCCGGCCGCCGAAATCGCGATCGAACGCGGCCTTCCGCGCCTGAGGGAAGGTTGGACGATGAGGCGTGGGGACGTGGAGTCCTACGAGGGGCGGCATGTGAAGCCCGAGGACAACGGTTTTGCCTCAGGCGACCGGCTAACACCCGAGTTTCCCATCCGCCACCGCCCCTTGCGGGCGCGGAACGGGAAAGCGGTCACCCAGCTTGCCTATGCCCGCGCGGGCATTGTCACACCTGAAATGGAGTGACCTGCCCCCAGCCGGTCCCTCATTCATAACGAGAGTCTGCAGGTTGGATTTAGGTATTCAGC
>NZ_JBHUEN010000050.1:0-139246 GCF_042680785.1 Paracoccus pacificus
CCATGCCCCTACCGTCGAACGCCTCCCGCGTCATACCCCGACCGCCGCATTGCTGCAATTTTTAGAGGCGCCCGATAGATCACGCAATCGTCGATGAACTTGCCGGCATCGTTCAGCATCGTGGCATAGACCGACCGGCCCGGCATCAGCTTTTCCATGTTCCGCGTGGTGGCGCGCTCGATCACATGGCTGGCGGCGGGTCCGGTGATGTGGATCTTTTTCAGTCCCGAAACGTCCATCAGCCCCGCTTTGGTGCGGATCGCCTCATATTCCTTTTCGGGATCGCCCTTGGAATAGCTCCATGCGGTGCCCATGCCGCTCCAATCCTCAAGCTCGGATCCAAGCGCACGGTGCCGGTCCCCCAGCGTCGAGAATCGCCACGAATTGGTCATTTCCACTCTCCTCCCGTCTGTGTTGACGTCAGTGTCGGTCGGGGCTGGCTGGAAATCAACATGCAAGTGAACAAAAATCACTGACAGGCAATCAGGCCGGCGCCACGTCCTGATCGCGGCATGAAGAAAGAGGCAGCATTCCTGCTGCCTCTGGTGCGCAAGAAAGGGGCGCGGGCCGGGATCAGCCCGGCAGGACGAAGAACCAGTTGGCCCACAGGACCAAGATCGCCCCGGCGATCAGGGCAAGATAGGGTAGCATGCCGGCGCGCCGTTCGCCCAGATGCCGCGCATCGGGGGGCAGGCCCAGATCCTCCATCGCGGCGGGGGGAAAGACGCCCTTGTCCACCACGTAATGCCGCCAGGCAAACACCGGGATGATCAGCGCCGCAAAGATCAGCCCCGCCCAAAGCGCGTTCGAATATCCCCAGACCTTGGCGCCCGCACCCAGAAACAGCGCGTTCACGAACGCCAGAACGGTGTTCACGCCGATCAGAAACGTCGGCGCGCGCCACGGACGCGGCCGGTCCGGGGAATCGACGCGGTGGATCCAGCCGGCGTTCAGGTTGAGGAAGTTGAAGATCAGATAGCCGACGTTGGAAATGGCGAGCACATAGAAATAGCCGCCCGCATCCGACGCCAGCGCCAGCAGGATCAGGTTGAAGCAAAGGTCCGTCGCCATCGCCCCGGTGGGTGCGCCGTGCGAATTGACCCGGCTGAGGTATTTCGGCAGCCAGCCGTCGCGCGATCCCTGATAAAGCGTGCGCGACGATCCCGCCATCGCGGTCATGATGGCCAGAAACAGCGCCAGGATCATCAGAAGCACGAACAACTGGATCCAGATCCGGCTGTCGGACACCATCCGCGCCAACGCCTCGCCCACGCCGGTGCCGTCGACGATGCCGGGGTTCAGCATGCCCGCGTGGCCGTAAACGCCCTGAAACGCGAACGGGATCAGGAAGAAGAACAGGATGCACAACAGGCCGGAATAGAAGATCGCCTTGAACGTGTCGCGCGCCGGGTCGCGCAGTTCGGCCGTGTAGCAGACGGCGGTTTCAAAACCATAGGTCGACCATGCCGCGATATACATGGCCCCCAGAACCAGCGTCCAGCCGCCCAGATTCCACGACCCTTCCTCGGCCGCATAGGCCGCCGTCGGCGGCACGATATCGGTGACATTCGCCCATTGGATCGAGCCGGTCAGTATCGGCCAGACCCCGGCGATCAGAAGCGGCACCAGCACGATGATCGCCAGCACCTTCTGCGCCGAGGCGGTCGAGGCGATGCCGCGGTGCTGGATACCGAAGATGATCAGCATGAGGATCGTCCCGATCACGAAGGTCGAGTTGAAATGCAGCGTCCCGAGCCCCGGGATTTGCAGCGCGAACAGCTCCCACGTGCGGAAGGCGGGGGTCAGGGCGGTCACGGCATCGGTCGACAGAATGGCGTTGATCGCCTGTTCGGCCGATGTGCCGGGGTTGCTTCCCAACCATTCGACGACCCGCGGATCGGCGGCGGTCAGGCTGGCCGAGTTCGCGGCGATCCAGTCCGCGACCAGGGCGCTGTCGGCCGACGGGATCGGGAAAAAGGCGTTCAGGATATAGCCGGCGGCGATCGCGCAACCCAGCGACAGCACCGGGCTCCACGCGAACCAGTTGCACCACACCGACAAGGGCGCGATCAGCTTGGAATAGCGCAGCCACGCGGTCGCGCCATAGACCGAGGTGCCGCCCGATTTGTTGCCGAACATGCCGGCCATTTCGGCATAGGTGAAGGATTGCAGGAACCCCATGCACATCGACACGATCCAGACGACGAAAGCCGCCTTGCCCGCGACCCCGGCAATGCCGCCGATCGAGAACAGGACCAGCGGCGGCACGCCCGCCGCGACCCAAAAGGCCCCGCGCCAGGTCAGCGATCTTTGCAGCTCGTGCTGCGGCGGATCGCGATAGTCAGTGGTCACACTCATCGGTTCCCTCTCTCACTGTTTGATGGCCGGCGCCTTGATCGGGCCGGTCTTTGGTTATTGACCTGATGCAGGCGGCACGGCGCAGGGCCTCAAATTCCTTTGATGCGGGTGATGCGTTACAGGGCATTCTGGCCGGGAAAATTCTGGCCGTGAAATCAGGGGATGACGGATCATTTTCCGGCCCCGCGCGCGGCGCTTGTGGCGCTGCGGATCCGGGCGATGCGATAAGCGTCAAGGATCGACATCGCCCATACGAACAACCCGCCCGCGATGCGGCCGACGGGCGATGCGGCATCAGGCGCGGTCAGCACGGTGGCCGCGCCCAGAAGCAGGATGAACAACACGAAACCCAGCCCGCGTTTCGGCAATCCCAGCCACACATGTCCCATGCCCGGCAGGATCGTCGCCAGCCCCATCACCGCATAGGGATTGGGGGTGCGGCTCATGCCGCGATCCTTTCGCCGGGTGGCGCGGTCAGGGCCCGGTCAAGCGCAAGGGCGGCATCGAACAGCCGCGCCGCCAGATCGGCGGGGACCGGATCGACCGGGAATTCGGCGTCGCGCCCAAGCAGATAGCGGCCACGGTCGGCCTCGGCCAGAAGCCAGGTCAGGCGGATGCCGGAAGGGGTCAGTTCGACCTCGCGCAGACGATCCCCCAGCCCGGCGAAAGCGGCGTTGAGCGGCTGCGGATCGGGCAGCCGCGCCGCCGGATCATCCGTGGAAATCCGGGCGTCCTCGGGAAACGCGCCCGGTGTTTCGACCGGGAGCGGCAGGTCGCGCGCCGGCCCGATGCGGCGGCGGCTGATCGTCAGGCGGGGCCGGGCCGCCTGGCGGATCAGCGCGACCTCCAGCCACAGGCTTGGCAGCTTGCGGACCTCCAGCGCGTCGGGATGAAGTTGCAGGTCAAAGACCGCGCCCCGCCACCGCCCCGAGATGCGCGGCCAGCCGTCCGCCGCGATCAGGCGGCGCGGATCCGCAAGATCGCCGGCGACGCCGTCCAGCATGATCCGCCGCCCGTGACGACGCCGGGCCAGCCCCCGCCCAAAGGCCCGTGCGGCATGGGCCAGCGCAATTCCGGCCACCACAAGAACCACAAGCGGGACGATGGGGCCCATGGGTGCTAGTACCCCTGTGGCCGGTGCCACGGCATGGTGAACTGGCTGGCGCGGTCGACAAAGCGATAGCGCCAGAAGTGGAACCACAGCGAGACGATGACATAGAAAACCACCATCGCGACCAGTTGCGTGCCATAGCCCAGAAACACCGCGAAATAGGTGACCGCGCACAGCGCCAGCAGCGTCAGCGCCGGGATCGGATGGAACGGATGCTCATAGCCGCGCTTGATCGAATCCAGCGGCCATTTGCGGCGGAACAGGATGATGTTCAGCGGCATGAACGTATATTCCAGCAGCCCCGACAGGATCGAGAAGGTGATCACCTGATCCAGGGGCGCCCCCAGCGCGAAGGTCAGCGCGATCGGGATCAGGAAGATGATCGAGCGATAGGGGGTGCGATAGACCGGATGCACGGCGCCGAACCATGATGGCAGGTAATTGTCGCGGCCCATGGCGAACCATGCCCGCGAGGCGTCGTTGATGCAGCCGTTCGCCGATGCGAGCGTGGCGAACATCGTGCCGATGCCCAGAAGCACCATAAGCAGCGGCGATCCGGTCAGCCGCGCCGCATCGAACAGCGGCACCCCGGCCTGACCCAGATATTCCCACGGCATCAGGCCGGAACAGACATACCAGGTCAGCGTCGCCGCGATCAGCAGCGTCATGATCCCGGCCAGCGTGCCGAAGGGCAGGGCGCGGGCGGGTGAGCGGACCTCTTCCGCGGCCTGCGTGGTGCCCTCGATCCCCAGATAGAACCACAGTCCGAAATGCATCGCCGCCAGAACGCCAAGCCAGCCATAGGGCAAGCCCCCCTCCATCAGCGCGGCATGGGCCAGAAGCGGCGCGCCCGGCTTCAGCACGGCGGCGAGGAACAGAACCACGATGGCGGTGAAGGCGAAGGCGGTGATGACAAGGTTGAAGGTCAGCGTCGCCAGCACCCCGCGATAGTTCAGCCAGGCCAGGAACATGATCGACAGGATGATGAACGGGCGCTGGTCGATGCCTTGATACCCGGTCAGATTGGCGACGGTGTCGATCAGAAAGCCGAAGGTGATGGCGTTCGCCGCTTCCAGCATCGTATAGGCAAAGACCAGATACAGCCCGACGTTGAAGGCCATCAGCGGGCCGACGATATGCTTGGCCTGCGTATACTGGCCGCCCGCCGCCGCCACGGTCGAGGTGACCTCGCTGTCGATCATGGCGACGCAGGTGTAAAGGATGCCGGCGAACCAGCAGGCGATCAGCGCCGCATAGGCGCCGCCCTTGCCGACGGCAAAGTTCCAGCCCATGTATTCGCCGACCAGCACGATGCCGACGCCAAGCGCCCAGATATGTGCCGGGCCCAGAACGCGGGACAGCCCGAAGCCGCCGGGCTTTGCGCCGTCTGGCAGTTCGTCGCCGGGCAGTTCTTCGGCGGCCGATGTTGTGCGGTCGGTCATTCTGGCTTGCCCCCGGTCTTGGCGTTATGGCCCGCCGGCAGGCGGTGCTGTTCAGTCAGCGCCTCAAGCTCACCCTCGCGCGAGGAAAGCAGTTCGGCCTCGGAATAGGTTGAATCGGTGCGCAGCCAGTCAAAGACGATCAGCGCGGCAAAGATGGCCGAGCCGATCCAGGCCGCGATTTCCAGAATGTTCCAGATGCTCATGTCACCGCTTCTCCCTGTCGCCGAACCGGGCGTCGACGACTTCGCGATATTCCTTGTCGGAAAGGCGCAGCATCATCACGAAATAACCGATGATGACGATGGCCATGACGATCAGTTCGAACCAGCTGAAGGCGTAGTTGAACCGCGAGGTGATGATCGGCGCGGCATCGGCCGGGGTCGCAAAGCCAAGCTGCTGCCAGCGTTCGGCCATGGTCGCGTTCTGGCCCAGCGTCTCCCACGTCGGGTCGGGGACCGGGGTGTCGACCTTGGCGCTGCCGGCCAGCCCCAGCCAAAGCGGCACGTAAAGCGCCCCGAGCGCCAGAACCAGAAGCACGATCACGTCGATGATCTGACCGGCCCGCGACTGGACCGGAGGGGTATATTTCGCCATCAGCCGCGCCCCCGATCTTGTGCACGGCTTTGTGCGCGACGTTCCCGCGCCTCGTCCAGAAACCGCAGGTCAAGCCCGTACATGAAATCCCGGTCCTCGCGGTAATGGCGCAGCATCGCCATGATCGCGGCGGTGTTGAAGGTCAGCACAACCGCGCCCGCGATCAGCAGAACCACCCGCGCCGCGCCGCTTGGGGCCAGGGGCCAGACCGAGATGGCGACAAACACCATCGCCAGCCAAAGCCCCACGATAAAGGCCCAGGCGACCATCACGTCACGCCTGTGCATGTTTTCGATGCGAGATTGAAGACTGTCCATTCGTCTTTCCTTTTCAAGCAGTTGGCGTGAATTGGGTTTAGACTGCGCGGCAACTATATTTCATGAAAGGAAATGGTGCCTGCGACATTCTGTCAAGAAAAACTTTGACCGGACGGCCTGTCGGATTCGACAATCGCGGTGTTGACGCCTAGGATTGTTTGCCGCAGAGTGAAAATAGTTTCATAGAACTTGACCGCGTCCCGACCCATTCATGCGGGATGCCACAACCGGGAAAGAATCGCGCTATGTGCGGAATTGTGGGGCTTTTCCTCAAGGACCCGAAGCTTGAACCCAAGCTTGGTCAGATGCTGACCGACATGCTGATCACCATGACCGACCGCGGCCCCGACAGCGCCGGTATCGCCATCTATGGTCACGGCAAGAAGGGGGTCGCGAAACTGACCGTTCAGTCGCCGGACCCCGCGAATAATTTCAAGGGCTTGGCGGGCGATCTTGGCAAGGCGATCGACGCCAAGGTCAAGGGCACGGTCAAGGATACACATATCGTGCTGGAACTGCCCACCGAAAAGCTGGCCGAGGCCCGCGCCGCGATGCGCGATCTGCGCCCCGACACCACGGTGATGAGCGCCGGCGAGGAGATCGAGATCTTCAAGGAGGTCGGCCTGCCCAAGGATGTGGCGGCGCGGTTCCATGTCGAGAAGATGGCTGGCACCCACGGGATCGGCCACACCCGGATGGCGACGGAATCGGCCGTCACGACGCAGGGCGCGCACCCGTTCTCGACCGGCGCGGATCAGTGCCTTGTGCATAACGGCTCGCTGTCGAACCACAATTCGGTGCGCCGCGTGCTGTCCGACGCCGGCATGACCTTCGAGACCCAGAACGACACCGAGGTCGCCGCCGCCTTCCTGACCCACAAGATGAACGAGGGCGCCAAGCTGGGCGAGGCGATGGAGGCGACGCTGACCGATCTGGACGGTTTCTTCACCTTCGTCGTCGGCACCAAGGACGGCTTTGGCGTGATCCGCGACCCGATCGCCTGCAAGCCGGCGGTCATGGCCGAAACCGACCAGTATGTCGCCTTCGGCTCGGAATACCGGGCGATGGTGAACCTGCCCGGAATCGAAAACGCCCGGGTCTGGGAACCGGAGCCCGCGACCGTCTATTTCTGGGAGCGCTGAGAATATGCAGAATTTCGACCTTGGGAAGCTTGGCCTGCGCGAGCTGAACAGCCAGCTTCATCAACTGAGTCAGGATACCAACCAGACCGCCTGGACCGTGACCAATCCGCGCGGCAGCCACGCCATCGCGGCCGGTGTGGATGCGCCGGTGGACATCACCGTCGACGGCTCGACCGGCTATTACTGCGCGGGCATGAACAAGCAGGCGACGATCCGCGTCAACGGCTCGGCCGGGCCGGGTGTGGCGCAGAACATGATGTCGGGCGCGGTGATCGTTGACGGCGATGCCAGCCAATATGCGGGGGCCACCGGACGCGGTGGCCTTTTGGTCATCAAGGGCAACGCAAGCTCGCGCTGCGGCATCTCGATGAAGGGCATCGACATCGTGGTGCATGGCAACATCGGCCATATGTCGGCCTTCATGGCGCAATCGGGCAATCTGGTGGTGCTGGGTGACGCCGGCGACGCGCTTGGCGATTCGCTCTACGAGGCGCGGCTGTTCGTGCGCGGCGACGTCAAAAGCCTTGGCGCCGATTGCGTCGAAAAGGAAATGCGCCCCGAACATCTGGAACTGCTGGCCGACCTGCTGAAACGCGGCGAAGCGGACGGCAAGGCCAAGCCCGAAGAGTTCAAACGCTACGGCTCGGCCCGCAAACTTTACAATTTCAATATCGACCACGCTGGCGAATACTGAGGCTTCCATGAGCGATTTTCCCCACACGCCGCCCAAATACTCGTGGACATTCTCGCCCGAGGTGAACGCCGAGATCCGCCGCGCCGCGGATTCGGGCATCTATGACATCCGCGGTGGCGGCTCAAAGCGGCATCTGCCGCATTTCGACGATCTGCTGTTCCTCGGCGCCTCGATCAGCCGCTATCCGCTGGAAGGCTATCGCGAGAAATGCACCACCGACGTGTGGCTGGGCACCCGTCACGCGAAAAAGCCGATCCATCTCGATATTCCGATCACCATCGCGGGGATGAGCTTCGGCGCGCTGTCCGGCCCGGCGAAAGAGGCTTTGGGGCGCGGCGCGACCGAGGCCGGCACCTCGACCACCACCGGCGACGGCGGCATGACCGAAGAGGAACGCGGCCATTCCAAGACGCTGGTTTACCAGTATCTGCCCAGCCGATACGGGATGAACCCCGACGATTTGCGCCGCTGCGACGCGATTGAAATCGTGGTCGGGCAGGGCGCCAAGCCCGGCGGCGGCGGTATGCTGCTGGGGCAGAAGATTTCGGACCGGGTGGCGAAGATGCGCAACCTGCCGAAAGGTATCGACCAGCGTTCGGCCTGCCGGCATCCGGACTGGACCGGCCCCGACGATCTGGAGATCAAGATCCTTGAGCTGCGCGAGATCACCGACTGGGAAAAGCCGATCTACGTCAAGGTCGGCGGCGCGCGGCCCTATTACGACACCGCGCTGGCGGTGAAGGCCGGGGCGGATGTGGTCGTCGTCGACGGCATGCAGGGCGGCACCGCCGCCACGCAGGACATCTTTATCGAAAACGTCGGTATGCCGACGCTTGCCTGCATTCCGCAGGCGGTGAAGGCGCTTCAGGATCTTGGCATGCACCGCAAGGTGCAACTGATCGTCTCGGGCGGGATCCGCACCGGCGCCGATGTGGCCAAGGCGATGGCGCTTGGCGCCGATGCAGTCGCCATCGGGACCGCCGCACTGATCGCGCTTGGCGACAACGACCCGGCACTTGAGGAGGAATACCGCAAGCTCGGCACGACCGCCGGCGCCTATGACGACTGGCACGAAGGCCGGGACCCGGCCGGGATCACCACCCAGGACCCGGCGCTGTTCAGCCGCTTCGATCCGGTGCAGGGCGGGCGGCGGTTGCGCAATTATCTGAAAGTGATGACACTCGAGGCGCAGACCATCGCGCGCGCCTGCGGCAAAAGCAGCCTGCACAATCTTGAGCCCGAGGATCTTTGCGCCCTGACCGTCGAGGCGGCGGCGATGGCCAATGTTCCCATCGCGGGAACCAACTGGATTCCGGGCAAGACCGGCTATTGACGGGTTCGGAGAACTAGCGACGACGCAGGCACACAACACTGGCGCGGAACAGTAAACAGCGCGAGAAAACCTAGCAGGGAGTATCTATAGATGGCCAAGGACCTGGCAGCGTTTGCCGAGAAGAATGGAGTGAAATACTTCATGGTCTCGTATACGGACCTGTTCGGCGCGCAGCGGGCGAAACTCGTACCGGCGCAGGCGATCAACGACATGGCGGTGGATGGGGCCGGTTTTGCCGGGTTCGCGACCTGGCTGGACCTGACGGCGGCCCACCCCGACATGATGGCGGTTCCCGACGCCGAGGCGGTGGTGCAACTGCCCTGGAAACCCGATGTCGCCTGGGTTCCGGCGAATTGCGTGATCGAGGGGCAGCCGCTGGCGCAGGCCCCCCGCAACGTCCTGCGCCGGATGGTCGACGAGGCCGCCGCCGAAGGGCTGCGCGTCAAGACCGGGGTCGAGCCGGAATTCTTTCTGCTTTGCCCCTCGGGCGACCGGGTTGCGGATGAATACGACACGGCGGTCAAGCCCTGCTATGACCAGCAGGCGGTGATGCGGCGCTATGACGTGATCGCCGAGATCAGCGATTACATGCTCGCCTTGGGCTGGGAGCCCTATCAAAGCGACCACGAGGACGCGACCGGCCAGTTTGAAATGAACTGGAAATTCGACGATGCGCTGGCCACCGCCGACAAGGTGTCCTTCTTCAAGTTCATGGTGAAATCGGTTGCCGAGAAACACGGGCTGCGGGCGACCTTCATGCCGAAACCGTTCGAGGGGCTGACCGGCTCGGGGATGCACGCGCATATCTCGGTCTGGGACAAATCGGGCAAGAAGAACGCTTTCGCCGATGATTCCCGGGAACTGGGCCTGTCCGAACAGGGCCGGAATTTCCTTGGCGGGATCATGGCCCATGGCACCGGCATGACGGCGATCACCAACCCCACCGTCAACAGCTACAAGCGGATCAACGCCCCGCGCACCTCGTCCGGCGCGACATGGGCGCCGAACAGCCTGACCTGGACCGGCAACAACCGCACCCACATGGTCCGCGTCCCCGGTCCCGGCCGGTTCGAGCTGCGGCTGCCGGACGGTGCGGCGAACCCCTATCTGCTGCAGGCGGTGATCATCGCCGCCGGTCTGGACGGCATCCGCCGCAAGCTGGACCCCGGCCCGCGCAGCGACATCAACATGTATACCGACGGCCATCTGGCCAAGGATGCGCCAAAGCTGCCGCTGAACCTTCTGGATGCGCTGCGCGCCTTCGAGGCGGACGAAACCCTGAACCGCGCGCTTGGCGCCGAGTTCGCCGCGGCCTATCTGAAGTTGAAGCGCATGGAATGGGACAGCTATGTCTCGCATTTCTCGAAATGGGAACACGACCACACGCTGGACGTCTGATGCAACCGACCGCCGCCATCCTTGACCGGATCGGCGGCGCCGCGACCCTGCGGGGCGTGGTCGCGCGGTTTTATGACCTGATCGAGACCGACCCGCGTGGCGCCCGCATCCTGCAAATGCACCTGCGCGGCCACGGGCTCAGCCATGTGCGGGCGGAACAATTCGACTTCATGTCCGGGTTTCTGGGCGGCCCGCGCCTTTATGCCGAGCGTCACGGCCATATGAACCTGCGCGAGATTCACGACCATGTCCCGATCCGCAGCCGCGACGCCGAGGATTGGCTGGCGCTGATGGACCGCGCGCTTGACGAGGCCGGCATAGATGACGCCGAGGCGCTGGAGCGTATCCGCGCCACCCTGCGCCGGGCGGCGCTGATGCTGGTCAATACCTCGGACGACATCACGCATCTGCCCGACAGACCGACGCGAAGCTGACGCGCAGCCGCCCCCAAAGACCGCCTCGCGTGGGCGGCGCCTGTCCATCATACATGTATCATAATTGCGTAACCCGCCCGGTTCCGGCCAAGCAACTTATTGTCCCAGCCGGTTAACCATGCTTTGATCGCCGCAAATCAACGTGACACGGGGCAGATGATGGGAAACGAATGGTGGTTGCTGGGCCTGTTGCCTTTGGCGGCGCTTGCCGCGGCGATTATGAACGGCGGCAGCGATGACGGCAGCGACGATGATGACGACGGCAATTTCCCCGATGAGCTGGACCTGCCTCCGCCGCCCGCCGACCCCGAGGATCCGACCATCGTCGGCACCGACGGCGCCGACAACCTGACCGGAACCCCGGACGCCGATTTCATTGCCGGTGCCGGTGGCAACGACACGATCAGCGACGGCGTGGCCGACAGCGATCCCACCACGATCGACAAATTCTATGGTGCGGGCGGCGACGATCTGATCGACAGCCTGGAAGGGCCGACCTATGTCGTCGGTGGCGATGGCGACGATACCGTCAATGGCGGGGCCGCCAACGACACCATTCTGGGCGGTCCGGGTGATGACGTGATCGACGTCGGCGGCCTGCCCTCGGAAGGTGAAACCGGCGCCGACTGGGCCCATGGTTCGCGTGGCGACGATACGATCACCGGTGGCGCCGGCGATACGCTTTATGGCGGTGGCGGCGAGGATCACATCTCGGGCGGCGAATTTCAGCATGGTGGCGTCGGTGACGACACGCTGGTGGCGACCGCCGGTATCAACGACGTCACCTATATGAAGGGCGGCGCGGATGACGACCTGTTCCAGATCAATCTGAACAAGGGCGAATCCGCCGAAATCCTTGATTTCAAATCGGGCACCGACAAGCTGGAGGTCTCGGTGCGCGATCAGGACGATCTGACCGAGGATGGTTATGTCCGCATGACCATGGTCGAGGATGCGGACGGCAACACCGTCGTGCTGATCGGCAATCCCGACGATCCGATCGCGCGTCTGAACGACCTCGACAAGCTGAAGGAATCCGATTTCCCGCAGGGCTTCCGCACGGCCGAAGAACTCGCCGCCGAGCAAAAGACCTGAGGCAGCGGGCCAAGCCCACGGTTTGCGCGGCGGCTGATTTGCCGGGCCACGCGGGCAAAAGATACGAAAAGGGGCGGCCATCGCGGGCCGCCCCTTTTTGATCCGCGCCGATCGCGCCGGTTATTGCGGGATTTTCGCGGTGATGCCTTCGACGAAGAAATTCAGCCCGCTGAGTTCCTGATCCGTCGCGGTCTGCCCCTCGGCCAGCCATTCGCTGCCATCCTGCTTTTTCAGCGGGCCGGTGAAGGGGTGATAGGCGCCCGAGGCGATCTTGTCCTTCAGCGCCAGCGCCTCGTCCTTGACCTCGGCGGGGATGGCGTCGGTGATTTCGCCGATCACGACCTCGCCGTCGCCGATGCCCATCCATTTGGACTGGCTTTTCCACGACCCGTCCAGCATCGCGCCGATCCGCTGGATGTAATAGGGCGCCCAGTTGTCGATGATCGAGCTGACCCGCGGGGTCGGGGCAAAGGCCGCCATGTCGCTGGCCTGACCAAAGCCGATCACGCCGGCCTCTTGCGCCTTGGCCAGCGGCGCGGTGGAATCGGTATGTTGCAGGATCACATCGACGCCCTCGGCGATCAGGGCGGCGGCGGCGTCGGCCTCTTTCGCCGGGTCGAACCATGTATAGGCCCAGACCACGCTGATCTGCACGTCGGGGTTCACCTTGCGGGCGTGGATGAAGGCGCTGTTGATGCCCTGAATGACCTCGGGGATCGGGAAGGATCCGATATAGCCGATCTTGTTCGATTTCGTCATCCGCCCGGCGATGGTGCCGATCACGGCCCGGCCTTCATAGAAACGGGCGTCATAGGTCGCCACGTTATCGGCGGTCTTGTAGCCGGTCGCGTGTTCGAAATTCACATCGGGGAATTTCTTGGCGACGTTGATGACGGCATCCATGAAACCAAAGCTGGTCGCGAAGATCAGCTTGTTCCCGGCCAGTGCCAGTTGGGTCAGTGCGCGTTCGGCGTCGGCGCCCTCGGGCACCGATTCGATGAAGGTGGTCTGGATCTTGTCGCCATATTCCTCTTCGGCGGCCTTGCGGCCAAGGTCGTGCTGGAAGGTCCAGCCGCCGTCACCGACGGGGCCGACATAGATGAAGCCGACTTTCAGCGGTTCTTGCGCACGGGCCGGAAGGCCGACGGCGGCCAGCGTGGCCGCGCCGGCGGCGGTGCCGAGCAATTGGCGGCGGGTCATGGACATAGGCGTATTCTCCCTGTTGGTTTCTGCGCCGGCTTACCGCAGCGCGTGGAATGTGCGCCCCAGCGAGCCGGGGGCCGAAAATGCCTGTGAATGGCTGTATTTCTGCAAGGCGGATATGATCACAAGCACAAGGATCGTGGCAAGATAGGGCGCCATGCTGAGAAGCTGGACGGGCACCGAAACCCCGGCTGCCTGCAGACGAAGCTGCAATACGGTCACGCCGCCGAAAAGCCAGGCACCGGCTAGAACGCCAAGCGGCCGCCAGAAGGAAAAGACCACGATCGCCAGCGCGATCCAGCCGGCGCCGGCGGTCATTCCGTCGGTCCACTGCAACACCGTCGCGATCGAGATATAGGCGCCCCCCAGACCCGCCATGGCGCCGCCAAAGGCGATCGCCGCGGTGCGCACCAGCACCACCTTGTAGCCGAGCGCATAGGCGGCATCGTGGTTCTCGCCGATCGCGCGCAGGATCAGCCCGGCGCGGGTCCGGTTCAGGAACAGCCAGACCAGCAGCACCATCAGAAAGCCCAGATAGACCATGCCGTCAAACCGGAAAAACGCCCGGCCGACAAAGGGCAGCTCGGCCAGAAACCCAAGGTCGGGCCGCAGCAGGGCAGGCGCCTTGATCCCCTCATACCCCTTGCCGAAAAGCGAGGTCATGCCCAGTCCGAACAGGGTCAGCGCCAGGCCGGAGGCCACCTGATTGGCCAGCAGGATCTGGGTCAGGACGGCGAAGGGCAGCGAGATCAGCGCGCCAGCCACGGCGGCGGCGGCAAAGCCGATTGCCGGGCTTCCCGTGGCGACGGCGGCGGCGAAACCGGCCAGCGCGCCGGTGATCATCATCCCCTCGACCCCAAGGTTCAGCACGCCCGCGCGTTCCACCACCAATTCACCCAGTGCGGCGAACAGAATGGGCGTCGCCGCCGCCACCAGAAGCACGAATACCGAAACCGGGTCGATCATGCATTGCCCCCCGCACCTGACGCCGACATCCATATCACCGCGACGACCGAGATCAGATAGCCCAGCCCAAAGGCCGGTGCCGCGATGGCGGGTGGTTCCTTTGCGGAAGCACCGCCGCGATAGATCGCATGGCCCAGTCGCGAGACCCCGGCCCAAACCAGTTCAAGCAGCTTCGTGGCGATGTCGGATATGAAATAGATGTCCAGCCACGGCCCGACGATCAGCGCGACGACCACGATCAGCGCAAGGTATCCCAGCGCCGTGGTGGTGATCAGCCAGCCGGTCAGCGCGCCCAGAAACAGGCCGATCACGAAGAAAACCGCGCTGTCCCACCGGGTCGAACCCATATCACCGCTCATGCCAGTTTCCCCCAGACGATGCGGAACCGGGTCAGCAGGTCAAAGGCCAGCAGAAAAAACAGCAGCATCCCCTGAAACACCTGCACGGTCGCGGCGGGCATGTTCAGCGTCAGTTGCGCCAACTCGCCGCCGATATAGGTCAGCGCCAGCAGCAGCCCCGCCAACAGGATGCCGATCGGGTTCAGGCGGCCCAGAAACGCCACGATGATCGCGGTGAAACCATAGCCGGAACCGAATGCATCGGTGATCTGGCCGCCGGGGCCCGCGACCTCGAACAGACCCGCCATGCCGGCCAGCGCGCCCGAAAGCCCAAGGCAGAAGGCGACCAGCCGCTCGGGCCGGACACCGGCGAAACGGGCGGCACGCGGCGCCTCGCCCGCGACGCGGATGTGAAACCCCCGGATATGGCGGCTCATCAGCCACCATGTGAACAGAACCGCCGCCGCCGCCGCGACGACCCCCCAATGGGCGCCGGTGTTCGGCACAAGCTCGGGGTTCGAGGCGGCGGGGTATTGCTGAAGATTGCGCGAGCCGGGAAAGCCGTATCCCTCGGGGTTCTTCATCGGACCAAAGGCCATCCACGCGGCAATTTTCTGCGCCACATAGACCAGCATCAGCGACACGAGAATCTCGGAGGCGCCGAACCAGTTGCGCAGCAGCGCCGGGATCATCCCCCAGGCCCAGCCGCCCGCGGCCCCGGCGATGATCATGGCCGGAAAGATCCACACCGCGTCCAGCGGATAGACCGCAAGCGCGACCGCCGCGCCCGAGATGCCGCCGATGATATACTGACCCTCGGCCCCAATATTCCAGATTCCGGCGCGAAACCCGATGGCAAGGCCCGAGGCGATCAGGATCAGCGGCGCCGCCTTGACCAGCAATTGCGGCCGCGAATAGCTGGCGCTGGCGCCGAACAGCGGATCCCAGAAGATCGTGCGGATGGCGGCGACCGGGTCATATCCCATGATCGCGAACAACAGCGCTCCGGTCATCATCGTGGCCAGAAGTGCCGCGACCGGCGCGCCCAGTTCCCAGCCGCGCGCGGCGGATGACCGGGGGACCAGCCGCATCATGTCGCCACCCCGTCAAGCGCCGGCGCTTCAGGGGCGGAAGGGTCGATTTCGGCCACGCGCATGCCATGCGCCCCGCCCAGCATCAGCCCGATTTCGTCCAGCGTCAGCCCTTCGGTCGGGCGCGGCTCGGACAGGCGGCCTTCGTTCAGCGCGGCGAAGCGGTCGGAAAGCTCCAGCAACTCATCAAGATCCTGGCTGATCACGATCACCCCGGCGCCATCCCGGGCAAGGTTCAAAAGCGCCTGCCGGACCGCGGCGGCGGCGCCGGCATCGACGCCCCAGGTCGGCTGGTTCACGGCCAGCACGCGGGGGGCCTGCATGATTTCGCGGCCGATGACGAATTTCTGCAGATTGCCGCCGGACAGGGCCGCCGCAGCGGTCAGTTCATTCGGCGTGCGGACGTCGAAGGCGTCGATGACCCGGCGGGCGAATTCGCGGGTGCGGGGACGGTCGATCATGCCGGCGCGCACCAGCCCCTCGCGTCCGGCGGCGGTAAGCAAGGCATTGTCGGCAAGGCTCATTCCCGGCACGGCGGCATGGCCCAGCCGATCCTCGGGCGCGGCCGACAGCCCGGCCAGACGGCGGCGGTCGGGGCCCAGTTGCGACAGGTCCGCGCCGTCCATGACCACGGTGCCGGTGGGGCTGACGATCTCGCCCGAAAGCGCCGACAAAAGCTCTTCCTGTCCGTTGCCCGCGACACCGCCGATGCCCAGAACCTCGCCCGCGCGCAACTCGATGGTGATGGATTTCAGCGCCACCCCGTCGCCCGGCGGCGTCGACAGATCGCGGATATGCAGGACCGGCGCGCCCTGAGTGCGTCCGCTGCGGTCGATCCGGCGCATCTCGCCGCCCACCATCATCGCGGCCAGTTCGCGGGCCGAGTGGTCGCGGGGATTGGCGGTGGCCACGACCTTGCCGTGGCGCAGGATCGTGGCGCGGTCGCAATGGGTGCGGATTTCCTCGAGCTTGTGGCTGATATACAGGATCGCCGTGCCCTGATCGGCCAGTTTGCGCAGGGTCGCGAACAACAGATCGCTTTCCTGCGGCGTCAGCACGCTGGTCGGCTCGTCCATGATCAGCAGACGCGGGTTCTGCAACAGGCAGCGGACGATCTCGACCCGCTGGCGTTCGCCGGCCGAAAGCGCGCCGATCCGCCGGGCCGGGTTCAGCGGCAGACCGTACTCCTGACTGACCCGGCGAATCCGCTCGGACAGCAGGCGGCGCGGCGGCGGGTTCTCCATCCCGAGGGCGACGTTCTCGGCGACCGTCAGCGCATCGAAAAGCGAGAAATGCTGAAACACCATCGCGACGCCCGCGGCGCGGGCCGCGCGCGGGTCGGCGGGCGCATAGGGCGCGCCGCTTAGCCACATCGCGCCCTGATCCGGGCGGACAAGGCCGTAGACCATCTTGACCAATGTCGATTTGCCGGCGCCGTTCTCACCCAGAAGTGCGTGGATTTCGCCCGCGCGGACGTCGAAGGACACATCGTCATTGGCGCGCACGCCCGGATAGGTTTTCCCAAGCCCTTCGGCCCGGAAAACAACACCTTGATCGTCAGGCACGCGGCATTCCCCTGTCGGTTTTTTATCGTCCTTTGGGCTAGGTTAGCCGCTTTCCCCGCATTCGCGCAATTGGACTTTGCGTCGGCGGCGCAATACTGTGCGGACCATGAGCCAGCCCCGATTCATCCACCTGCGCACCCATTCCGAATATTCGCTGCTCGAGGGCGCGGTCCCGGTCGGCAAGCTGATCAAATCAGCGGCCGAGGCCGGGATGCCCGCCGTCGCGCTGACCGACACCAACGCCATGTTCGCGGCGCTGGAGTTCTCGACCAAGGCCAAGGCGGCGGGGGTGCAACCCATCGTCGGCTGCCAGATGACGCTCGAGGCCGGCGGCCAGACCGGTCCCTTGGTGCTGCTGGCCCAGAACGCCGAGGGCTATGCCAATCTGATGGCGTTGTCCTCGGTCCTGTATCTGACGCCCGATGTGGCGCGGCCGCGGATCACGCCCGCCGATCTGGCCGCGCATTCGGCCGGGCTGATCTGCCTGACCGGGGGGGCCGAAGGCTGTCTGGGCCGGATGCTGGCCGCCGGGCAGGGCGATGCCGCCCGCGCGCTGGCCGAGGCGCTTTTCGCCGATTTCGGGGACCGGCTGTATGTCGAATTGCAGCGCCATCCCGTCGAGGGCGCCGGCATGACCGAGGCCGAAGCGGCCGCCGAACCCGGGCTGATCGCCCTTGCCTATGACATGGCGCTGCCTCTGGTCGCGACGAATGACGTGCATTTCCCGAAACCGGCGATGTTCGAAGCCCATGACGCGCTGATCTGCATCGCCGACGGCACCCGGGTCGATCAGCCGGGCGCGCGGCGGCGGC
Organism: Paracoccus pacificus; assembly: GCF_042680785.1. Taxonomy (NCBI): domain Bacteria; kingdom Pseudomonadati; phylum Pseudomonadota; class Alphaproteobacteria; order Rhodobacterales; family Paracoccaceae; genus Paracoccus; species Paracoccus pacificus. The sequence goes on from NZ_JBHUEN010000050.1 coordinate 17,894, forward strand.
TGACGCCGTCGCATTATTTCAAATCGGCCGAAGAGATGGCGGCGCTTTTCGCCGATCTGCCCGAGGCGATCGCGAATACGGTCGAAATCGCGCGCCGCTGCGCATTCGCGGTGCCGAAACATGCGCCGATCCTGCCGCGCTTTGCCGATGACGAGGTGCAGGAGTTGCGCCGGCAGGCACGCGAAGGTCTGGCCGCGCGGCTGGCCGTCATCCCCCATGCGACCAGCGTCGCGGAATACGAAAAGCGGCTTGAGTTCGAGCTGGGCATCATCGAGCAGATGGGCTTTCCCGGCTATTTTCTGATCGTCGCCGATTTCATCAAATGGGCCAAGGATCAGGGTATCCCGGTGGGGCCGGGGCGGGGGTCGGGCGCGGGCTCGCTGGTCGCCTATGCGCTGACCATCACCGATCTGGATCCGTTGCGCTACAACCTGCTGTTCGAGCGTTTTCTGAACCCCGAGCGCGTCTCGATGCCGGATTTCGACATCGACTTCTGCATGGACCGGCGCGAGGAGGTCATCCACTACGTTCAGCAGAAATACGGCCGCGACCGGGTCGGGCAGATCATTACCTTCGGCGCGCTTCTGTCCAAGGCGGCGGTACGCGATGTCGGCCGGGTGCTGGAACTGCCCTATGGTCAGGTCGATCGGCTGTCCAAGATGATCCCGGTCGAGGGCGTGAAGCCGGTCAGCATCGAAAAGGCGCTGGCCGACGAACCGCGTCTGCGCGAGGCCGCGCAGGAACCGGTGGTCGACCGGTTGCTGACCTATGCCCGCCAGATCGAAGGGCTGCTGCGCAACGCCTCGACCCATGCGGCGGGGGTGGTGATCGGCGACCGGCCGCTTGACCATCTGGTGCCGCTCTACCGCGATCCGCGTTCCGAGATGCCCGCGACCCAGTTCAACATGAAATGGGTCGAGGCGGCCGGGCTGGTCAAATTCGACTTTCTGGGCCTGAAAACCCTGACCGTGATCCAGAACGCGGTCGATCTGATCCGGACCTCGGGTCGCCATCTGCACATGGCCCCGGACGGCCGCACCCTGTTCACCCCGCCCGAGGGCGCGATCGACGAGATCAACGCCATCCCGCTTGATGACAAGGCGAGCTATGATCTGTTCGCGGCGGCCCGCACGGTCGCGGTGTTTCAGGTGGAAAGTCAGGGCATGATGGATGCGCTGCGGCGCATGAAACCCACCTGCATCGAGGATATCGTGGCGCTGGTGGCGCTGTACCGTCCCGGCCCGATGGAAAACATCCCGACCTATTGCGATGTGAAGAACGAGGTGCAACCCATTGCATCGATTCACCCTTCCATTGACCACATCCTTGCCGAGACGCAAGGCATCATCGTCTATCAGGAACAGGTGATGCAGATCGCGCAGGTCATGGCGGGCTATAGCCTGGGCGGTGCCGACCTGTTGCGCCGGGCCATGGGCAAGAAGATCGCCGAGGAGATGGCCAAGGAACGGCCGAAATTCGTGGACGGCGCGGTCAAGAATGGAATCGACGCGAAGAAAGCCGGGGAAGTTTTTGACCTGCTTGAGAAATTCGCGAATTACGGTTTCAACAAAAGCCACGCTGCGGCTTATGCCGTGGTCAGCTATCAGACCGCATGGCTGAAGGCCAACCACCCGGTCGAGTTCATGGCCGCGGTGATGAACTGCGACATGCATCTGACCGACAAGCTGGCGGTCTACAAACGCGAAACCGACCGCATGGGCATCGAGACGGTGCCGCCCTGCATCAACCGTTCGGAGGCGAAATTCACCGTGCGCGATGGCCGTCTGGTCTATGCGCTGGGGGCGCTGAAAAACGTCGGGCTCGAGGCGATGCGGGTCATTGTCGCAGCGCGCGGCGAAACGCCCTTTGCCGATATGGCCGATTTCGGTCGCCGGGTGGATCTGAAGCGGGTCGGCAAGCGCCCGTTGGAGATGCTGGCCCGGGCCGGCGCCTTTGATCTGCTGGATCCGCACCGGGCGCGGGTTCTGGCCTCGCTTGATGCGCTGGTTGCGTGGTCGGCGGCGGTTCACGAACAGGCGGGCTCGGCGCAGGTCTCGCTGTTCGGCGGGGGCGAGGATCTGTTGCCGCCGCCGATGCCGCGCGTGCCCGACTGGCTGCCGACCGAACGGCTGGCCGAGGAACATACCGCCATCGGTTTTTACCTGTCCGGCCATCCGCTGGACGATTACGCAAGCGCGATGCGGCGCAAGAAGATCGTCTCGGTGGCGGAACTCGCCGCGGCCGCGCAGGACGGGCGGCCGATGGTGGCCGACGTTGCCGGTACGGTCGCGGTGCGGCAGGAACGCAAGTCGGCCAAGGGCAACCGCTTTGCCTTCGTCAGCATGTCCGACCCCTCGGGTCTGTTCGAGGTCACGGTTTTCTCGGACGTGCTTGAGGCCGGGCGCCCCTATCTGGAACCCGGGCTGAACGTGGCGATGAAGGTCGAGGCGCAGCTTGCGGGCGAGACGCTGAAACTGTTGGCGCGGTCGATCCAGCCGCTGGACAAGGCGGTCGCGGATGCGGGGCCCGCGTCGCTTCGGGTCACGCTGTCCGATGCGAATGCGGCGGGCGCGGTCGCGCAGATGCTGGAGCGGATCAGCGCCGAGGTCACGGCGCCCAAGCGCGCCTGCGGCAACATCGTGCTGCATCTGCCGCGCCCGACCGAAGCAGCGGATATGGAGTTTCGCCTGTCGGGAAACTGGCCCCTGACCCCGGTCGCGCGCAATCTTTTGCGTTCGGTCGAATCGGTCGCCGCCGTCGAGGAGTTCTGATCGGCGGCTGCCCCGCGCCGTCGGCTATCCCTCACGCCGCCGTTCGTCGGCCCAGGGCCGTTTTCAGCGGTGTTCACCGTGATGCAAGGACGTGCATCGGCGCGGTCCGTGTCTTGGGCTTCATCGCACCAAGCCGGAGCGCGCTTTCCGGTCCTAGCCGTTGAGGGCGGCGGCCGCCTTGGCGCGGGCTTCGATGCCCGGCCAGTCGCCATCGGCAACCGCCTTGTCCGGGGCGATCCAGCTTCCCCCGACGCAGACCACATTCGGCAGCGCCAGATAGCTTGGCGCCTTTTCCGGGGTGATGCCGCCGGTCGGGCAAAAGCTGATCCGGGGCAGGGGGCCGGCCAGCGATTTCAGCGCCGGGGCGCCGCCGATCGCCTCGGCGGGAAAGAATTTCAGCATGTCATAGCCCGCATCGGCCAGCCGCATCGCCTCGGACGCGGTTGCGGCGCCGGGCAAAAGCGGCAGTTCCGCGTCGATGCAGGCCGCGATCAGCCGGTCGGTGGCGCCGGGCGAGACCGCGAATGTCGCGCCCGCGTCCTTGGCCCGTTTCACGTCATCGGGGGTCAGGACGGTGCCGGCACCGACATGGCCGCCGGTGACCTTGCTCATCGCGCGGATGGCCTCAAGCGCCGCATCGGTGCGCAGCGTCACCTCCAGCACCGGCGTGCCCCCCGCCACCAGCGCCTTGGCCAAAGCTTCGGCGCGTCCGGCATCCTGCAGCACCAGCACCGGGATGACCGGGGCGATCTGGCAAAGCCTGCGGGCGGCGGCGGATTGGGCGGCGGGGGTCATGGCGTGCTCCGGAAGGGGTGCGGGGATCGGTGCTGTTGGCGTAAACAATCCGGCGCGGCACCGCAAGGAATCGCTGCGCACGCCGGTGTCGAATATCAGCTTCCGACGCTGCGCGTCCCGCCCGATCCGATGCTGCGGCTGGCGCCGAAGCCGCCACGGCTGGCGACCTGCGCCCGCGTCATCGGCGCCTTGCCGATGGTCGAGGGTGCCTTCTGGAAGGTCGAGGCCGGGACCGCGCCCTTGCCGCTGTTGGTCGCAAAGGTCTGGTTGCCGCTGGGGGTCGAAAAACCACCCTGCGCGGTCCTGACCATCGGCTGCGAGAATACGCCGCGCCCGCCGCCCGACAGCATCGAGCCCATCATGTAGCCGACCAGCAGCGGCATGAAGGAAAAGCCGCCGCCCTGCGACGGCTGCGCCTCGGCGGCCGGATCGCCGCCGCAATTGCCCTTGCCGTGTTCTTCCTCGCACAGCGCCAGCGATTCATAGCGCGGCGCGGTTTCAAGATGGGTCTTTTCGGCTTCGGCGAACTGGGTCCTGCAATCCTCTTCGGTGAACCACAGGCCGCTTTCCTTGGAGGCGGTGATACAGCTTTGCAGATCCGGAAACGCCTCGGCGTCGACCTTGTCTTCTTCGCAGGCCGACAGCGTCAGCACCGTCGCGCCCGCCAGAAACAGCGCCGCCCGACGCGAGCGTTTGCGGCGCGGGGGCCCTGGTGGCGCGGGCGGGTCAGAGCGTTTCGCGGACAGTTTCATGGCGGTTTCCTCAGTCACGAATGAAATGCGGCTTGAACCGCGAAAGGTTATGGGTGATCCGGGCCTGATCCTCGCGCAGGCCCATGCCCGTGCAGCGCGTGCCGGTGATCCATGCGCCGAGGACCGGATAGAAGCCGTCGAACACCGGCAGGGGCGCAAGCGCCTGAATGATCTTCGGGTGATCGGCGTAACCGCCGGTCGGGGCCGCATCGGTGATCCGGCCGCCTTCGGTGATTGTGACATCCGCGCCTTCGCGTGAAAAGATCGGCTTGGTCACATATCCGCGCGAAAGCTGCGGCAGTGCTGCCTCGAACGCGGTGGCGATGGCGGGGGCAGGGGCGCCACCCTTCAGCGCCTCGGCCACATCCTCGGCAAAGAACGCCGGCAGCAGATTCGGGTGGTCCGGGAACATCTGCCACAACAGCGGCAGCAGCGCCTTGTTCGAGACCAGAGCCTTCCATGGCGGTTCGATGAACCGGGTCTGCGAGGGTTGCAGATAGGGGGCAAAATCGTCCCGCATCATGTCTTCCCAAGGATACAGCTTGAACAGCGTGCCGATGACCCGATCCTCGGCATCGGCAAACTGGCCCTCCTCGGTGATGCCGATCGCGGTCAGATCGGTGTAATGCGCGCCCAGCCCGGCTTCGCGCGCGGCCCATGCCAGCGCCTCGACGGTGGCGTAATCCTCGGGGTTTTCGCGGTCGGCGGCGAAATGAATATCCTCGCCCTGCGGCGCCATCTCGGCCCAGCGTTCGACCAGCCCTTCGTGGATGCCGTTGAACTGATCGTCGCCCGAGCGCAACACGCCGGCGGCAAGCTGATCCTCGAACCACAGCCATTGAAAGCTGGCGGATTCGTAAAGCGAGGTCGGGGTGTCGGCGTTGTATTCCAAAAGTTTGGCGGGGCCGTCACCGTCATAGGCAAGGTCGAACCGGCCATACAGTTCCGGCTCACCCCCCGCCCAAGAGCGTTCCACGAAATCCCACATCGGCCGGGGAATCGCCATGCGGGTCATCCATTCCTCGGATTTCACCGCCTCGGCCACGGCCTCGCGCACCATCGCGTGCAATTCGGTCGAGGGATCCTCGATATTATCCTCGACCTCGGACAGGGTGAATTGATAGGCGCTGGTTTCATCCCAATAGGGCTGATCATTCATGTCGGCGAATGTGAAACCCACCTCTGCCGCGCGCTCGCGCCAGCCGGGCCGTTCGGGAAGGGTAACTTTGCGCATCCGGTTCCTGCCTATCTGGGTCAGACCGATGTGGCAAGGATGGCGGGGGGATGCAAGTCCGCAGCGCCCGATCGCGGGCCGCGCGGCAAGAAAGATGGTGCTGTGAGAGAGGATTGAACTCTCGACCTCACCCTTACCAAGGGTGTGCTCTACCACTGAGCTACCACAGCGCCTGAGACCCGGACCGCTGGGCTGTCGCCCGGTGGCCTTGATCGTGCGGGCGGATTTAGACGCATTGATCCGGGCGTGCAAGGGGGCAATGCAAATTTCCGCAACAGCATTCGGCGCCGCCACCGCCCGCGGCAACTGGACGGCGGGGCGCGTCAAGGGTAATCAGGGCAGATGAACCGCGATCCCGACGACAATCACCGGAAACAGCCCGAAAAGCCCTCGCGCCAGGACCGGCTGCGGGCGGCGCTGCGCGCCAATCTTGGCCGCCGCAAGGAGCAGGCACGGGAGCGCGCGGCAGAGGCAACGGATAACGCGGCGGAAAAAGCGGCGAAAAAACCGGCCCCCGGACGGGGCGACCGGGACAACTGACGGCGGACAAGCAGGACACGGGACGCAGGATCATGGACCACATCATCGTTCACGGCGGCAATGAGCTGCACGGGACCATTCCAATCGCCGGCGCGAAAAACGCCTGCCTGACGCTGATGCCGGCGACGCTGCTGTCGGATCAGCCGCTGACGCTGACCAACGCGCCACGGCTGTCCGATATCCGTACCATGACCGATCTGCTACGCTCTTTGGGGGCCGAGGTCGCAGCACTGGCCGACGGGCAGACCATCGTCATGTCGAGCCACGGGCTGAACAACCATACGGCGGATTACGACATCGTGCGCAAGATGCGCGCCTCGATCCTTGTTCTGGGGCCGATGCTGGCGCGGGACGGGCGCGCCATCGTCTCGCTGCCCGGGGGCTGTGCCATCGGCGCGCGTCCGGTCGACCTGCATCTGAAGGCGATGGCGGCGATGGGCGCCAGCATCGATCTGCGCGACGGTTATGTGCATGCCACGGCGCCGAACGGCGGTCTGAAGGGCGCGGTCGTCGAATTTCCGCTGGTCTCGGTCGGGGCGACCGAAAACGCGCTGATGGCCGCGACGCTTGCGCGCGGCACCACGGTGCTGAAAAATGCCGCGCGCGAGCCCGAGATCGTCGATCTGGCGCAATGCCTGCGCAAGATGGGCGCCCAGATCGAGGGCGAGGGCAGCTCGACCATCACCATTCAGGGTGTCGATCGGCTGAACGGCGCGACCCATCCCGTGGTGACCGACCGGATCGAGCTGGGCACCTATATGCTGGCGCCGGCGATCTGCGGGGGCGAGGTCGAATGTCTGGGCGGCCGGATCGAGCTGCTTTCGGCCTTCTGCGAAAAGCTGGACGAAGCCGGGATATCGGTCAGCCAGACGCCGAACGGCATCAAGGTCGCGCGCAAGAACGGCCGCGTGCGCGCGGTCGACGTGGTGACCGAGCCGTTCCCGGGCTTTCCCACCGATCTTCAGGCGCAGATGATGGCGCTGATGTGCACGGCCGAGGGCACCTCGGTTCTGGAGGAAAAGATCTTCGAGAACCGTTTCATGCACGCGCCCGAACTGACCCGGATGGGGGCGCAGATCGACGTGCATGGCGGTCATGCGACGGTGACCGGCGTCGACAAGCTGAAGGGCGCGCCGGTGATGGCCACCGATCTGCGGGCCAGCGTCAGCCTGATTCTCGCGGGTCTGGCGGCCGAGGGCGAAACCGTGGTCGGCCGGGTCTATCATCTGGATCGCGGCTATGAGCGGGTCGAGGAAAAGCTGTCGGCGGTCGGCGCCCGGATCGAACGTGCCGCGGACCGCCCCCATCACGAGGAAAGGCCAGCCGATGAGTGATCGCGACGCGAGTTTCGCGGAAGGTGCGGAACAGGCGCTGACGCTGCGGGCCGAGACGCCCGAGGATCTGCCGGTCATCTCTGCGCTGGTGCAGGATGCGGTGCTGTCGGTCGAGGATATCCGGTATGAGCGCAAGGAACGCCGGCTGGCGCTGCTGCTGAACCGGTTCCGCAACGAGGATGCCGACAACGCGCGCCGCGAACACCGCCCGTTCGAGCGGGTGCGCAGCCTGCTGGTCATCTCGGATGTCGGCCGGGTGCAGGCACAGGGGATCGGACCCAAGGACAAGGATCTGGTGATCTCGATTCTGGCGCTGAACTGGCAGCCGGGGCCGGACGGGACTGGGCGGCTAGAGTTGGAGCTTGCCGGTGACGGTGCGATCGCGGCCGATGTCGAGTGCATCTCGGTCGATCTGCGCGATGTGACGCAGCCCTATATCGCGCCCTCGGGCAAGGCGCCGAACCACGACGACGCATGAGCCGGATCTGGCGGCTTGGACCCGAACGCGCCGCCGAATGGCGGGCGATCAGGCTGGCCGCGCTGGCCGAGGCACCGGATGCCTTCGGCTCGACGCTGGCGGAATGGCAGAACCGCCCGCTGGCCGATTTCGCCGCACGGCTAAGCGCCACGCATAGCTTTGCCGCCGGCGCTGCGCCGGGCGCGCCGCAGGCCGTAGCCGGATGGTCGCCGGGCGACGGCAATCCCGACGCATGGCTAATCGGGGTATGGGCGCGCCCCGAGGTCCGGCGCCAGGGGTTGACCCGCAAGCTGGTCCTCTATGTGATGAATGATGCCGCGCAGGCGGGCTACAGCGTGATGCAGCTTGGCGTGGGGGCCCATAACCACGGCGCCCAGGCGCTGTATCACAGCCTTGGATTTCGGCCCGTTCCCCACAGCGCCGCCCCCAACCCGCGCGGGGTGATCGAGATCACCATGCGGCGCAAGCTGTAAGAAGGGCGCATTTGCGCGGTGATATGCGACGGGTCTCAGACCCGCTTTCGCGCGTTCAGCGCGGCGGAAATGGTGCCGTCGTCCAGATAATCCAGCTCTCCGCCGATCGGAACGCCCTGCGCCAGCCCGGTGACGGTGACGCCGCTGTCATGCAGCGCGTCGGCGATGTAATGGGCGGTGGTCTGGCCCTCGACCGTGGCATTCAGCGCCAGAATGACCTCGCTGACGCTTTCGGGGCCGATCCGGTCCAACAGACGCGGTATGCCCAGATCCTCGGGGCCAACGGCGTCAAGGGCCGAAAGCGTGCCGCCCAGAACGTGATAGCGGCCGCGAAAGGCGCGGCCCCGCTCGACCGCCCAAAGATCGGCCAGATCCTCGACCACGCAGATCTGGCCATTGGCGCGCGCCGGATTGGCGCAAATCGCGCAAAGCTCATCCATCGAGACATTGCCGCATTGCCGGCATTCGCGGGTGTCGCGGGCGACCTGTTCCATGCTGCGGGCGATCTGGGCCATCAGGGTGCCGCGCCGCCGGATCAGGTACAGCACCACCCTCCGCGCCGAGCGCGGCCCAAGCCCCGGCAGCCGTGACAGCAGTCCGGTCAGTTCCTCGATCCGGTCGGCGGGGTCGGCGCTCATCCCAAGGCCCGGTCAGAACGGCAGTTTCATGCCCGGTGGCAACCCGAGATCCGCGGCGACACGCTGCATTTCCGCGGCGCTGCGCTCCTGCGCGCGTTTCTGGGCATCCTTGATCGCGGCGAGGATCAGGTCCTCGACCACCTCCTTGTCATCCGGCCGGAAGATCGAGGGGTCGATGTCCAGCGCCGTCAGCTCACCCCGCGCGGTGGCGGTCGCCTTGACCAGACCGCCGCCGGATTCACCGGTGACGCTGATCCGGTCCAGCGACTCCTGAACTTCGGCCACCTTGCCCTGCATGTCCTGCGCGGCCTTCATCATCTTGCTGAGGTCGCCAAACCCGCCCAGCCCGCCTAATCCCTTGATCATTCTGTGCCTTTCTAATCCTCGAACGGGTCCCAGCCTTCATCCTCGTCGATTGCGGCGACGGGGGATGCGGTGTCGTCATGGGTGGATATAGCCGCCTCTGATCCGGCTTCAACCGCCGCTGCCGCAGGCGTGACGGGAACCGGGCGCGGGACGATCTTGATCGCGGCGTCGGGAAAGACCGTCAGGATCGCCTGAACCTCGGGGTCTTGTTTGGCGCGGGCCATCTGATCGGCCTTGGCCGCCGCCTCGCGCTCGGCGATGGTGGGCGCGCCCCCGGTCGAGGTCACGCTGACCCCCCAGCGCGCGCCGTCGGTCCAGCCGCGCAGCCGTTCGGCAAGACGCTGGGCAAGATCGGCGGGGGCGCCCGGGGCGGGCTCGAACTCGATCCTGCCGGGGGAATACCGCACCAGACGCACGAACCGCTCCACCGCGACCATCAGTTGCAGGTCGCCCATGCGGCGGATCAGCGCCACGACCGACCCGAAATCGGGGAAATCGGCCGGATCGAGCGCCCCGTTCAATGCCTGCGCGGTCGCCGCCCCGCCGCCATTGCCGGACGGCTGCACCATGCGGCCAACGGGACTGGTCTGCGCCTGCATCGCGGGGGCGGGCCGCGCCTGCGCGCTGGCACCGCCATTGCCGCGGCCCGCGCCACCGCCCGCCGGGGCACCGGAAAACTGCCCGGCGGCCTGACCCTGCTGGATCTTGCGGATAAGCTGTTCCGGGTCGGGCAGGTCGGCGACATGGGTCAGCCGGATCACCGCCATTTCGGCTGCCATCATCGCATTCGGCGCGATCGAGACCTCTTCCAGCGATTTCAGCAGCATCTGCCACATGCGGGTCAGGGCGCGCATCGGGGCGCGTTCGGCGATGGCTTTGCCGCGCTGCTGTTCCGAGGGCGACAGCGTCGGATCATCCCCCGCATCAGATGTGACAGACAGCATGCTGATCCAATGGGTTATTTCCGCAAGATCGCGCAGAATGGCGACCGGGTCGGCACCATCGGCATATTGCTGGCCCAACTCGGCCAGCGCCGCGGCGGCATCGCCCCGCATGATCATCTCGAACAGGTCCAGCACGCGGCCGCGATCGGCCAGACCCAGCATCGCGCGAACCTCGTCGACGCCGACCTGATCGGTGGCGGCGCCAAGGCTGATCGCCTGATCGAGCAGGCTCATCGCATCGCGGACCGACCCTTCGGCGGCGCGGGTGATCAGCGCCAGCGCGTCATCGGCGACGCTGGCGCCTTCGCGCGTGGCGATCTTCGACAGATGGGCGATCATCACCTCGGGTTCGATCCGCCGCAGGTCGAACCGCTGGCAGCGCGACAGGACCGTGACCGGAACCTTGCGGATTTCGGTGGTGGCGAAGATGAATTTGACGTGCGGCGGCGGTTCCTCGAGCGTCTTCAGCAGCGCGTTGAAGGCGCTGGTGGACAGCATGTGAACCTCGTCGATGACATAGACCTTATAGCGGGCGCTGGCCGCGCGGTAATGCACGCTGTCGATGATCTCGCGGATGTCGCCGACGCCGGTGCGCGAGGCCGCGTCCATCTCGAGCACGTCGACATGGCGGCCCTCGGCGATGGCTACGCAATGCTCGCACAGACCGCAGGGTTCGGTCGTCGGGCCCCCCTGACCGTCGGGACCGATGCAGTTCAGCCCCTTGGCGATGATGCGCGCGGTGGTGGTTTTGCCGGTGCCGCGAATGCCGGTCATGATGAAGGCCTGCGCGATTCGGTCGGCAGCAAAGGCGTTTTTCAGCACCCGCACCATGGCTTCCTGCCCGATCAGATCGGCGAAGGTGGCGGGGCGGTATTTCCGGGCCAGAACCTGATATTCCTGACCCTGTACCTGATCCTGCGTGGCTGTCGCGTCGTTCATCCTGTCCCCGTCGTTCAGGCGCAAACCCTAGCCAAGCCAATGCGGCGGGGCAACAGCAAGCATGCGCCGGGGGCGTGCCTTGCGGTCATCGCCGCGTCGTCTTCTATTGCCGGGAAAGCGGGTGAGAGGCTGGAACACGACCCAAACGGGACTCGTTGCGGCTGCTTCCTTCCGGACCTGACCGGGTTGGCGAGGCGTCTGCCCGCGCCAACCTCTCGACAGATGATATAGTCGGGTCGGAAACCGGTTGCAAGTTTACAGCGCGATCCGCCAGCGATGAAATCCGTTGGGGGCGGGACCTTGGGCGGTCGCAAAGCCGGGGGGCGGTTCCGTGCCGGGCTGACCGGCCCCGGGCGCGGTGTCGAACCATGCCGAGGTGCGGGGCATCGCGGCAAAGGAAAAGGCAGTCGGATAAGGCGCGGGGACCCGACCCAGCATGGTCAGATACCGCTGAAGAATGTCGCGCACCCGCCGCTGCCCCGGCAGGATCGGCGCCGCCCGCGCGGTGATCGGCGCATAAAGCCCCCAGCCCGAAAGCCGGTAGCCATTGGTGACCATGACCAGCGGCTCGTCGGGGTCGATGGGCCGGCCGTGGTGGCGCAGATCGCTTATCCGACCCGCGCGATGCCCGTGATCCGTCAGACTGCCGTCGGGGTGATATTTCGCCGGTTGCGACAGGTCGATACGCCAGTTGAGCCCGTGCAACAGGTCGAAGTGATAGCTTGGAAACTCGGGCTGAATCAGCGGCTGGTCGGATATGCCTGGCTGAAGCTGGCGGAATTGCCCGGCGGCGCGCTCCAACCAATCCTGCGCCTGCGCGCCGGTCATGCAAAGCGCGCTGATGGTGTTGGGAAAGGCGTAAAGGTCGGACAGCGCGCCCAGCGTTACCGGTCCGGCGGCGATGTTGGTGTAATTCTCGGGACCGCCGCGGCCACCGGCCCGGAACGCGGCGACGGCCGAGATGATCGGAAGCCCGTCCCAGCGCGAGCCTTTCAGCGCCCGCCTTGCATGCCACCGCTGGGCACGCGCCACCACGTCCAGCGCCGCCGATTGTCCAAGCTGGGCGAAATGGGTGGTCATCGGATGGGCGCTTTGGCAGATCTTGCGGGCGGCGTGACGCAGGGTGGCGCGGTGCGCGGCGATGATGGCGGGCGCCAGCACCGGCGATGCAAGTTCGCCCCCCTTGGGCCAAAGACGCGCGGCCCCCGCAGCCGTTGCCCCGCAGGCAGGTGGCCCGGCGGCTATCGGGGCAGGGTGGATTTCGACCGCATCGCTGCGCTCGACCCGGGCGTTCGCGTTCGTGACGGTCCAGCCCTCGGGCCGACGCTCCAGCGCAAGGTCGATGATCCCCAGATGCGAGCCCCAGAACCCCGGCATCACCGCCGGCACCTTGCCCAGCCGGCCAAGGGCCGGATCGGTGCCGGGCAGCGCCGGAAAATCGGCATCGGGAAAGACGCGGTGGATATGCCCGGCGATGATGGCGTCAATGCCGGGCACATCGGCCAGCGCCGTCGCCGCGTTCTCCATGCCCGCCTCGGCAAGGTTGCCGGCGATACCGCTGTGGGCAAGCGCCACGACGATGTCGGCGCCCGCCGCGCGGATACGGGGCACAAGTGCGGCGGCTGAGGGCACGATGTCGGTGCAGCTTAGCGCCCCGCCGCGGCCATGGGTTTCCCAGGCGCTGGTCTGCGGCGGCAGAAAACCTATGACCCCGATCCGCAGCGCCGAGGTGCCGCCGTCGGAAAGCGTGATCCTGCGGTCCAGAATCGTCCAGGGCGCAAGGTCCAGCCGTTGCCGGTTGGCGCGGATATTGGCGCTGACGATCGGGAACCGCGCCAGCGCCAGAACCGTGCGCAGGAACTTCAGCCCATAAGTGAAATCGTGATTACCAAGCGTGCCGGCGTCATATCCAAGCGCATTCATCGCGAGAATCACCGGATGCATGCGCCGGGCCGAGATTCCCTGTCGTTCCGCCACGAAGTCGCCCAGCGGATTACCCTGCAAGAAATCACCATTGTCGAACAGAAGGCTGTTGGCGGCCTCGGCGCGATGGCGTGCGACCAGCCGTTCAACTCTTGTTAACCCAATGTTTTTTAATGCTTTGCCGCTGAAGTAATCATATGCTAGAACATGCGCGTGCAGATCGGTCGTCGCCAGTATCCGCAGATCGGCCCGGCGCGCGGTCTTGTCTTTTAGGACAGGTTGCAGTCGGACCTCCTGGCGGCCAAAGTGATGCGTTACGGCAACCTGAGGAAGATCGCCACATAAGGGTAAAAGCGTAGTCGAAATCAACACCACGTTGAAAATGGATTGTGGAACTTTGTTTGTCCACCACCCGTTTTAAACGCTGCGATGACGGAAGGGGCCATTGTTTGCGGGCCCCGGTCGGTTCTGAGCATGGATAGGCGTGTTGATGTGTTAGCAAGGTAGTGCGCAGATGAAATTTTCCACGCGCGTGGACACGAACGTACCATCCACCCAGCTTTTCGATCATATCGGTGACCATGACCGATCTGAAAGGCTTATGACCCAGCGGGGCGTGCACATACGCCGCGTTGATCCTTCGGCAGTGCCGGGGGCCAGCATGGCATGGGATCTGGCTTTCAAATGGCAGCGCAAGATGCGCAACATCCGGCTGAACGTGACCCGTTACGACCGGCCCGAAAAGCTCAGCCTCGCCGGCCAGTCGGAAATGTTCGATCTGACGCTGGACTATACGATCATCGCGCTTGCCCGCAGCAAATCGCGCCTGATGGTTGAGTTCGAGGTGAAGCCTCGGAACATCCGCGCACGGCTGTTTCTGCAAACGGCCAAGCTGGGCAAGGCCGGGCTTCAGCGCGAGTTCGAACGGAAGATCGTCAATTTCTACGGATTGGACGCCAAAGCACCGCCGGACGGCATTTCGCTGTTCGGTGCGCAGGGCGCCGGGGGCATGCACGGGCTCAGCCGCCCGAACCTGCACAGTTAGACGCCGCGGGCACCCGAACGCTGCGGGCGTTTGAACGCTGTGGGCTTCTGAACGCTGCGGGCGTCCGGTCCTGCTGGGCCGGATAACCCGGGCGGATGATCGGGGGCGGATAATCGGGGCCGGATAATCACAAAAGAGACGGGCAGGGACGGCGCGCGGCCGGTGCGCGCGCCGTCAGCCAAACAGTCAGCCAAGCTGCGCCGCGCGCAGGGGATCCGCCGGATAAACCCCCAGCACCGTCAGGGATGAGCTGAAATAGGCAAGCTCCTCCAGCGCCCGGGCGACGTTGATATCCTCGGGATGGCCCTCGATATCGGCATAGAACTGGGTCGCGGTGAAAACGCCGTCGACCATATAGCTTTCCAGTTTGGTCATGTTGACGCCATTGGTCGCGAAACCGCCCATGGCCTTGTAAAGCGCGGCCGGCAGGTTGCGGACCCGGAACACGAAGCTGGTCATCATCTGATCTCCGCGCCGGCTGAAATCGGGGGTGCGCGACATGATCAGAAAGCGGGTGGTGTTGTTCTGCCGGTCCTCGATCTTGTCGGCCAGATTGTCGAGACCATAGATCTCGCCCGCCAGCGCGCTGGCCAGCGCCGCAAGCCCGGGCTCGGCCTTTTCGGCCACGAGCCGGGCCGAACCGGCGGTGTCGGGGCCGGTCACCGGGTGGATCTTGTGGCGGCGCATGAAGTTGCGGCACTGACCCAAAAGGACGGTATGGCTCATGGCTTCACGCACCTGATCCAGCGGCGTGCCGGGCACCGCCAACAGGCTGATATGCACCCTGACGAAAGCCTCGTCGATGATATGCAGCCCGCTTTCCGGCAGCAGGTGATGGATGTCGGCAACCCGGCCATAGGTCGAGTTCTCGACCGGCAGCATGGCCAGATCCGCGTCACCTTTGCGCACCGTCTCGATCACCTCCTCGAAGGTCCGGCAGGGCACCGCCTCCATCGTCGGACGCGCGCGTTTGCACGCCTCGTGGCTATAGGCGCCGGGCTCGCCCTGAAAGGCGATGCGGCCGGTAACCGCGGCATGTGAGGGCCCGGGGGTTGGGGCGGGGGTCTGTGTCATCGCTGTGTCTTTCCGCGCTGTGACGTCTTGGCGCGCTATAGAAGGTGCAATCGCGACAACTATACCTTGAACAGCCGGAACGAAAGCGGGTAGATAGCCGGGACTGGCTATACCCGTTCGGCGGGAACAGGGTGCTTTTGCGTAATCCGGACATTGATCCCGGGGCAGGGGCGCCGATCCGGGCAACGACATAGGCACTGAAACAGGCACTGAAAGCGGGGCGTACAGATGTTCAACACCATGACCTTGACCAAAGCGGCCGGCGCGCTGATCGGCGCATTGCTGTTCCTGCTGCTGGCGAACTGGGCCGCGGGCGCGCTGTATCTTGGCGGCGAAAGCGAGGTCGCCGAGGGTGAGGAAAGCGAGCAGGCCTATGCCATCGAAGTGCCGGATGCCCCCGCCGCAGGTGGTGAAGCCGCCGCCAGCGGACCCGATTTCGCCACCGTCTTTGCCGCCGCCGATGCCGCCGCCGGCGAAAAGGTGTTCGGCAAGTGCAAGGCCTGCCACAAGATTGACGGCGGTGACGCCACCGGGCCGCATCTGAACGGCGTCGTTGGCCGCCAGGTCGGCAGCATTGCCGGTTTCGCCTATTCGGACGCGATGAAGAACCACGGCGGCGACTGGACGCCCGAGGCGCTGTACAATTTCCTGCTCGCGCCGAAGAAAGAGGTCCCGGGCACCAAGATGACCTTCGCCGGTCTGCCGAAACCCGAGGACCGGGCCAATCTGATCGCGTGGCTGGAAACCCAGAAATAGGACTGGCCGTCGTGCCGCACCCGGTTCCGGCGGGATCGCGGCGGCTTGGTGCCGCGATCCGCGGTGTTCACGAAATCGCGGCTTGATCGGGGGGCCTAGGCCCCCTAGCCTGCGGCAAAAGAAGCCGAAGGGACTGCTTGATGCGAATGATCCGACTGACTCTGCCGATCGCCACCGCATTGACGCTTTCCCTTATGCCAGCATCCTTCGCACAGGCGCAGGACACCACTCAGGCCCCCACCGCCCAACCTGCGCCCGCCGAACCTGCCCCCTCGCAATCCCAGCCCGCACCGTCGCAACCCTCACAGCCCGCGCCGGCTCAGCCCGCGCCGGCTCAGGCCGCCGATGCGGCGGCAGCCCCGGCCGCAGCCCAGTCCGGCGATGGCCAGACCATCACCGCCCACGGCATCGGGGTGTTTGACGAACTGGCTCTGCCGCCCGATTTTCCCTATCTGAAATATGTGAACCCGGATGCGCCGAAAGGCGGCGAGATCTCGCTTTGGGCTTCGGGCGGGTTCGACAATTATAACCCCTTCACCTTCCGGGGGCGCGGCGCGGCGCTGGCCTCGGCATGGCTCGAGTCGCTGTTGACCGGCACCGCCGACGAGGTGGGTTCGGCCTATGGGCTGCTGGCCGAATCGCTTGAATATCCGCCCAGCCGCGACTGGGTGATCTTTACCCTGCGCGAAGGCGTGACCTTTTCGGACGGCTCGCCGCTGACCGCCGATGACGTGATGTTTTCTTACGAGCAGTTGCGCGACAAGGGCCTGTCGTCCTTTCGCAATGTGATCAGCCAGCAAGTCGCCAAGGCCGAGGTGCTTGATCCGCGCCGGATCAAATTCACCTTCACACCCGATTATCCGCGCCGCGATCTGATCCAGACCGTCGGCAGCCTGCCGGTGTTTTCGCGGGCGGATTTCGAAAAGAACAACCGCGATCTGGAGCAGCCGCAGACGACGCCGTTCCTGTCCTCGGGGCCCTATGTGCTGGACCGGACCGAAATGGGGCGCTCGGTCAGTTGGAAGCGCAATCCCGATTACTGGGGCCGCGATCTTCCGATCAACAAGGGCCGCTACAATTTCGACCGCATCCGGATCGAGTATTTCGTCGATTACGATACCGCGTTCGAGGCGTTCAAGGCGGGCGAATACACCTTCCGCGACGAGGCATCGTCGATCATCTGGGCGACGCGCTATGACTTCCCGGCCTTCAAGGCGGGGCAGGTCGTCCGCGAGGAGATCCCGAACGGTATCGTGGCCTCGGGCCAGGCATGGGTGTTCAACCTGCGCCGTACGAAGTTTCAGGACATCCGCGTGCGCCAGGCCATCGGGCTTTTGTTCAACTTCGAATGGTCGAACAAGACCTTGTTCTATGGCCTTTACACACGGGTGAATTCGTTCTGGGACAACAGCGATCTGGCGGCCAGCGGCATGCCCGGCCCGGCCGAGCGCGCGCTTCTGGATCCGCTGGCCAAGGATCTGCCCGCCGGGGTTCTGACCGAGCCGGCCGTGATGGCGCCGGTTTCATCCGAAAGCCAGCTTGACCGCAAGAACCTGCGTCAGGCAGCGGCGCTTCTGGACGAAGCCGGCTGGAAGACCGGCAGCGACGGTCTTCGCCGCAACGACAAGGGCGAGGTGCTGCGGGTCGAGATTCTGAACGACACCCAGACCAGCGACCGGATCATCAACCCCTTTGTCGAAAACATGCGCCGCGCCGGCATAGACGGGGTCAACCGCCGGGTCGATGACGCCGAGTACGAAGCCCGCAGCCGCAGCCATGACTTTGACATGGTCACCGCCCAGCTTGGGCAGGATCTGTTCCCCGGTGCCGGGCTTCAGCAATATTTCGGCTCGGCTTCGGTCGGGGACGTGTTCAACATGATGGGGCTGGCCAACCCGGCCGTCGACAAGCTGATAGCGGTGATCGAACGCGCGCAGGACCGTTCCACCATGGTCACCGCCACGCATGCGCTGGACCGCGTGCTGCGGGCGATGCGGTTCTGGGTGCCGCAGTTCTACAAATCCCAATACACGGTCGCCTATTACGATCAGTACGAACACCCCGACAAACTGCCGCCCTATGCGCGGGGCGAGCTTGATTTCTGGTGGTTCAACGCTGAAAAGGCCGAGAAACTGAAAAGCGCCGGCGCCTTGCGCTGACCGGGCGGACGGGGGCGGGGAAAAGTAGCGCCGATGGGTGCCTATATTCTGCGGCGATTGCTGCTGGTCATACCGACGATCATCGGGATCATGATCGTCAACTTCACCTTGACGCAATTCGTGCCGGGCGGCCCGATCGAACAGATCGCGGCGCAGGTGCAGGGCGAAGGCGACGTGTTCCGCAACATCGCGGGCGGCGGCGACACCGGCCAGCAGGATACCGGCAACGCCGGTGGAGGCGGTTATGCGGGGGCGCGCGGCCTGCCGCCCGAATTCATCGCCCAGCTTGAGAAAGAGTTCGGCTTTGACAAGCCGCCGCTTCAGCGCTTCCTGCTGATGATGAAGAATTACCTCACCTTCGACTTCGGCACCTCGTGGTTCCGCTCGATCTCGGTCGTCGATCTGGTCATCGAAAAGCTGCCGGTCTCGATCACGCTGGGGCTGTGGTCGACGCTTCTGGCCTATCTGATCTCGATCCCGCTGGGCATCCGCAAGGCGGTGCGGGACGGATCGCGTTTCGACACATGGACCTCGGCCACGGTGATCGTCGGCTATGCGATCCCGGGGTTTCTGTTCGCGGTGCTGCTGGTCGTGCTGTTCGCCGGCGGCTCCTATTGGCGGATTTTTCCGTCGCGCGGGCTGGTCAGCGAGAATTTCGCCTCGCTTTCCACTTGGGGGCAGATCAAGGACTATCTGTGGCACATCACGCTGCCGGTCGTCGCCTCCAGCATCTCGGGGTTCGCGACGCTGACGCTGCTGACCAAGAACAGCTTTCTGGATGAAATCGGCAAGCAATATGTGCTGACCGCCCGTGCCAAGGGCCTGACCGAGCGGCGGGTGCTTTACGGCCATGTTTTCCGCAACGCGATGCTGATCGTCATCGCCGGATTCCCGGCGCTGTTTCTTGGCGTGTTCCTTGGGTCGTCGCTGCTGATCGAGACGATATTCTCGCTGGACGGGCTGGGCAGGCTTGCATTCGAGGCGACGGTGCAGCGCGATTATCCGGTCATGTTCGGCTCGCTTTACGTCTTTGGCCTGATCGGCCTGATCGTCGGGATCCTGTCGGACCTGATGTATGTCTTTGTCGATCCCCGGATTGATTTCGAGCGGAGACAGGGATGAGATTGTCACCGCTCAACGCCCGCCGCTGGCGCAATTTTCGCCGGAACAAGCGCGCCTTCTGGTCGCTGATCATCTTTTCGCTGCTATTCGTGATCTCGCTGTTCGCCGAGGTGGTGGCCAACGACAAGCCCATCGTCGTCAGCTACAAGGGCGATCTGTATTTCCCGGCATATCGGTTCTATCCCGAAACGGCGTTTGGCGGCGACTTCGGCACCGAGGCGATCTATCGCGACCCGGCGGTGCAATGTCTGATCAAGACCGGCGGTCGGCAGGAATGCTGGGACGATCCGCAGGGCGTGATGACCGAGGCGGAAACCACCGGCAAGATCGGCGGCGAGGCGGTCGACAAGGGCTGGATGATCTGGCCGATCGTGCCCTATCACTATACGACGCCCAATGATGTCGGCACCGCGCCGAGCCCGCCCGACGCCGCCCATTGGCTGGGCACCGACAACACCTCGCGCGATGTATTGGCCCGGGTGATCTACGGCTTCCGCACCTCGGTGATGTTCGCGCTGATCGTGACCACCGTCGCCTCGGTGATCGGGATCGCGGCGGGCGCGGCACAGGGATATTTCGGCGGCCGTACCGACCTGATCTTTCAGCGGCTGCTGGAAATATGGGGCTCGACCCCCTCGCTTTACGTCATCATCATCCTGTTCGCGATACTGGGCCGAAGTTTCTGGCTGCTGGTCGTGGTCTCGATCCTGTTCGGCTGGCCGGCGCTGGTGGGGGTGGTGCGGGCCGAGTTTCTGCGCGCCCGCAACCTTGAATATGTCCGCGCCGCCCGCGCGCTTGGCGTCAGCGACCGCAAGATCATGTTCCGCCACATGCTGCCGAACGCCATGGTGGCGACGCTGACCATGCTGCCCTTTGTGGTGACCGGCACGATCTCGGGTCTGGCGGCGCTGGATTATCTGGGCTACGGGCTGCCGGCCTCGGCCCCCTCGCTGGGCGAGCTGGCCTTGCAGGCCAAGCAGAACCTTCAGGCGCCGTGGCTGGGGTTCACCGCGTTCTTCACGCTGGCGCTGATGCTGTCGCTGCTGGTGTTTATCTTCGAGGGCGTGCGCGACGCCTTTGACCCAAGAAAGACCTTTCAGTGACCGATCGCGTGCCCGAGCCATTGCTGAAGGTCGATGACCTGAAAATCTCGTTCCGGCAGGACGGTCAGATCGTGCCGGCGGTGCGTGGTGTCAGCTTTGCCGTCGGGCGCGGCGAAACCGTGGCGCTGGTCGGCGAATCCGGGTCGGGCAAATCCGTGACGGCGCTGGCCACGGTCGGGCTTTTGCCCGATTCCGCGGTGATCAGCGGTTCGGTCGATTACAAGGGCCAGCAAATGGTCGGCGCGCCGGCGTCCCGTCTGCGCGACATTCGCGGCAATGACATCAGCTTCATCTTTCAGGAGCCGATGACCTCGCTGAACCCGTTGCATACGATCGAAAAGCAGTTGGGCGAAAGCCTTGCGCTGCATGCGGGGTTGCGCGGCGCGGCGGCGCGGGCGCGGATCGTCGAATTGCTGACCAAGGTCGGAATCCGCGACCCCGAGACGCGGCTTGCCGATTACCCGCACCAGCTTTCCGGCGGGCAGCGGCAGCGGGTCATGATCGCGATGGCGCTGGCCAACGGCCCGGAGCTGCTGATCGCGGATGAACCGACCACCGCGCTGGACGTGACCATTCAGGCGCAGATCCTTGATCTTCTGGCGCAGTTGAAGCGCGATGAAAACCTGTCGATGCTGTTCATCAGTCATGATCTGGGCATCGTGCGCCGCATCGCCGACCGGGTTTGCGTGATGAAGGACGGGCTGATCGTCGAGCAGGGCGCCACCGAAGAGGTGTTCGCCAATCCCCGCCACGAATACACCAAAAAGCTGCTGGCGGCCGAGCCGATCGGCACTGTTCCGCCGGTGCCCGAAGACGCGCCCGAGATCGTCCGGGCCGAGGATCTGAAGGTCTGGTTTCCGATCCAGCGTGGTTTCCTGCGCCGCACGGTCGGGCATATCAAAGCCGTGGACGGCGCCAGCTTCCGCATCCGCGCGGGCGAGACGCTGGGGGTTGTGGGCGAATCCGGGTCGGGTAAGACCACGCTGGCGCTGGCGGTGATGCGGCTGATCCCCTCGGACGGGCCGATCGTCTTCATGGGTCAGGACATTTCGCGCTGGACCGGTCGCCAGTTGCGCCGGCTGCGCCGCGATATGCAGATCGTGTTTCAGGACCCCTATGGCAGTCTCAGCCCGCGCATGACGGTCGAGCAGATCATCGCCGAGGGTCTGGGCGTGCACGGGGTCGAGCCGGGCCGCGACCGGCGCGAGATGGTGGCCGAGATCATGACCGAGGTCGGCTTGCCAGTCGAGGCGATGCACCGCTATCCGCATGAATTCTCGGGCGGTCAGCGTCAGCGGATCGCGATTGCGCGCGCCATGATCCTGCGCCCGAAGATGGTGGTGCTGGACGAACCGACCAGCGCGCTCGACATGACCGTTCAGGTGCAGATCGTCGAATTGCTGCGCGATTTGCAGCGAAAGCACGACCTGGCCTATATGTTCATCAGCCATGATTTGCGCGTGGTGCGGGCGCTGTCGCATGAAATCATGGTCATGCGCGCCGGCAAGGTGGTCGAGCAAGGGCCGACCCAAGCGGTCTTTGACGCCCCTCAATCCGACTATACCCGCCGTCTTATGGCGGCCGCGTTTCAGGCCGGCGGCGACGAAGCGATTGCGGCGGCCAGTGGCGCGGACCGCCCGGATCCGGCCGCTTTGGCCGCGGTCGATCTTGGCGCCGGGGTGGCGGCCGGCGCGCTGGGATCGGCCGTTCAGCCTGCCGTGGTCGCGATCGCCGATGACGGGGCACGGGGCAGCGACCGCCCGGCGGCTGACGGCGACGAGGAGCCGGAGCGGTGAAAATCCTGTTCATCCATCAGAATTTTCCCGGCCAGTTCCCGCATCTCGCCCCGGCATTGGCGGCGCGCGGGCATGAGGTCATCGGCATGACCGATGAAAAGAACACCCGCGCCGCCCCGGTCCGGGTGGTCCGCTACAAGGCCCCCGATCCGGTCCCCGAGAATATCGGGCTGGGCCGGACCTATGCCGAAATGACCGCGCGCGGCTATCTCGCCGCCCGTGGCGCGCGGGCGCTGCGTGACCGCCACGGGTTTGTGCCCGACCTGATCGTCGGTCATCCCGGCTGGGGCGAGACGCTGTTCCTGCGGGAAATCTGGCCCAAGGCGCGACTGCTTGTCTATGCCGAGCTTCTGTATCGCACCCATGGCCACGACGTCGGTTTCGACGATGAATTCTCGCCGGCGGTTGACGAAACCCGGTTCTCGACCATCGCGCGTTCGGCCCATCTGATCCAGACATTGGTGCAGGCGGATGCCGCCATCTCGCCCACGCAATATCAGGCCGGCAGCTTCCCGCCCGAGTTGCGCGACAAGATCACCGTCATTCATGACGGCATCGACACCCAGCGGGTAAAGCCGGATGCGCAGGCGGCGCTGACGCTTGACGACGGCCGGGTATTGCGCGCCGGTGACGAGGTGGTCAGCTTCGTCAACCGCTCGCTGGAGCCCTATCGCGGTTTTCCCACCTTCATGCGCGCCTTACCCCGCGTTCTGGCGGAACGGCCCGGCGCTCATGTGCTTATGATCGGTGGCGATGGGGTCAGCTATGGCACCAAGCCCAAGGATGCCGAAAGCTGGAAGGCCAAGATGCTTGCCGAGGTCGGCGACAGGCTGGACATGTCGCGGGTGCATTTTCTGGGCCGGGTGCCCTATGACCGCTATCTTTCCGTCATTCAGTTGGCGCGGGTGCACGCCTATCTGACCTATCCGTTCGTGCTGTCATGGTCGCTGACCGAGGCGATGTCGGCCGGAAAGCTGATCCTCGCCTCGGACACCGAACCGGTGCGCGAGCTGATCCGCGACGGCGAAAACGGGCGGTTGATCCCGTTTTTCGACGTTGACGCATGGTCCGAGGGGCTTATCCGTGCGCTCGCCGGCGATCCCGATGCCGAACGGCTGGGCGCGGCGGCGCGTCAGACGATTCTGGATGGCTATGACCTGCACCGCCACGCGCTGCCCCGCCAGATCGAACTGGTCGAGCGTGTCGGGGCCGGTGCGCCGCGCCCATAGCGGTCTTTCGCCGCGGATGAAAATTACCGCAATAGGCTGCGCCGCTTGCGTTTTTGTTCGCGATGCTGTTGCTTGGGCTGGTCTTGAAACTGCGGCGCCGGGGCGGTCGTCCTCATGATGCCGGCGATAAGGAAACCCGAAAAGATGCGTACAGGTCTTTACCCCGGCACCTTCGATCCTGTCACGCTGGGTCATGTCGACATCATTCAGCGCGCCATGGCTCTGGTCGATCGGCTGGTCATCGGCGTGGCGATCAACCGCGACAAGGGCCCGTTGTTCTCGCTCGAGGAACGTGTCGCGATGGTCGAGGCCGAATGCGCCGGCATCGCCGCGCGGACCGGCGGCAAGATCGAGGTGCATCCGTTCGACAACCTGCTGATCGACTGCGCCCGCGATGTCGGCGCCACGGTGATCGTGCGCGGCCTGCGCGCCGTCGCCGATTTTGAATATGAGTTCCAGATGGTCGGCATGAACCGGGCGCTGGATTCCAGTGTCGAGACGGTTTTCCTGATGGCCGATGCGCGACGTCAGGCGATTGCGTCGAAGCTGGTCAAGGAAATCGCGCGGCTTGGCGGCGACGTGTCGAAATTCGTGCCGCCCGCTGTCCGGCAGGCGCTGATCACCAAGCTGCAAAGCTGATCGCGGGCGCGCCTGCCGCAAACCGGCGCAAGCGCTTATCCCGGCAACGGCCCAATCGAAAAGGGCGGCCCCCTGCGGGACCGCCCTGAATTCTGTCGACCAAAGCCCGGTTACTCCGGCGTGGCCTGGGTCTGCGACTGGGCTTGCGGCGGGGCCAGTTTCTTGGTCACGCCGTTGGCCAGCGGATCTTCCTGACGCTGGACCGAGCCCTCGAAATGGGCGCCCGATTCGATCGCGATGGTCTTGTGGATGATGTCGCCTTCCACCCGGGCGGTCGCCGAAAGGCGCACTTTCAGCCCACGCACCCGGCCGACGACACGGCCGTTGACGATGATCTCATCGGCGACGATTTCGCCGCGGATGGTGGCGCTTTCGCCGACGATAAGCTGATGGGCGCGAATGTCGCCTTCGACCGTGCCTTCGATCTGCACGTCGCCGGCGGTCTGGATGTTGCCCTTGACCGTCAGGTCGCCCGACAGGACCGAGGGGCCCGATTTCACGCGCTGTTGGCCGGCACCGTATTCCGCCGGCACGGAATCATGCGCGCGGACGGGATCGGCTTCGGGCGGAAGTGTTTTCGGTCCGGGTTCAGTGACGCGAGTCTTTGAAAACATGCTGGGCTGCCTCGATGATACTTTTAGTTCTGAGCTGCCTTGATGAAGCTCATTGGGTTCACGGCCTGACCGTTCACACGCACCTCATAGTGCAGATGCGAGCCGGTCGAACGTCCGGTACTGCCCATATCACCTACTTGGTCGCCGCGCGATACCTTTTGGCCCACTTTCGCGCGAATTTTAGACATGTGGGCATACACGGTTTCGGTACCGAGTTCGTGGCGGATCTTTACGACCTGGCCAAAACCGCTTTGCCAGCCGGCGAAATAGACCACGCCGTCGGCGGTCGAATAGATCGGGCTGCCGGACGGGCCGGCCATGTCGACGCCCTTATGCATCCGCCCCCAACGCGAACCATAGGGCGAGGTATAGCGGAACGCGGTCTTGACCGGCATGCTGAGCGGCAGCTTCGATGCCGCGATCCGGTAGCTGTTGATCTTGTCCAGCGAAACGATGATTTCGTTGGCGCGGGTCTCGCCCTCGGTGATGGCGGCGTTGCCGCTGGTCGAGTAGCTCAGCGGGGTCAGCGGGCCACCGGTCCCGGAATAACCGCTGCGGATCGTCTTGAGGACTTTTTCAGGGTCCATGCCGACATTGCGGAAAACCTTGTCCATCGGCCCGGTCGACATGGTCACGGCGTCTTCAAGCTGGGTCAGGATCTGGTCCTGACGCTCGATCACCTGATCACGCTCGACCTTGGCGGTCGCGGCGGCCTGACGGGCGGCGGCGGCGGCCTTTTCGGCCTCGGCACGCTCTTTGGCGGCGGTTTTCAATTCTTCGGAAAGGATGTCCAGCGCGACCGAGAATTCCTCGGACCGGCCCTTGTCGGTCAGCATGTCGGGTGCGTCGGTGCCGGTCAGATGGGCAAGGTCGACCTCGGCCTTGTCGCGCGATTTCAGCGCCTCACGCAGCGTGTCCTGCACCACGCCCATGCCGGTTTCAAGCTCGCGCCGGCGTTCTTCGGACGACAGCAGTTGCGACTGCATGTCCGAAACCTGGTTCAGCGCCACGTTGAAGCGTTCCTGCGCGGCGGCGGCTTCGGCTGCGCGGCTGTCGCGTTCGCTTTGCAGCGCGTCAAGACGCTCTTCCAGCGCCGCCTGCGACCGGGCCGCCTGATCGCGCGAACTGCCCGCGGCGATGGTGTCGGTCAAAAGGATCGAGGTCGCAACCACCGACCAGCCGAATATGATCGCCGTCCCGCCCAGCGCAAGCGCCTGGGTCGTGGGCCGCAGCCGGATGAAGCGGGTCTGGTCGTCCGAACGTAGAAAAAGGCGTTTTTCAGGAAGCCAGCCCTCAAGCATGGCGTTCAGGCGGTCAGATATGCTGCGTGGCAAAGATCACTGTCCCGTTTGTGGGGGCGGTTGCAGGCGCCCCGTTTTCGTTTCAGACCGTAAACAAGACGCGTGCCAAATACGCAACATCGGACGGCGATTGGTTCCATGTCATGCGCGGAAGCCCGCCATATTTGGCGAAAAACCGCCGACATCGGTTGAGCTAGTTAAGACAGGGCCCGGTTTCCGGCGATTGCGCGGGGTTCGGGCGGCATCCCGGGGCATCTTCTATCTTGACGTGGCGGCACGCTTTGCCCCAGCATATCGCGTTCATGTACAGGTATAGTTATTGCGCACCAAGCCGCCTGTCACGCCGGATCACCCACAGAATCGCCAGACAAGACCCGATCGCGGATATGAACATGACCCATAAAAGCGGTCGTGCGCCGGCCCCGGGAACCAGCAGCATGCCGGTGATCGCGGCCAAGATGGCGCCGCCGCCGATGTTCATCGCCCCGCCGATGCCGCTCGCGGTGCCGGCAAGATCGGGGCGCACCGACATCATGCCGGCAAGCGCATTCGGCAGCAGCATCCCGTTGCCCATCCCGATGAACCCGATCGCGCCGAAGAACAGAAGCGGGCTGACCACGCCCAGCAGATCCGCCATCAGCGCGCCGGCGACCGCCAGGAAGGTGATGATGGCGCCGACCAGAATCATCATGTTCATGCCGTATCGCGACGACCAGCGCCCGGCCGAGAAATTGCCCACAACATAGCCAAGCGCCGGAATGGCGAAGAAATAGCCGACCTCGGCCGGGGTCAGGTGAAACACCGTTTCGCCGACAAAGGACGCGCCGCCGAGATAGGCGAAATAGCATCCCGAGGCGGTGGCGGCCGCGCCGCAATAGCCCCAGAACCGCACCGAGGACAGCAGGACCGGATAACGCCTGATCTGGGCGCGCAGGCCAAGCCCTTTGTCGTGAATCGTCTCGCCCATATCGACCCATGCCATGCACAGCACCGCGAGCCCGAGCGCCCCCAGAAACATGAAATTCGACCGCCAGCCAAAGGCTTCGTGCAGCACCCCGCCGATGATCGGCCCGACCATCGGGACCATGGCCATGCCCATCGTCACATAGCCGATTCGCGCCGCCGCCCGGTCCGCCGGGGTGATGTCGCGCACCACCGCCCGGGACAGGACGAAGCCGGCGGATGAAACCGCCTGCATGATGCGGAACGCCAGAAACCAGTTCGCCGTCGGCGCAAGGATCGTGCCGACGGTCGCGGCCAGAAAGATCATGAACGCGCCCAGCATGACCGGACGCCGGCCATAGGAATCGCTCAGCGGCCCGATGAAAAGCTGCAAGACCCCGCTGGCCAGCAGATAGGCCGAAACCGAAAGCTGCATGACCGCATAGTCGACGCCGAATTCGCGCGCCATATCGGGCAGCGAGGGCAGGAAGATGTTCATCGCCAGCGAGCCGATGCCGGCCATGGCGACCAGCGTCAGGATATGCGGGGGCGTGCGGCGGTCGGATGTCGGCACAGCGGTCGCAGCCTTGGGTTCAGAGCGGATATCAGGTCCAGTCATGAAACACGAACCATGCGCCAAGGCAAATCAGCGCAAATCCGACGCCGTGCTGCCAGGTCAGCTTTTCGCCCAGATAAAGCCATGAAAACCCGGCGAAAACCGTCAGGCTGATGACTTCCTGAATGGTTTTCAGCTGGGCGGCGTTGAAATAGCCGTAACCGATGCGGTTCGCCGGAACCTGCAGGACATATTCAAAGAACGCGATGCCCCAACTGACCAGAATGACGATGCCAAGGGCGGTGCCTTTGAACTTCAGATGGCCATACCACGCCACCGTCATGAACAGATTGGACAGAATCAAAAGGCCGACCGTCACGACCGGGACAGGCAAGGTCATGGGTCAGTCCCAGTTCCGGCCGGGCGCGTGATGCGTTTCCAGATTGCCGAAGCGGGTGAACTGCCCCTCGAAGGACAGCTCGACCGTGCCGATCGGCCCGTGGCGCTGCTTGCCGATGATCACCTCGGCCCGGCCATGCAGCCGTTCCATCCGCGCCTGCCAGTCGGCCATTTTCGACAGGTCATCCTCGCCCGGCTTTTCGCGTTCGGCATAATATTCCTCGCGGAAGACGAACATGACGATATCGGCGTCCTGCTCGATACTGCCCGATTCGCGCAGATCGGAAAGCTGCGGGCGCTTGTCCTCGCGGCTTTCGACCTGACGCGACAACTGGGACAGCGCGATGACCGGGATGTTCAGTTCCTTCGCCACCGCCTTCAGCCCCTGAGTGATCTCGCTGACCTCGTTCACCCGGCTGTCCTTGGCCGACGAGGCGCGCAGAAGCTGAAGATAGTCGACGAACAGAACGTCCAGCCCGTGGGTGCGCTTCAACTTGCGGGCGCGGGCGGCCAATTGGTGGATCGGCAGGGCCGGGGTGTCGTCGATGTAAAGCGGGCAGGTCTCAAGCGCGGTGGCGGCGTCGATGAAGCGGCGGAATTCCTCTTCGCTCATGTCGCCGCGGCGGATCTTTTCGCTGGGCACCTCGGATGCTTCCGACAGGATCCGCGCCGCCAGTTGTTCGGCCGACATCTCAAGCGAGAAGAAGCCGACCACGCCGCCCTGTGATGGATCGCGCGCGCGTTCCTTGGCGACGTTGAAGGCGATGTTGGTCGCAAGCGAGGTTTTCCCCATCGACGGGCGCCCGGCAAGGATGATCAGGTCCGACTGCGACAGGCCGCCAAGCTTGCGGTCCAGATCAATCAGCCCGGTCGGCGTGCCCGACAGGCCGCCGTCGCGCTGATAGGCCGCGTTGGCATGCTGGACGGCGGTCAGCGCGGCTTTCAGGAAACTTTGGAACCCGCGTTCGGCCACCCCCTGTTCGGCCATCTGATACAGGCTTTGCTCGGCCGATTTGATCTGTTCCTCGGGGTCGTCGTCGACCATCACCTTGGCGGCCCGCGCCGTGATGTCCTGTCCCAGTTGCATCAACTCGCGCCGCAGCGCGAAATCGCGGATCATCTGGGCATAGTCGCGCGCGGCATAGGACGAAATCGCCGCCCCCGCGATCCGCGCCAGATAGGCCGGCCCGCCCAGTTCCTTCAGCCCCTCGTCATCCTCCATGAACGCCTTTATGGTGACCGGGCTGGCAAGGGCGTTGCGTCCGATCCGTTCCCGGCACAATTCGAAGATGCGGCCGTGGACGGGATCGTAGAAATGGGCCGACTGGACGATCTGGATGACCCGGTCCATGACCTCGTTATTGGTCAGGATCGCGCCCAGAAGCTGCTGTTCCGCCTCGATCGAATAGGGGGTGGCGGGCTCGGGCAGGGGGTCCGCTTGCCGCGCCTGAATTGCCCTGACCTCGCTCATGTCATCCGCCCCCGACCGAATCTAGAAAACGCACCCTTATTGCATATTGCGCCACCGGGCGGCACTGGGTCCGGGACGAATTTCGTCGCCCGCCGGACCGCGGGGGCTGGATTCCGCCGCACCTCAGGCGTGCGCGGCCTGCCATTCGCGCGGTTCCCGAAGAAAGCGTTCGACCTCGGCCAAGGTTGGATCGTCGAACGATCCGCGCGCGCGGGCGACCGCCAGAACATCCCACCAGGTGCACAGGTGATGCAGCGTAACGCCATGATCCTTAAGCGTTTTCGGGGTTTCCGGAAAGATCCCGTAATAGAAGATCACGGCGGTATCCCCGCAGGTCGCCCCGGTCTCGCGGATCGCATCGACGAAAGACAGCTTGCTGCCGCCATCGGTGGTCAGGTCCTCGACCAGAAGCACCCGGTCGCCTTCGCCCATCACCCCCTCAATCCGGGCGTTGCGGCCGTAACCTTTCGGCTTTTTGCGCACATAGGTCATCGGCAGGCCCAGCCGTTCGGCCACAAGGGCCGCGAACGGAATGCCGGCGGTCTCGCCCCCGGCGATATTGTCGAAGGCTTCGAAACCGGCGTTCCGGCAGACGGTCGCCGCCATGAAATCCATCAGCGTGCCACGGATGCGCGGATACGAGATCAGCTTGCGGCAATCTATATAGGTCGGCGATTTCAGCCCCGAGGCCAGCGTGAACGGATCGGCCGCGTTGAAATGAACCGCGTTGATGTCCAGCAGCATGCCGGCGGTCAGCCGGGCGATTTCTTCGGCGGGGGGGAAGGTCAGGGCCATGTGCGGTCTTTCATTCGACGTGCCAGAAAAGCGGAAAACCCGGGTCGAACACCGTAACCCGGGCGGTGTCGAACCCGATGTGCTCGGGGTGGATCGCCGGGGTGTCGCGCCGGGTCAGCGTGATGCGCGCCGGGTTCGGCTCGACCCCATAGAAGGCGGCACCATTCAGCGAGGTGAATGCCTCCAGCCGGTCCAGCGCGCCTTCCTCCTCGAACACCTGCGCGAGGATCGAGAGCGTGTTCGGGGCGGTGAAACAGCCGGCGCAGCCGCAGGGCGACAGCTTGGCCGCGTCGGGGTGGGGGGCGCTGTCGGTGCCCAGAAAGAACCGTGCGTCGCCCGAGACCGCGGCCTGCCGCAGCGCCAGCCGGTGTTCTTCGCGCTTGGCCACCGGCAGGCAGTAGTAATGCGGGCGGATGCCGCCGGCCAGAATATGGTTACGGTTGATGATCAGGTGATGGGTGGTGATGGTCGCCGCAATATCGGCGCCCGACCCGGCATTGGCGCGGACATAATCGACGCCGTTGCGGGTCGTCACATGCTCCATCACCACGCGCAGCCCGGGCGTGCGGTCCCGCAAGGGTTCCAGCACCCGGTCGATGAACACCGCCTCGCGGTCGAAAATGTCGATCTCGGGGTCGGTGACCTCGCCATGCACGCACAGCGGCACGCCCTTTTCGGCCATCGCCTCCAGCACCGGGCGCACCTTGTCAAAGTCGCGCACCCCCGAATCGGAATTGGTCGTGGCACCGGCGGGGTACAGCTTGACCGCCGTGATCAGCCCTTCCTGATGGGCGCGGACCACATCGGCGGGATCGGTCTTTTCGGTCAGGTACAGCGTCATGCGGGGCACGAAATCCGCCCCCTTCGGCAGCGCATTCAGGATGCGTTCGCGATAGGACCGCGCGTCCTCGGCCGTGACCACCGGCGGCACCAGATTGGGCATGATCAGCCCGCGTCCGAAGTGATTGGCGCTATAGGGCAGCACCGCGCGCAGCATCTCGCCGTCGCGGAGATGCAGATGCCAGTCGTCGGGGCGGCGGATCGTCAGGTTCATGGCAGGACCGGGGCGCGAGCAAAAAGGGATCGCCCGCTCCTACACCCCGGATGCCGGTTTGGCCAGCCGGTTGGACAGCCAGTCCCATTTGGGAAACACCTCGCGGCAAAAAAAACAAATATATGTATAAATTCCTTGGCAAGCCGGTCCGTTACTACATATTGGGGGAACGCACCTCCGATCCGGCGATGCGATTTTGGGATTGGATTTTGCCGATGGCACGCAATTTGACGCCAGATTTCACCGCGCTGTCCCCGGCGGACTCGGTCCGGCTTTGGACGGAACTGTTCCGGCTTGGCGTCGAATCGCAGATGGTGATCGCCATGCGTGTGGCCGGAATGATGGGGCTTTGGCCGACCTCGCCGGGCGAGGAAAGCCGCATGTTCATCGAAAAGCAGGATGCCGCATGGGCCGCGTTCCGCGCGATGAGCCGCGCCGTCGGCCGCGGCGCCACGCCCGAGCGGATGATGGCGGCAGCACTTCGGCCCTACAGCCGCCGCGCCCATGCCAACGCCAAGCGCCTGTCGCGGGCGCCGCTGCGCTGACACGGCGCTGAAATGGGGCTCACCCCCACCGCGCGGATTGGCCGGGCGGTGGGACGGACCCCAGGGACGGGTCCTGGGGATGGGGCGGATCAGCGCGGCTTCAGCGTCAGGGTATTGCTGGCGCTCATCACCACGATCTGACGGATATCGGCAAGCGCCTCGTGCGAAAGCGTCAGGCCGACGGTCAGCTTGTCGGTTTGCGGGTTCGCGGGCATCGCGGCCTGCGGCGATCCCGGCACCGGCGGCACCGCCAGAAAGCGCAGGCGCAGCACACCATCGGCGTCGGGGGTCAGCCGGTCGCCGGGCTGTGGGGTTTCGGTGACAAGGGCGGCCGAATTCCAGCCCTTTGTCGGCACCGCGCCCTCGACCACCAGAAGACGACCTTCGACCAGCGGCTCGAATCGGGCATTGGTCGCCGCCGGCACCAGGGAACGGAAATCATCCGAGGCGTCCGGGTAACCGCCCTTGGGGGCAAGCGTCGTCGGGCCGGTGTCTTCCTGCGCAAACCAGCCCAGCGGATTCCAGCCGCTGTCGCTGAACCGGCCGCAGCCCGCCAGCGTCAATACCGTCGCCATCGACAAAAGCAGGGCCGATTTCCGAAGCGTGGGGAAGGTCATGCGTCACATTCCTGACTAAACGCCGTTTTCCCGGTCATAGGCGATTGCGATGCGTCTGGAAACCCCCGCTGCCCGGACCTAGATAGGCATGAGGGAAAGGACGGACCATTGGCTACACCCGCTTTCGAAGACATCGCCGACACCTTCAGCTTTCTGGACGACTGGGAGGATCGCTATCGCCATGTGATCGAGCTGGGCCGTGCCATGCCGGCCATGGACCCGGCCTTGCAGGTGCCCGCGACAAAGGTCGAGGGTTGCGCCAGTCAGGTCTGGATCATGCCGGCGATCGAGTCCGGCCGCTTTGACTTTATTGGTGACAGCGATGCCTTGATCGTCAAGGGGTTGGTGGCCATTCTTCACGCGCTTTATGCGGGCGTGCCGGTGGCTCAGGTGGCCGCGATCGATGCCCCTGCCGAACTGGGCCGGCTGGGGCTCGAGGAACATTTGTCGGCGCAACGCTCGAACGGGCTAAGGGCGATGGTGAAGCGCATCGGCCAGCTTGCGGCCGAGGCGGCGTGATTCCGGGCGGGACGAGCCGCCCGGGCATCGGCGCGATCAGACCGCGGCGATCACGATGATCTCGACCTTGTAATCGGGCGTTGCCAACGCCGATTCGCCGGTTGCGCGCGCCGGGGCGTTACCCTGCGGCACCCATGCATCCCAGACCGCGTTCATCTCGGCAAAATCGCCCATGCTGGCCAGCCAGATCTGGGCGGTCAGGATACGGGTCTTGTCGGTGCCGGCCTGCGCCAGCAGCCGGTCGATCTGGGCCAGAACCTCACGGGTCTGATCCGCCACCGGCGCGCCGGGCTTGCCGACCTGACCGGCAAGATAGCACAGGCCCCCATGGACGACGGCCTGGCTCATCCGCGGGCCGGTCTCGAAGCGTTTGATATCGGACATTGGGGTTCCTTTCCTTAGAACATCCGCCAGAAGAATACCGCTGCCATGCCGAATCCGATCGCCGCGATCAAGGCCCGCAGGATCGGGCGCGGGATGCGCCGCGCCAGCGGCGCGCCCAGATAGCCGCCGGTGATCGTCCCCAGCGCCATGATCAGTGCCGCGTTCCAGTGGATCAGCGGCGCGGTGCCGGTGAACATGTCATAGACCAGAAACACCGCGACCGAGATCAGCGAAAGCGCGAAGGACAGCCATGTTTTCAGCCCGTTCATCTGGTGCAGGTCGCGCATCCCCCACAGGCTGAACAGCGATAAAAGGATGATGCCCAGACCGCCGTTGAAATAACCGCCATAGATCGACACGCCCAGCATGCCGCCGGCGCCGAAGGCCGTCACCTCGCGCGCGTGGCGGCTGGCGAAGGCGCGGATCTGTTCGCCAAAGACAAAGGCCAGGGTGGCGATCAGCAGAAGGAACGGCACGATGGCGGAAAACGCCTTGTTCGACGAAAAGATCAGCAGGACCGAGCCGATGATGCTGCCGATCACGGTCAGCACGGTCAGCCGCAGCACCTGCGCGCGGTCGATCGAGGCCAACTCGCGCCGGAAACCCAGTGCGCCGGCCAGATAACCGGGCAGGGCGGCCAGCGTGCTGGTGGCATTGGCGGCGACGATGGGTATGCCGGTAAAGACAAGGGTCGGGAAGGTCACGAAAGTCCCCCCGCCGGCGACCGTGTTCATCACCCCTGCGACAAAGCCGGCCCCGAACAGCAACGCGATTGTTTCCATGCCGGCGGTCCTTTCCGTTTAGCCCGGCGCACCATGTCCCCGGCGCGCCGCCTAGTCGAGGGGGCACGCGCCGCTGTCCGCACCGAATGGTGCAATTGCGCCGCAGGTTTTTCCGGATCAGGCCGCGCCCGTCGCAGGGCCGGTCGCAGGGTCCGTCGCAGGGCCGGTAGGGGCGCCGGGCAGGGCGTTCAGCACAAGCTTCAGCGCATGCAGGACCGTGGCGCGCCGCACATTGCCGCGCCCGAGCGCGCCGAAATCGACGGTTTCCGTCCGCGTACCCTGCGCCGTGGCGATGCCGAAACAGACCCGGCCCTCGGGTTTTTCGGCGCTGCCGCCGCCGGGTCCGGCGATGCCGGTCACCGCCACCGCGACGCCCGCGTCCGAGCGGTCAAGCGCGCCCCGGGCCATTTCGGCCGCGACCGGCTCGCTGACCGCGCCATGGGCGGAAAGGGTCTTTTCGCCGACGCCCAGCATCTGCATCTTGGCGGCGTTGGAATAGGTGACAAAGCCGCGATCCACCACATCCGACGACCCCGGTATCGCGGTCAGCGCCGCCGCGATCATGCCGCCGGTGCAGCTTTCGGCGGTCGCCAGCATGACGCCCGCCCGGCGGGCCGAGGCGAGGGTCTGCCGCGCCAAAGCGTTGCTGCCGCGCGTCGTCATCGCAGGAACACGCCGTGCGCGATCGCGGCGGCAAGGATCGTGCAGACCCCGGCCAGCGCACCCGCCGCCAGATCATCCAGCATAACCCCCGCCGCATCGGTGCGCCGGTCAAGCCGCCCGACCCACCATGGTTTCCAAATGTCGAACAGCCGGAAGAACAGAAATGCGGCGACCGGCGCGGGCCAGGGAAACATCGTCGAGGGCGCGCCCGCGAACCAGAACCCGGCCGAGGCGAAGCTCAGCGCCAGCCACTGGCCCGCAACCTCGTCGATCACGAACTCGGAACGGTCCTTGTGCGCGTCGCCCCGGCTGGCGGCCTCGACCGACCAGAAACCCAGGATCGTCACCGCGACCGTCGCCGCCGCCAGCAGCGGAAAATGCCCAAGCCGGTGGATCAGCACGCCCAGCATCACCGCCACGGCCGAGGCCCATGTGCCGGGGGCCGGGCGCAGCAGTCCGACGCCGAACCATGTCGCGATGAAACGGGCAGGGGTCAGACGGGGCGCAGTCGGACGGGGCGGGGTGGTCATCGGTCACCTCCGATCAGGGTGCAGGTGGCAAGCGCGGCGATGCCTTCGGAACGGCCGGCAAAGCCCAGCCGCTCGGTGGTCGTGGCCTTGACGCTGATCCGGTCGGGGGTGACGGACATGATTTCGGCCAGTGCCGCGATCATCGCCGGGGCGTGCGGGGTGATCTTGGGTCGCTCGCATATCAGGGTGACATCGGCATTGCCGATCCGAAGGCCCCGGGATGCGGCAAGCCCGACGGCGTGTCGCAGAAAGATCGCGCTGTCGGCGCCCTTCCATTGCGGGTCCGAGGGCGGGAAGTGCCGCCCGATATCGCCCATCGCCAGCGCACCATAGATGGCATCGGTCAGGGCGTGCATGCCGACATCGGCGTCCGAATGACCGACCAGCCCCTTGTCGTGCTCGACGCGAACCCCGCACAGGGTGACGTGATCGCCGGGACCGAATGCGTGCACGTCGAACCCGTTGCCCAGCCTGACATCCATCGCCCCATCCTTCGTATCGGCACCCCTGCCATCGGCGGGCGTTGTATCGGTGGCTTGCGTCCCGCCGTCGCTTGCCGCGTGATCCGCCGCGATCCGTCGCGCGGCCAGGATCCGCTCGGCGCGGTTGAAATCGCCCGGCCGGGTGATCTTCAGATTATCGTCCGAGCCGGCGGTGATGGTGACCGGCGTCCCCATGGCGCGGACCAGTTCGACATCGTCGGCAGCGGTGTGGCGGGCGGCCGCGCGATGGGCGGCCAGCGCGATGTTCAGCCGGAAGCCCTGCGGGGTCTGGGCGCGGAACAGCTCGGCCCGCGGGACGGTTCCCGCGACCTGACCCTGATGGCCGCGCCACAAGGCATCGCTGACCGCGACCCCGGGGGCTGCGGCATCCGCGCCGGCGCTTAGCGCATCGACCACGCCGGCGATCACCTCGGGCGGGCAGGTGGCGCGGGCGGCGTCATGGATCAGGACGTAGCCGATTCCCGACCCTTCCAGCACCGAAAGCCCGGCCAGCACGCTGTCCTGCCGGGTCGCGCCGCCGGTGACCAGCGTCACCCGTCCGCCGAACCGTTCCACCCCGCGCACCATATCCTCGGCATGCAGGACGACGACGGTGCGTTCCGCCCCGGCGAAACTGTCGATCGCATGGTCGAGCACCGTGCGGCCGTTCGCCCCCAGATCATGCCATTGTTTCGGTTCGGGATGGCCCATCCGCTGACCACGCCCGGCGGCGACGATCAGGGCGGCGAAACCGGGCGGGAACAGCGGCTTTTGCATCATGCGGCGCGGTCTAGGACATTGCCCCTGCAAGAGCAATCTATTCCCGCGCCCGGTCACGAGGGAATGAGAGGGGGGAATGACCGCGACCCGCCTGCCGCGCCGGAATATGTCGGCGCTCAACGGCGGGGCCGTGCCCGGCGCCCGTCATTTGCCCCCTCGCCCCGGGGTGGCATCTGCGCCTATATGGCTGTATCCCGACGCTATTCACCGCCTGCAAGGGCAACAATTGCAAAGGTATGCCATGGCCGAAGCCTCATCTTCAGACATCGCCAAGGACGCCGCGGCACGCGCCGCCGTCGCGCTGGTCGAGCCCGGCATGAAGCTGGGCCTTGGCAGCGGGTCAACCGCCGCCGTCATGGTCCGCCGGCTGGCCGAGCGGAATGATGAAGAACCGCTGGGGCTGATCTGCGCCGCCACCTCGGCCGCGACGGCCGAGCTTGCCACCTCGCTGGGTCTTGCGGTGCACGAACTGGACCAGATCGGCTGGCTGGACATGACCATCGACGGCGCCGACGAGATCGACCCCGACCTGAACCTGATCAAGGGCGGCGGGGGGGCGCTGTTGCGCGAAAAGATCGTCGCCATGGCCTCGGACCGGATGGTCGTCATCGCCGACCCGACCAAGGTCGTCGAGCAGCTTGGCGCCTTTCATCTGCCGGTCGAGGTGATCCCCTTCGGCTGGGAAATCACCCGCAAGCTGATCGGCGAGGCGCTGGTCGCCGAGGGGATGGAGCATCGCCCGATACTGCTGCGCAAGCGCGACGACACGCCGTATCGCACCGATGAGGGCAACCTGATCCTTGATCTG
This sequence comes from Paracoccus pacificus, assembly GCF_042680785.1. Taxonomy (NCBI): domain Bacteria; kingdom Pseudomonadati; phylum Pseudomonadota; class Alphaproteobacteria; order Rhodobacterales; family Paracoccaceae; genus Paracoccus; species Paracoccus pacificus. The sequence goes on from NZ_JBHUEN010000050.1 coordinate 55,246, forward strand.
GCGCTGGAGCAGATCGAGGATCCGGCGCGGCTGTCGCGGGTGCTGAACGCGCTGCCCGGCGTGGTCGAAACGGGGCTGTTTCTGAACATCTGCCGGCTGGCCATCATCGGGCGCGAGGACGGCAGCACCATCGAACTGACGCCCGAGGAACGCGGATGACCTTTGATTTTGATTTGTTCGTGATCGGCGGCGGCTCGGGCGGGGTGCGCGCGGCCCGCATCGCCGCATCGGAATATGGCGCCAAGGTCGGCCTTGCCGAGGAAAGCCGCATGGGCGGCACCTGCGTCATTCGCGGCTGCGTGCCGAAGAAGCTGATGCTGTTCGCCTCGACCGGCGGGGCCTCGGTGGCCGAAGCGCGGGGCTATGGCTGGACCCGGGCCGAGGCCGGGCCGTTCAACTGGACCATTTTCCGGCGCAAGCTCGATGCCGAACTGAACCGGCTTGAGGGGCTTTACCGGCAGGGGCTGAGCAATGCGGGCGTCACCATCCATGATCAGCGCGCGCGGATGATCGACCCCCATACGGTCGCGCTTGCCGACGGCACGCGCCTGACCTCTCGCTATATCCTGATCGCCACCGGCGGCCGGCCCACATTGCCGGATTTCGAGGGGGCGGAGCATGCGCTGATCTCGGACGATCTGTTTCTGCTCGACACGTTGCCGGGCAAGGTTCTGATCGTGGGCGGCGGCTTTATCGCCTGCGAATTCGCCACCATCCTTGCCGGTATGGGCGCGGCCGTCATGCAGGTTCATCGCGGCCCGCATGTCCTGCGCGGTTTCGACGAGATGGGGCGCGAACTGGTCGGCCAGCAACTGCGCGAGATCGGTGTCGATCTGCGCCTGTCCCAGACCATCGCCCGGATCGAGTTGCGGGGCCAGACCCGTCACGTCACCTTTGCCGATCGCAGCACCGGCGATTTCGACGCGGTCATCGTGGCCACCGGGCGGCATCCGAACACCGCCGGTCTGGGCGCGGCCGAGGCGGGCGTGACCCTGGGTCCGTTCGGTCAGATCCTTGTGGACGAATGGTCGCAAACCAACCTGCCCTCGGTCTATGCCGTCGGGGACGTGACCGATCGCGTCAACCTGACCCCGGTCGCGATACGTGAAGGGCACGGCTTTGCCGATACCGTCTTTGGCGCCAAACCCCGCAAGGTCGATCACCGGCTGGTGGCCAGCGCGGTCTATACCCGCCCGCATGAGCTTGGCTGCGTCGGACTGACCGAGGATGAGGCGGCGAAGCACCGGGCGGTCGATGTCTACGCCACCAGTTTCCGTCCGATGCGGTCGCTTTTCGCCGGCAGCGAGGCCAAGGCGGCGATGAAGCTGGTCGTGGACAGCGAAACTCGCAAGGTTCTGGGGGGCCAGATATTCGCCCCGGAAGCGGGCGAGATGGTCCAGCTTGTCGCGGTCGCGATGGGCATGGGGGCCACGAAAGAGGATTTCGACGCCACCATCGCCGTGCATCCCACCCTGGCCGAGGAACTGGTGACGATGCGCAATGTGACCCGTCGGGTCGGCCCGCACGAATCCGTGCCGGCGGCTTGACGGAATGACGGCTTAAATCCCGACTGCGACACCGGGGCTGGTTGACTTTCAACGCTCAGCCCCCAGTTTGCAGGATGGACAATTGGACGGAAAGGCGACGGATGGCTAATCAGGGCCCTTGGGGCGGCGGAAGTAACGACAAGGAACCGCAGGGCGGCAAGAAAGGCGAGGACCCCGGCAAGAACGGGGGCAACCAGCAGCCGCCACGTCCCTGGGGGGCGCCGCAGGACCCGGATGATCAGGATCGCCCGCCGCCGCGCGGTGGCCAGCGCCGTCCCGACCAGATCCCGGAAATCGAGGAGTTGATGCGCAAGGGGCAGGATCGCCTGCGCGTGCTGATGGGCGGCCGTGGCAGCGGGCCGCAGCCGCCGCGCCGGGGCGGTGGTCTTGGCGGCATGCTGCCAAGCCGCGGGGTTCTGGGCTTGATCGCGCTGGCGCTGGTGGCGCTGTGGGTCTACGCCAGTTTCTACACCGTCCGTCAGGAAGAACGCTCGGTCGAGTTCCTGTTCGGCCGTCCCGTCGGCACCGGCGGACCGGGTCTGAACTTCGCGCCCTGGCCGGTCGTCACCGCCGAAATCGTGCAGGTCACCGGCGAACGTGTGACCGAGATCGGCAGCGGCCGCTATGCCGAGCGCGGCAACACGAACTCGGGTGGTCCGCTGGTCACCGACAGCGGGCTGATGCTGACCCGTGACCAGAATATCGTGAACATGGAATATCAGGTGGTCTGGAATATCTCGGACCCCGAGAAATACCTGCTGATGCTGGCCGACCCGGGCGATACCGTGCGGGCCGTCGCCGAATCCGCGATGCGCGACATCATCGCGCGCACCGATTTTGCCCCGGTCCTGAACCGCGACCGTGGCGCCATCGGACAGGAACTCGCCACGGCGGTCCAGCAGACGCTGGACAGCTATCAATCCGGTATACATGTGGTGCGTGTGAACCTTGACCGGGCCGAGGCGCCGGATCAGGTCATCGACAGCTTCCGCGACGTGCAGGCCGCCCAGCAGGAGCGTGACCGGCTTGAGAAAGAGGCCGACGCCTATGCCAACCGCGTATTGGCCGAAGCACGCGGCCAGGTCGCCCAGCTTGGCGAAGAGGCCGAAGCCTATCGCGCCCAGGCCGTTAACGGCGCCGAGGGCGAGGCCGCGCGGTTCAACGCGATCTACGACGAATACGCGAAGGCGCCGGATGTGACCCGCCGCCGGATGTATCTTGAAACGATGGAAAAAGTCCTTGGCGGGGTGAACAAGGTCATCCTTGACGGCGTGCCGACGACCGGGGGGCAGGGATCGGGCGTGGTGCCCTATCTGCCGCTTGACCGCCTGACCGCACCAACCCCGCAGGGAGACAAGTAAGATGGCCAGTAACCCGAACTCTCCCAATCCCGGCCGTTTTGCCCGCCTTGGCGGATGGTTGCTGCCGATTCTCGTCCTCGTGGTCTTTGCGATCATGTCCTCGGTCTTTGTGGTCGACGCGCGCGAACGTGCGCTCGTCACCCGCTTCGGACAGGTGGTGCGGGTGATCAACGAACCCGGACTGGGCTTCAAATTCCCGGTCATCGAGCAGGTGCAATATTACGACAAGCGGATCCTGTCGCTGACCACGCGCCCGCTGGAGGTGACGCCGCTTGACGACCGCCGGCTGATCGTCGACGCCTTCGCGCGCTGGCGGATCACCGATACGGTCGAGTTCCGCGAGGCCGTCGGCCCCAGCGGCGTGCAGGGGGCGCAGGACCGTATCCAGCCGATCATCGTCAACGCCATCCGCGCCGTGCTCGGCTCGGTTCCGTCAACCACGGTGCTGTCGGATGACCGGACGCCCCTGATGAACCAGATCCGCGATCAGGCCCGCGCCAGCGCCGCCGCGCTTGGAGTCGAGGTGATCGACGTGCGCCTGACCCGCACCGACCTGCCGGATCAGAACCTCGAGGCGACATTTGCCCGGATGCGCGCCGAGCGTGAACGCGAAGCGGCGGATGAACGCGCCCGTGGCGGCGAGGCCGCGCAGCGGGTGCGGGCGGCGGCCGACCGCACCGTGGTCGAGCTGACCTCGGAAGCGCGGCGCAACGCCGAGATCATTCGCGGTCAGGCCGATGCCCGGCGGAACGCGGTCTTCGCCGAAGCTTATGGGCGCGACCCCGAGTTCTTCGCCTTCGTCCGCTCGATGCAGGCCTATGAGGCGTCGATGAAGGGCGAAAACTCGTCGATGGTGATCGCGCCGGAAGGTGAGTTCTTCAGCTATATGCAGGGCGATGGCGCCGAGAACGCGCAAACCCCCGCGCCGCCGGTACCGCAGCCCACCCCGACCACGCCGGATGCGGCCATGCCGCCGGAGGCGCCGGCGAATGGCGCGGACACGACGGGGGAAGGGGCGGTGCCCGATGCACCGGCCGGGGACACGGCGCCGGATGCGGCGCCGGACGCCGCTGGCACTTCGCCGGCCGCGGGCAGCACGGCGCCGGACGCAAGCGCGCCCCCGGCCTCTGGCGATGCTTCGACGACACCGGCCGCGCCGGATGCGGCCGCGCCCGACGCCGGCGCGCCCGATGGCGCCGCCCCCGCGTCCCCCGACGCGCAGCCGGCCGCGCCGACGGCCCCGGCAAACTGATCATCGGCGGCGCGCGGGGATCATTCCGCGCGCTGCCAACCCCCGCGAAGGCAAGTCACAATCAGTTCACCGAGTGAGAGCGTGATTTATTTGCAACTCCCGTTCAATTGGCCCTAATTCCAATCCGTTGCCGGCACGTTTCTTGGTGTCCGCAGAACTTGGAGATTATCCGCATGACGACGAAGACTTCCCCCGAGGGATCAGCAATCAAGTCCCGTGGCCGTTTCCTTGCGGTCTCGGTGCTGGCCCTGTCGCTAGGACTTGGCGCGGTGCCCGCCCTTCTCAGCGCGCAGGTCGCGACGCAGACCCAGGACGGCCAGACCGCTATCGTACCGCCGCCCGGTCAGCCGGTTCAGGCGGCCCCCTCGCAAGAGGCGCCGCCCAGCTTTGCCGATCTGGTCGAACGGGTCAGCCCGGCGGTGGTCAACATCACCACCACCTCGACCGTTGCCGCGCCGACCAACCCGATGTTCCCCGATGGCAGCCCCTTCGGCGATCTGTTCCGTGACTTCCGCGGCCCCGGCGGGCCGGATGACGGTCCGGGCGACGGCATGCCGAACGGGCCCTTCGGGCGCGGCGGCCCGCAGCGTTCGAACGCTTTGGGCTCGGGCTTTGTGGTGTCGGCCGACGGCTATATCGTCACCAACAACCACGTGATCGACGGCGCGGATGAGATCGAGATCGAGTTCTACTCGGGCAAGAAGCTGCCCGCCAAGGTGGTCGGCACCGACAAGCAGACCGACATCGCGCTGCTGAAGGTGGACACTGGGTCCGATCAATTGCCCTTCGTGAAGTTCGGCGATTCGGACGTGGCCCGCGTCGGCGACTGGGTGCTGGCGCTGGGTAACCCGCTGGGTCAGGGTTTCTCGGCCTCGACCGGGATCGTCTCGGCGCGTAACCGCGAATTGTCGGGAACCTATGACGACTATCTGCAAACCGATGCGGCCATTAACCGCGGCAACTCGGGCGGTCCGCTGTTCAACATGAACGGCGACGTGGTCGGCGTGAACACCGCGATCCTGTCGCCCAACGGCGGCTCGATCGGGATCGGCTTCTCGATGGCCTCGAACGTGGTGAACAAGGTCGTCCAGCAGTTGCGCGACTATGGCGAGACGCGGCGCGGCTGGCTGGGCGTCAAGATTCAGGATGTGACCCCCGACATGGCCGACGCGCTTGGCCTGCCCAAGCCCGAGGGCGCGATGGTGACGGATGTGCCGCAAGGCCCGGCTGCGGATGCGGGCATGCGGTCCGGTGACGTGATCACCAAATTCGCCGGCGGCGATATCACCAGTTCGCGCGATCTGGTACGCCGCGTGGCCGACGCCCCGGTGGGCGAGGCGGTCGATGTGGTCGTCATGCGCAACGGCAAGCCCGAGGATCTGAAGGTCACGCTGGGGCGCCGCGAACTGGCCGAGGGCACCTCGCAGCCCGGGTCCAGCGTGGACACGACCGGCGGAAGCGAAGAGGATCTGTTGGGCATGAAGGTCGAGCCGATGACCCCGGAAATCGCTGCCGAACTGGGCGTGGGCCGCGACAGCAAGGGTCTGGTGGTGAAATCGGTCGATCCCGAAGGCGTTGCCGCCGACAAGGGGCTGAACGCGGGCGACATCATCATCGAGGCCGGGCAGTCGCCGGTGAACTCGGTCACCGAACTGCACGACCAGATCACCCAGGCCAAGGAGGCGGGGCGGAAATCGGTCCTGCTGCTCTTGCGCCGGGCGGGCGAGCCGCGCTTTGTCGCGCTGCCGATCGAATAGGCGCCCGGACCTCGCGCCGGAATTCGGTGCGACACCGATATGATCCGGGGCGGCTTTCGGGCCGCCCCTTTTCATTGCGCGGTCGTTGACCTATCTGGAATGCCGAACAAAGGACGGGCCAGATGCCGAAGATCACCTATATCGAACACAATGGCACCAAGCATGAAATCGAGGTGCGCACCGGAATGACCGTGATGGAGGGCGCGCGCGATAACGGCGTCCCGGGGATCGAGGCCGATTGCGGCGGGGCTTGCGCCTGTTCGACCTGCCACGTCTATGTCGATCCCGCATGGGTGGACCGGCTGCCGCCGAAGGACCCGATGGAAGAGGACATGCTGGATTTCGCCTGGCAGCCCGATCCCGAACGCTCGCGCCTGACCTGCCAGTTGAAGGTCACGCCGGAGCTGGACGGGCTGGTCGTGAACATGCCCGAAAAGCAGATCTGATCACCGGAAGGCCACAGCACCGTCGCGGGTCGTAGTGGCCCGTAGTGGCCCGTAGTGACCCGTCATGGGCCGTGGCGGGTCGTCGTCGTGGGGCGCCGGTCCGGCGCGGGACCTCGCGCCACCATTTCACGCCAGCATTTACAGCGCGCGCCAGCCGATGTCGCGGCGATAGAAGCCCTCGGGCCAGTCGATGGCCTCGGCTAGCGCATAGGCCTCGGCCTGCGCCTGCGCCAGGCTGTCGCCGCGCGCGGTCGCGGCCAGAACCCGGCCGCCGGTGGCGATGATCCGGCCGTCGCGTTCGCCGGTCCCGGCGTGAAACACCATATGGCGGCTGTCCTGCGGCAGCGCGTCCAGCCCCCGGATCACGCTGCCCTTGTCATAGGCGCCGGGATAGCCGCGCGCCGCCAGAACCACGGTCAGCGCATGATCGGCGGCCCATTCGACGTTATAGCCCGCCAGCCGGCCCTCGGCGCAGGCAAGCAGCAGATCAAGGATCTGGCCGCCAAGCCGCATCATCAACACCTGACATTCCGGGTCGCCGAAGCGGACGTTGTATTCGACCAGCCGGGCGCGGCCGTCCTTGATCATCAGGCCGGCATAGAGCACGCCCTGAAACGGCGTGCCGCGCCGCGCCATCTCGGCCACGGTGGGGCGGATGATCTGTTCCATGACCTGTTCCTGCAACGCGGGCGACAGGACCGGGGCGGGCGAATAGGCGCCCATGCCGCCGGTATTCGGCCCGGTGTCGCCGTCGCCGACGCGCTTGTGATCCTGCGCCGTGCCGACGGGCAGGCAGTCGGTGCCGTCGCACAGGACGAAGAAGCTGGCTTCCTCGCCATCCATGAATTCCTCGATCACCACCTCGGCGCCGGCCGCGCCGAACTCGCCGCCGAACATCAGGTCGATGGCGTCCAGCGCCTCGGGCTCGGTCATGGCGACGGTGACGCCCTTGCCGGCCGCGAGCCCGTCGGCCTTGATCACGATCGGCGCGCCCTTTTCGGCGACATGGGCGCGGGCGGCGGCGGCATCGGTGAACCGCGCCCAGCCGGCGGTCGGCGCGCCGCTTGCGTCACAAACCTCTTTGGTGAAGGCCTTGGATGCCTCCAGCCGTGCCGCCGCGGCCGAGGGACCGAAGGTCCGCACCCCCGCCGCGCGCAGCGCATCGGCCACACCGGAGGCCAAGGGCGCCTCGGGGCCGATCACCACGAAGCCGATGGCGTTCTCGCCGCAGAAATCGACCACATCCGGCCCGGACAGGATGTCCAGCTTGGCGCATTCCGCGATTTCGGCGATACCCGCGTTGCCGGGCGCCACGATCAGCCGGTCGCATTTGGGGTTCTGCCGGATCGCCCATGCCAGCGCGTGTTCCCGCCCGCCGCCGCCCAGGATCAGGATATTCATTCGCCGCCCTTTCGCTGTGATCCGGGGCGTTCTACTGTGCCCCCGGAAAGGGAACAAGACACATGGATGATCTGATCGACGAACCCGCAGCGGGCGGCAACGCGCATGAATACACCGTGTCCGAGATTTCCGGCGCGGTGAAGCGCACGCTCGAGGATCAGTTCGGCCGTATCCGGGTGCGCGGCGAGATCGGGCGGGTGTCGCGCCCGGCCTCGGGGCATCTTTACTTTGACATGAAGGACGACCGCGCGCTGATCGCCTCGGTCTGCTGGAAGGGGCAGGTCGCGCGGCTGGTCCAGATGCCCGAGGAGGGGATGGAGGTGATCGCGACCGGCCGCATCACCACCTTCGCCGGGCAATCGAAATATCAGCTTATCGTCGATCAGATCGAGCCGGCGGGCGCGGGCGCGCTGATGGCGATGCTGGACAAGCGCCGCCGCATGCTGGAGGCCGAGGGGCTTTTCGCGGCCGGGCGCAAGAAGCCGCTGCCGTTTCTGCCGGATGTGATCGGGGTGATAACCTCGCCGTCGGGGGCGGTGATCCGCGACATCCTGCACCGGCTGCGCGACCGCTTTCCCAGCCGGGTGGTGATCTGGCCGGTGGCGGTGCAGGGGGCGAAATGCGCGCCCGAGGTCACGGCGGCGATTCGCGGCTTCAACGCGCTGCCCGCGACGGGCGGCCCGGTTCCGCGTCCCGACCTGCTGATCGTCGCGCGTGGCGGCGGCAGTCTGGAGGATCTTTGGGGTTTCAACGAGGAAATCGTGGTGCGCGCCGCCGCCGACAGCGCCATCCCGCTGATCTCGGCGGTGGGGCATGAAACCGACACCACGCTGATCGACTATGCCGCCGATCTGCGCGCGCCGACGCCGACCGCGGCGGCAGAGCTGGCGGTGCCGGTGCGGCTGGATCTGGCGCAGCGGCTGGACGAGCTGGCGGCGCGGATGCTGCGGGGCATGCGGATCCGCGTCGATCAGCCGCGCCAGCGCCTGCGCGATCTGGCCCGCGCCATGGGGCGCCCGCAGACGCTGACCGAGCCCGCGCGCCAACGCCTTGACCTGTGGGCCGAGCGGCTAGAGCCTGCCTTGCGCAGCTTTGTCGCCCGGCGCCGTGACATACTGAACAGCCGCCCGGTCCGCCCGGCGCTGCTGACCGGCTATCTGTCGAACCGCCGGCAGGCGGTGCGGGCGCTGGCCGCGCGGCTGCGCCCGGCGACCGACCGCCGGATCGAGCGGCGGCAGGACCAGTTTCAAAGCCTGGCCACCCGCCTGCATCCCGCGTTCCGGCGCAATCTGGACGATCTGACCCGCCATGCCCGCCGCGACGCCGAGCGTCTGGCCGGGCTGACCGCGCGCCTTTCCGCCGCAGGCGCCCGTATCACCCCGCCCCGCCAGCAAACGCTGGACCGTCTGGACCGTCTGCGCCGGACGCTGGGCTATCCCGAGACGCTGAAGCGTGGGTTTGCCGTGGTGCACGGGCCGAAGGGGCTGATCACCTCGGCCGAGGTGGCGGCCAAAACCCCGCGGATGGAGATCGAATTCGCCGATGGCCGCACAGCGGTGACACCCGTCACGCCCGAGCCAAAGCCGGCATCGGCGCCGCGCAAACCGCCACCGGGTCAGGGCAGCCTGTTCTGATGGCGGCATTCCCGCGCTGGTCCGGGCCACCCGAGATATGGGCCTTCGCGCTCGCCGCCCTTGCTCCCGCCGTGCTGATCCTGCTGGCGGCCGCTTTCGGCGGCTGGTGGGTGTGGCTCGCGTTGGTCTGGATCAGCCTCGCCAGCCCGTCGGCCGATACGATCATCGCCCGCGCCTTTCCCGACCCCGAGGAGGGCCGCGCGACCCCCGGTGCAAACGCCCTGTCGGTAACCCTTGTCGGCGCGCATTTCATCGTCCTTGCCGCGACGCTGAGCGCGTTGACGGATGCGTGGATGGGCGGCTGGGCGGGGCCGGGCATGGGGCAGGTCCTGGGGCCGTGGCACAAGCTGGGGTTGTTTCTTGCGGCGGGCATGTTCTTTGGTCAGGTTTCCAACTCGAACGCGCATGAATTGATCCACCGTTCCACGCGCGGGCTTTTCGCCCTTGGCGCGGCGGTGTTCGTCAGCCTGCTGTTCGGGCACCATACCTCCAGCCATCGGCTGGTGCACCATCTGCATGTCGCAACCGACCGCGACCCGAACTCGGCGCGGCTGGGCGAGGGGTTCTGGCGGTTTTTTCCCCGCGCATGGTTCGGATCGTTCCGTGACGGGCTTGCGGCGGAACGCGCGCTGTCGGCGCGGCGCGCGGCGACTGGCGGTGCAACTGGGGCGGCGGGGCAGGGGCGGCTGAACCCTTATGTGATCTGGGTGGGCGGCGCGGTCGCGTGCATGGTCGGGGTGGCGCTGATCTGGGGCGGATCCGGTCTGGCGTTTTATCTGGCTCTCAGCCTTTATGCGCAGATGCAGCTTATGATGTCGGATTATGTCCAGCATTACGGGTTGCGCCGTCGCCAGCGGGCCGATGGCCGGATCGAGCCCGTCGGCCCCGCCCATAGCTGGGACGCCGGGCATCCGCTGTCATCGCTGATGATGGTGAACGCGCCGCGCCATTCGGACCATCACGCCCATCCGGGCCGGGCCTATCCCGATCTGCGTCTGGCGCGCGGGACGCCGCCGCGCCCGGTGCTGCCCTATTCCCTGCCGCTGATGGCGGCGATCGCGCTTGTCCCGCCCCTGTGGCGGCGGATCATGGACCGGCGCGTCGAACGGATGCGGCGCTTTGCCGATGTGCTGGCCGAAGCGCCGGTTTAGCCGGCCCGATGCGCGCCCGCCGCAAGATCGGCGACCTGCTTCAGGATATCCTCGACCGGCAACCCCTCACCGATCGACTTGACGATCGCCGAGCCGACGACGCAGCCATCCGCGACGCGCGCGATCGCCTCGGCGGCCTCGGGCGTGGTGATGCCGAAGCCGACGACGACGGGCAGGCCGGCGGCTTTCTGGATCCGCGCGACCTCGGGGGCGACGGCATCGGCATTCGCGGCCGGGCCGCCGGTGATGCCGGTGACCGAGACGTAATAGACAAAACCCGAGGTGTTCTTGACCACCGCCGGCAACCGCCGGTCGTCGGTCGTCGGCGTGGCAAGGCGGATGAAGTTCAGCCCGGCCTTCTGGGCGGGGATGCACAACTCATCATCCTCCTCGGGCGGCAGGTCGACCACGATCAGGCCGTCGACGCCGGCCTCGACTGCATCGGCAAGGAATTTGTCGACGCCGCGCGAATAGATCGGATTGTAATAGCCCATCAGCACGATCGGGGTCAGGTCGTCATCCTCGCGAAAGACCCGCACCATATCCAGCGTATGGGTAAGACTGCCGCCGGCGGCGAGCGAGCGTTGCCCGGCCATCTGGATGGTGGGGCCGTCGGCCATCGGGTCGGTGAAGGGCATGCCCAGCTCGATGATGTCGACACCCGCCCCCGGCAGACCCTTCATCACCGCCATCGAGGTGCCGTAATCGGGGTCCGAAGCCATGATATAGGACACGAACGCCTTTTTGCCCTGCTGGCGCAGCCGCGCGAAGGTATCGTCGATTCTGGTCATGGCTCGCCCCCGTCTGCCAGCGGATATCATTCGGCTGACAGCACTAGACCGCCAGCGGGCCGGGCGCAATCTCTCCGCGATGATGCGGCGGGCACTCCGCGATGATACGGCGGGTCAGGCTGCCGCCCCGTCCGGCTGTTCCGCAGGCGCCGCCATGATCATCCACGAGGTTCCGAAGCGGTCGGTCAGCATCCCGAATGCGGGCGAGAAGAAGGTCGGCCCCACCGGCATGCCGATGGTGGCGGCGGTGGCAAGGGCGGTGAACACGCGGTTGACCTCGGCCGCCGAGGGCAGGCTGATCGCGACCGAGGAACCGGCCATCTTGGTGCCCCCGTATTGCGACGGCATGTCCGCCCCCATCAGCACCCCGCCATCGGGCAGATCGAGCTGACCGTGCATGATCCAATCCGCCTGACCGTGTTCCAGCCGCGGCATGCCGTCGCCCGCGGGCATGTCCGAGAACGGCATGAGCTGTGTCGTGCCGCCAAAGATTTCGGCATAGGTCGTCAGCGCCTCGCGGCACTCGCCCTGGAACGACAGATATGGGGTGAACTGCATGAAAACGGTCCTTTTCCACGGGGTTTGACCGGGCCGGGCTGGACTTGCACGCGCCCCGGGCCTAATTAACCGCCGAATTGATGAAAGGTTGCAGAGATGGGTTTTCGGATGGGTATCGTCGGCTTGCCGAACGTGGGCAAATCGACGCTGTTCAATGCGCTGACGCGGACCGCCGCGGCGCAGGCGGCGAACTTTCCGTTCTGCACCATCGAGCCGAACGTGGGCGAGGTCGCCGTCCCCGACCAGCGGCTCGAGAAGCTGGCCGCGATCGCCGGCAGCAAGCAGATCATCCCGACCCGGATCACCTTCGTCGACATCGCCGGGCTGGTGAAGGGCGCCAGCAAGGGCGAGGGTCTGGGCAACCAGTTTTTGGCCAATATCCGCGAGGTCGACGCCATCGCCCATGTGCTGCGCTGCTTTGAGGATGGCGACGTGACCCATGTCGAGGGCCGCGTCGATCCCATTGCCGATGCCGAGACCATCGAGACCGAGCTGATGATCGCCGATCTGGAATCGGTCGAGCGCCGTCTGGCCAATATCCAGCGCAAGCTGAAAGGCGGCGACAAGGAAGCCGTGGCGCAGGAACGTCTGCTGAAGGCCGCGCAGGCCGCCCTTGAATCGGGGCAGCCGGCCCGGACCGTGGCCGTGGCCGAGGATGAGCGGCGGGCGTGGGACATGCTGCAACTGCTGACCGCCAAGCCGGTCCTATACGTCTGCAATGTGGCCGAGGATGAGGCCGCGACCGGCAATGCGCTGTCCGACGCGGTGGCCCGGATGGCGGCCGATCAGGGCGCCGCGCAGGTGGTGATCTCGGCCCGGATCGAGGAAGAGATCAGCCAGTTGCCCGCCGATGAGGCCGCGATGTTCCTTGAGGAGATGGGCTTGCACGAGGCCGGGCTGGACCGGCTGATCCGGGCGGCATACGGGCTTCTGGGACTGCAAACCTATTTCACCGTCGGCCCGAAAGAGGCCCGCGCATGGACCATCACCCGCGGGACGCTCGCCCCGCAGGCCGCCGGCGTCATCCACGGCGATTTCGAGCGCGGCTTCATTCGTGCCGAAACCATCGCCTATGACGATTATGTCGCCGGCAATGGCGAGGCCGGCGCCCGCGAGGCCGGCAAGTTCCGGGTCGAGGGCAAGGGCTATGAGGTCAAGGACGGCGACGTCCTGCATTTCCTGTTTAACGCCTGACACGCGCCCGGTTTGGCACGCCGGGGCTGGTGTGTCCGGGCGTGAGGCGGCCGAGTGTGGCGCGCTCTGGGCGTGACGCTTCCGGCGTGACCCGTCCGCCGATCTGATGCGCCCAAGCGTGCTGCGCTCTGGGCGTGACGCTTCGGGCTTGACGCGCCTCGAGCCCAATGGTCCCCCGATCTGATGCGCCCGAGCGTGGTGCGCTCTGCGCGTGACGCTTCGGGTCTGTCCCGCCGCCCGTGATCCCGGGCCATGATGCTTCGGGCGTGAAGCGCCGCTCCTGACGCCCGGGCGTGACGCCCGCGTGTGATGCATCGCTCCTGATGCCCCACTCCTGAAGCATCGGGCCCGATACTTGGGCCCGATGCTTGGGCCTGTCGCATCGGACCTGACGCACCATTCCTGCCGCCCGCATCCGAAACTGGTGTGACGCCCGACCGGACGGCCAGTTACCGCCTCCCGCGCCGTGAGTTGAATGCACCTTTTGAGCGGCGCTTTTCCAACCGCAGTTAGTGGGGGCCAATGCGGCGGCTTTCGCGACCCATCGCCCACCGTGACAGCCAGTCACCGCAGTTGCCATCCGCAGCGCGTTTCGACGGCATTCTTTGGCACGGGACTTTTCCAACCGCAGTTGGCGGGTCCAATGGAACGGATTTCGCAATCCACCGCACGTCGTGGCAGCTTTGCCACCGGCCGTAACGAGGTTTTGCCACGGATGGGTTTCGACCTCTTGTAGTTCCGGCATTTCAGATGCTAAAGCCGTCGGCGGAGTGGTGGCCGAGTGGTCGAAGGCACACCCCTGCTAAGGGTGCAGGCGGGAAACCGTCTCGAGGGTTCGAATCCCTTCCACTCCGCCACTTGCCCCCGCGAAAGCGTTCTCCCGATCCGGCTGCGGCCGGATTTTTCCGTTGTTTTCGAGGGTTATGCGGGTTGGGCTGAGAACTGGCCTCGTCGCCAGGAGGCCCGGAAGCGGTCTCTGAGGGCTGATATTCTCTGGACCTCATGACTGCGCCGATTTGGTGAATTTCTCATAAGCCCCTGTAGATATTGACGAAATTCAAGCCGTTGAAATTGCTTGGATTGGAGTCGCGTTTGGGGCTGCCGCGACCGGGTTCGGAAGTTCTCAGGCCATGGCCCGTTCCAGTCTCTGCTTCCGGCGCTCCCAGTCGGGCATCACCTTGTCGAGGAGATCGAAGAAGGCTGCCCCGTGATGGGGTTCGGCCACGTGGCAGAGTTCGTGGGTGATCACGTAGTCGATGGCATCGACCGGCGCCTGCACGAGGCGGCGGTTCAGTAGCAGACGTCCGGCCGGTGACATGGACCCCCATCGCTGCCGGGTCTGACGTACGATGAGACCCTTCGGCCTGAATGCCTCGGGATCCGGGAACAGACCGAGACAGAGTTCGATCCGTTCCGGAAACTTGATGTGGGCCCGGTCCCGGTACCATGCCTCGACAAGTTCGCGCGTGATCTCAGGCCGGTTAGGCCGGTGAGTCTGCACGACGATGTAGCCGCGGATCAGCTTCACGCTCTCTTGGACATGCGGGACGACCTTCAGACGATACTGCCGCCCCAGGTAGAGATGCGTCTCCCCGGCGACGAAACTGCGCTCCGGCGTCCGCGGCAGGAACTGGGAGAAGTACCGCTGCTGCCGCGTCACCCATGCCGCGCGCTTCCGCAGCTTGGCTTCTATGGCGTCGAGCGTCGCGTCCTCCGGGGCCGCGATCACCACCGACGCATCCGGCTCGACGGCGATCTCCAGTGTCTTCCTCGGGCGGCGGACGATTTCGTATCGTATCTCCTGCTCACCGTACTGCAGGCAATGCAATTCCCGCGTCATGCCGCGAACCGGGCCCGGGCGAGGTCCATGATCTTCAGTTCGAGCTCGTCGAGCACCTCCACGGGCAGGTCGACGCCCCTCTCGTCGCGCAGGACGTCGAAGAAGTAGTCATCGATGGCATTGCGCAGTTTGTTCTGGGCCACTTCGTTCGACCAGATGTCGACGATCAGGTGGGACTTGATGATGTCGATGATCTCCAGGGCGATGGATGCTGCTTCGTCGCCGGCCACCGGCTCATCGTCCTTGATCTTGAGCTGACCTTCCAGGACGCCGAAGAACGCCTGTGCATCCTCATCGCCCCGGATGCTTTCGGGAACATCCCGGCCCCGATCCTTGCGTGCCACCTTGCTCGCGAGGTCCACGACGCTGTTCAGGTACTCGCGCTCGGAGAGCCGCTTCTCGCGATAGGCGCGAATGGTCTCTTCGAGCAGCTCGGAGAACTGTTTGTAGAACGTCGGGTCCTCATCCATCTTCTCGGTGATTGCCCGCCGGGTGGCGCTGGCGATGCGGTCCGCCCTCGAGGCTTCGGAGACGCCCGTCTCCTCGACGACCGCCTTCAGCGCATCAGGATCGTTGATGTTCACCACCTCGATGATGGTTTCGGCAGGCATCGCCACGACATGGTCATCGAGCAGCTTCTGGATCTTCGGCTCGAACTCGCGGACATCGACCGTCTCCTGGTAGCGGAGCTGGACCGAGCGCTTGAGTTCGGAGAACTGTTTCCAGTCGCGTTTCAGGGCATCGACCTTGGTCTCGTCGAAGACATCGAACAGCTTGTCGGACGAGAGCGAGATGTGCAGGCACCGGCTGAATGCCTTGAGGCGCGCGTAGAACTCATGGCGCAGCGCCTCGTCGGCGAGGTGCTGCTCGAACTGCTCCATGTCCTTCTTGTTCCGGACCGGCTTGAAGAGGTCCCACAGCTGGTCGTGCAGCTGGGGCAGCTTGCGGATCTCCTCCCGGACGTCATGCACCGTCCCGGCAAGGTCGGCCGCCTCGTAACCTTCGAAGGCGCTGTACGTCGTCAGGGCGCTGTCCAGCTCGCCGAGTAGCCCCTCGTAGTCGACGATGAAGCCGAACTGCTTCTCTGTTCCGCCGTCCTCGTAGAGCCGGTTCACCCGGGCAATCGCCTGCAAGAGATTGTGTTCCTTCAGAGATTTGCAGACGTAAAGCACCGTATTCCGGGGCGCGTCGAAGCCGGTGAGGAGCTTGGAAACGACGATCAGAATCTCCGGATCGCCGGAGCCTTTGAAGGCATCGATGATCTGGCGGTTGTACTCCTCTTCGGTCTTGTGCCGCGCCATCATCTGCGACCAGAAGCGGCGCACGAGGTCCTTGGACTCCTGGTCGACCTCCTCGTTGCCCTCGTTCTCGTCGGGCGGCGAGATGACGATCGCGCTCGAGACGTGGCCGATCTCGTCGAGAACTTCCTTGAAGCGGACGGCCGCGGCCTTCGAGGGTGCAACGAGCTGTGCCTTGAAGCCAGTTCCCTGCCAGTGCTGGCGATAATGCTCGGAGATGTCGAACGCCTTGGCTCGGATGGCCTGGTCAGTCTTGGCCAGCGCGTCCATCTGGGAGAACTTGCGTTTGAGGTCGGCCTTCTGGCTGTCAGTCAGCCCCTCGCTGATCTTCTCGAACCAGCGGTCGATCACGGTGCCCGAGACCTGCTGCTCCACAAGCCGTCCCTCGTAGAGCAGCGGCACGACGGCGCCGTCGGCGACCGCCTCGTCGATGGCGTAGCGGTGGATCAGCCGCCCGAAGGTCGACAGCGTGTTTTTCTCTTTCTTCAGCAGGGGCGTGCCGGTGAAGCCGAGGTAGCAGGCCCTGGGCAGAAGGCGCCGCATCTTGGCGGCGAACTGGCTGTGGCCGCCGTAGCGCCCCGTCTGCGTTCTATGGCTCTCGTCGACCAGCACGAAGATGTTCGGATCCTCGTCCATCAGCTTGCTGTTCTTCAGCGCCGTGTCGAACTTGTTGATGATCGTGGTGACCAGCGGAGCCTTGTTCTGGACGAGCTCCAGAAGGTGAGCCCCGCTCGTCGCGCGGACCGGCTCGAGGTCGCAGGACTTGAAGGTGTCCTTGATCTGCTTGTCGAGATCGTCGCGGTCCGTGACGATGATGATCCGCGGGTTCTCGATGCTGCGCTCGAGAGCGAGCGAGCGCCCCAGCATCACCATGGTCAGTGACTTCCCTGAACCCTGCGTGTGCCAGATCACGCCGCCCTTTCGGGCGCCGCTGACATCGTGCTGCTTGACCGTCTCGACGGCGCGGCGGATCCCGAAGAACTGCTGATGGCGCGCAACCTTGCGGACGCCGCCATCGAACACGGTGAAGCGGCGGATCAGATCGAGCAGCCGCTCGGGGCGGCAGAGTGCATAAACCGTCCGGTCCTGGGCCGTGACCGCGCGCTCGCCCTCGGCGGCCATCGCGTCGAAATAGGCGCGTGCATCCGCGAAGTCGCCGGAGAAGATGGCGTCCTTCTCCGCCACGGTGAGCACGCGGTTTGAGAAGGGCGCGATGGCCTCGTCGGTGTCTTCCTCGTCCCGCCAAGTTTGCCAGAACTTTCGCGGCGTGCCGACGGTCGCATAACGCGCCTCGTTCCGGTTCATGCCGATCAGCAGCTGCGCGAAGTGGAAGAGCTGCGGGATGTTGTCCTCGTTCTGGTAGCCGATCAGCTGGCTGTCCGCCTTCTTCAGGCTTTCGGTCGGCCGCTTGTTCTCGATCACGAGGATCGGGATGCCGTTCACGAACGCGACGATGTCACAACGCTTGGTCTGGCTCGACGCTGTCCTCTCGACCGAGAACTCGGCAGTGACATGGAAGACGTTGTTCTCCGGCCGCTCCCAATCGATGTAGCGGAACGAGTAGCTCTTCGAGTCGCCGTCGATGGACTTCGTGATGGTCGTGCCGAGGACGAGCGTGTCGTAGATGTCCTGGTTCGTGCCGCGCAGCCCCTTCAAGCGGTCCGGCGTGGGCTTCAGCCGCCGCATCGCCTCGTGCGCGTCCTCGAGGTCGAAGGCGTACTCACGGCCCCGGTACGTGAAGCGGTTGATGCGCATCAGCTGCTCAGCGAGCACGTCGTCCAGCACCACGTTCCGCAGCCGCCCGCCGCGGAGGCGCAGCGCTTCCTCCTGCGAGAGCGGGATGAACCCGAGCGCCACGAGCAGCTGCAGCGCCGGAACCTGGGACTGGTGTTTCTCGCGGGTATCGAACCCATGGCCTCGATCCATCACGCCCCCCACACCTCGGCGGATCCGGCATCGAAGAAAGCAACAGACAGCGGGACACGTTCATCACGGTGAGCCGCAAGGGCGTTCGCAGCCGACCTGATCGCCTTGTTACCATCACTATTGGGATCGCCATAGAGACCGACGTAGATCTGCCCGATCTTGCCGCGAGCAATCTTTTTCAGGATGTGCTGATCGTTCTCGGCCAGGCTATGCCCAAATATGAAGAGCGCATCATTCCTCTGACCCATTTGCGAGGAGAAGCTCTTGTATGAATGGTGCAAGTAAGCGCTATGCTTGATTTTAGCCAACTTCTGATTGCTTTTTCCCTCGGCGACAAAAAGCGGGAACTTGCGCGCACCCATGGCTTCGCGAGCTTGCTCAAGCAGGGGTTTTCCAGTGTTGACCCAAGTGTATTTTTGAAGCTCCGCACCAGCATCGAACAGGTGCAAAGCGCCGTGGAGGTAGTGAACGCGCTGTCCGTGCGCCCCGCTCTCGCCCATCCAGTTCACATATTCCGGCTCCGTGTCCTCGTCGCGCCCAAAGCCATCGTTTGCAGCAAGGCTGATGGGGTCGTCGAAACCCATGTCCTCATGCATCAAGGTCCAATAGAGCAGGAGGTCGTAGTTTAGGGTGTAGACCTTTCCGTCCTTGTTCTCGTCGCCAAGGAAATGCGCCAGGAACCGGCGGCATGCCCAGAATTGCTCGTCGTTGATCTCATTCGGAATATTGGGGTGGTTGTTGGCCACCGTCTGAATGAGGATATCTTTCAGAGCTTCGGCATCCGCAGCCATTTGAGCGGCCGCCTCCGTTGCCTCCTTTGAATAGACGGGGACAACACGCGAAGCGTCCTCCAACATCTTGATGATATGCTCGAAGTCCGTCGTTCCGACTGCGTCAAATACGTCAGGCAAGCGGGGTGCCGTCGAAAAGTCGGCCTGCTCAAACAGAGAGCCGTACGTGAAGATTTTCGGACGACAGGCGATGCTGAAACCGTTTCCAAGCAACAAGTGCCGCTTCTTGAATTGCGCTGAATGCTCAATGGCTTCATCGAATGTCAGGAGGTCTGCCATGCGTCACCCTTTCGGCGGATAGGGATCTTTCCCATAGGTGTTCCGCTCACGGATCTTGCCGTCGCGGCCCTTCAGGAAGGCCTCCCCTTTGGTTTCAGCGGCCTTCTCGCGGGAATGGGCCCAGGCGCCGGACTGGGTGTCCGTGACTTTGCTGGCGCGCGTGGCGCCTTCGCGCTTGGACTCCCACTTCCCGTCCGGGCGCTGCTGGGTCCAGTAGTTCTTCTTATCCGGCATGTTCGGTCTCCTCCGTGATTGCTGAGGTTTCAGCGGGGGCGAGCGGCACGCGCCATTCTCCCGTCAGCAACTTCTGCATCAGGCCGCGCTTCTGCAGCGCAACGGCTTCGATCTCGCGCTCTGTCGCGGCAAGGTCGGCGCGCGCGGTGTTCAGGACGGCGGCGATGGCCTTCTGCTCGTCGAGTTCTGGCAGAGGCAGTTTCAGCGCGGCGAGGTCATCGTAGTAGGTCCGCTGGCGCACGCTGCCCGAACCGCCGCTGTTGATGTAGTGGGCCCACCAGGACGTCTTGCGCAGGTGGTCGAGGTAGTCGGGGTCGAGCCCGTCCGCGTTGCAGGCGAAGACGACGTAGTCGGGGCTGACCAGCACCTCCTCCTCGCGTTCGTTCATCGCGATGGAGCCGACGTTGATGCGCATCGGGTTATAGGCGAAGGCACGGGGCGGCAGGCGCTTGTAGCGGCTGATGTCGCCAGCGATGGTCTGCTCACGCATGGGGACGACGCCTTCGGCCTTCGTGACGCCCATGACCAAATCGCGGCCAAGCCCTTTGGCCCCATTCCGCCTGGTCAGTTCGTGAGTCACTGCGCCAAGGCGCGTCGGCGCCCAGTTGCGCCGCTGGCCGTTCAGGCGGAGCTCTCCGAACAAGAGGGCTGCGCGAAGGCTGACGAGGCGCTGTTCCTTCAAGGCGCGGAGGACGGCAAGCTTTTCGATTGCCTGCCCCCAAGTTTCTAGGACAAAGGCAATACGACGCTGCTCAGCAATCGGAGGAAGAAGGATTTCGATGCCTTCGAGGTCAGGGCGATTGATTTTGGGAAGCCCGGTGCGGAATGATCTCGACGTTGCTTCTGAAACAAAGCGCTCTGAGATCAGTGTGAAAAATAGGAACCCGCGATCCGTATGGTTCTCATCAACCGGCCAAAGCGGGTACATATCCGCGCTACAAATTCCAGAGAAGTCTGGAAGTGCGACCTTGTTTAGGTTTGGACGGATCTTGGAGTACAAAATTGACGCGGCATCGAAGGCGTACTTGCCTGAAATCTGACCAAGTTCGCGCGCGGTCCTGAGTCCTTCCTTGTCTATGCCTCCACCGGACAGGAGGTTGTCCGGTCCGACGCTGATCATATCAGCGAACGGCTCCTTTTTGGGGTCGACCTGTCCGGAAGCAATCGTGACAACCGATCCGAATGGCACGCGAACCCAACCATTACGCATCGCTACGGCCCTTCTTCTCCGCCTTCGCAACGTCGGCGATGCGTTTCAGCTCTTCGAGGTCGTCCACCTCGGCCGCCGCCTGCCGCGCGGCTTCCTTCCGCTTGGTGTCGAACGCGTCGTAGCGATCGTGAGCGATGCGCTTCGCGGCCTCCGCCGAGACGGAGCCGGCGCCCTGCAGCTTCGGCAGCTCGTTGGAGGTCAGGAAGGTGTCGAGCACCCCCTCCCATTCGGCCAGCCGCATGGTCTGCCGCCGTGTCGCCCGCAACTCGGCGGTGTTCAGGAAGGTCTCGACGATCAGGTTGAGCTCCCGGATCTCGGCCGCGCCGAGATAGTTCTTGGCCGTGCCGACGTCGGACTTGCGCAGGGGGCGACCCTTGTCGGCGTTCTTCCAGGTCGTCAGCCCCATGTTCGGCTGATCGGGATTGGCCCGCGCGCGGATCAGCTCTCCCGCCGTGTGGCTTGTGACGGCGTAGAGCATCTTGTTCTGGATCGTTGCATAGAAGGTATTCACGGTCGGCGATTTGGCGTCGTAGTCCTCGCTGAGCGCGAGGATGTCTCGGACCTTCTGATAGAACCGCGCCTCGGACGCCCGGATGTCGCGGATCCGCTCGAGCAGCTCGTCGAAGTAGTCCCAGGCGGGATCCTTCAGGCGCTCGTCGTTCATGACGAAGCCCTTGACGAGATACTCCTTCAGTGCCGAGGTCGCCCACCGGCGGAACTGAATTCCACGGGGACTGCGCACGCGATACCCGACCGCAAGGATCATCTCGAGCCGGTACACGGTCACCGACCGCTTCACCTGCCGTTTGCCCTCAGCCTGAACTGTCAAGTATTCCTTGACCGTTGACTCCTGGTCCAGTTCACCCTCGGCAAGGATGTTGCGCACGTGCAGGCTGATGTTCTGCTTCGTTGTCTGGAAGAGCTCCGCCATCTCCAACTGGCTGAGCCAGACAGTCCCATCGACGGCTCGGAACTGAATCTCCGCCTGACCGTCCTCGGTGTTGTAGAGGATGATTTCGCCATCAGACATCGACGCCGAGCTCCTTCAGATACCCGGCCATCTTCGCCCGGACGTCGGCAAGCTCCGCCTCGATCCGCACGATGTCCTTCTGCACGGCGGCGACGTCGATCTCCTCCTCCGGCTCGAACGTGTCGACGTAGCGGGGGATGTTGAGGTTGTAGCCGTTCTCGGCGATCTCCTCGGGGCTGGCCCGATACGAATACCGCTCGATCTCGGCGCGGGTGGCGTAGGTCTCCAGCACCTTGGCGACATGCGCGTCGTCCATCACATTCTGGGTCTTGCCCGGCGAGAACTCCTTGCTGGCGTCGATGAACAGCACGTCCCGCCTGTCCTCGTTCGCGCCGCCCTCTTCGCGCGAGCGATCGAAGATCAGGATGGCGACCGGGATCCCCGTGGTGGTGAACAGGTTGGCGGGCAGGCCGACGACGGCGTCGAGCAGGTTCTCCTCGATCAGCTGCTGCCGAATGCGCCCCTCGGCCCCGCCCCGGAACAGCACGCCATGCGGCACGATCACCGCCACGCGACCGGACTGCCGCTTGGCGATCTCGATCATGTGGGTGATGAAGGCGTAGTCGCCCTTGGACTTGGGCGGCACGCCGCGCCAGAAGCGCTTGTACTGGTCGTTGTCGGCATCCTCCGCGCCCCATTTGTCGAGCGAGAACGGCGGATTGGCGAGCACCACATCGAAGCGCATCAGGTGGTCGCCCTCGACCAGCGCGGGGCTGTTGAGCGTGTCGCACCACTCGATGCGGGCGGCGTCCTTGGCGTGCAGGAACATGTTCATCCGGGCCAGCGCCCAGGTCGCCCCGTTCACCTCCTGCCCGTAGAGGGCGAAGTTCTCGGACCCGACCTCCTGCGAGGCCTGGATCAGCAACGAGCCGGAACCGCAGGCGGGGTCGCAGATCGTGTTACCGGGCTGCGGCGCGGCCAGCTTGGCGAGCAGCCGGGAAACGGCGGTGGGCGTGTAGAACTCGCCCGCCTTCTTTCCGGCGTCCGAGGCGAAGCGCGAGATCAGGTAGATGTAGCACTCGCCGATGATGTCCTCGCTCACCCGCGATGGGCGCAGGTCGAGCGCAGGCTTGGCGAAGTCCTCGAGCATGTTCTTGAGGCGGCGGTTCCGGTCCTTCGGGCGTCCGAGATTGGCCTCGTTGTTGAAATCGACGTTCCGAAAGACCCCTTCCAGTTTGGCGCGGTTCGCATCCTCAATCTTCTCGAGAGCGATGTTGATCAATTCACCGATGTTGGGCTCATTCTGCTGCGCGTAGAGGTCGTAGAAGCTCGCGCCTTCCGGCAGGATGAAACGCTCGCGCTCAAGGCGCCGTCGAATGCGGGCTTCATCTCCACCGAACTGCTTGCGGTAAGTCTCGACATGGTCGTTCCAAAGGTCGGAAATGTACTTCAGGAACAACATCACGAGGATGTAGTCCTTGTACTGGCCGGCATCGACGGCGCCCCGGAAGGTGTCGCAAGCCGCCCACGCGGTCTGATTGATCTGCTGTTGGGTAATCTGATCGGTCATCAGGCAATTTCCTTCTGGTCGGCGGCCTTCGCGGCCTCACCGAGAATAGCGCCTACGAGTTCTTCTCTGCGCGCCGCGAGTTGGCGGAGCAGTCGCCCTTCCTCCCGGGCGAGGGCATTG
This sequence comes from Paracoccus pacificus, assembly GCF_042680785.1. Taxonomy (NCBI): domain Bacteria; kingdom Pseudomonadati; phylum Pseudomonadota; class Alphaproteobacteria; order Rhodobacterales; family Paracoccaceae; genus Paracoccus; species Paracoccus pacificus. The sequence continues at coordinate 78,576 of NZ_JBHUEN010000050.1, forward strand.
AGTTCGACAATGCGTTTCTGGGTGGGAAGATCGGGCACGGCGATCTCGAGGTTCTCGAGGACCGCCATGGGGATCATCCTGAGACTTGTGCCCTGCGCCTCCGCGCCAAGCCGGCGCTGCGCGTCGGGCTGGTTGATGGCCCACGCCAGGTATTCGGGGAGCACGCGGTCCCTGTCGGGGCGAACGATCACCAGCGGGACGATGACCACGACAGGTTCCGGCAGCGGATCGCGAACGGCCGCCGCAGCGTTCGGCTCGCCGCGCGAGCGAAAGACCACCTCGCCGCCGCGGACGAAGTATCGGTCAGACAGCTTGCCCAGATCGTACCTCTGGAAGTTCGGGCCTGGCGCCTGGCCGTCCGTCCCGACGTCGCGCAGCTGCAGGGCTGGCACGCCACCCTCTGACAGTGGATCGAGCCTGCCGCGCGCCGTGTAGCCAGAGTGGATGTCGGAGAGCGCCGCAAGCCGCATCGAAGAATCCTCTGTAAAACTGATTACAGAGATTTAGGCGAGCATACGCGACGAGTCAACCCTTCACTGCGCAGTTTTGCGCCTACAGAGAAAAATGCGAAACCTGCTGCTGCCACGCGAGCGGAAATGGCTCAAGAACCCTTGCCAGCGTCACCTCCGGTCCCTGCTTCCCGTCCAGGATCGCCTCGACGATGTCGGGCCCGAGCAGTGTCAGCCGCAGGACGCGGGTCATGTAGGACGGGGCGATGCCCTCTTGTTCTGCCAGTTCGGCGATGGTGGCGAACTCGCCTGACTCGAGCATCCGCTTCCATCGGAACGCGCGGGCCAGCGCCTTGACCAGCGTGCTGTCAGTCCGCTGCGATTGCGTGGCGCCCTCGGGCAACTGCATCTCCTTCTTCCCGCCACGCTTTACGATCCGGAACGGGACGTGGAGCGTGACCGTCTCCGGGATCGGAGCCCCGCGGGTCATGCAGCTTCTCCGATGTCGCCGGCAAGCATCTCGCGGGCCAGACCGCTGAGCCCGTCGACGCGCAGTCGGACGTTGAGCCCGTCCGTGCCGATGTCCACGCGCTCGACCAACAGCGCCACGATGCGCGCCTGTTCGGCAGGGAATAGCTCGTCCCATAGCGGATCAAGCTGTTGCAGTGCCGTCCGGGCGTCGGCCTCGGTGACGTCGTCGACGTGGACGCGTGCTGCTTTCCACGTCCCCGCCACGATCTCGGGCTGGCGAAACAACGCCCGCAGCTGGTCGATGACGGCGGCCTCGATCTCGCCCGCGGGTACGCGGCCGACCGGGCAGGACCCGGCGCCGTGTTTCAGCACCGTCTGGCTGACGTAGTAGCGGTACAACCGGTCGCCCTTTCGGGTGTGCGTCGGCGAGAAGGCGGCGCCATCGGGCCCGAACAGCAGCCCCTTCAGCAGCGCGGGCGTCTCGGCGCGCGTCCGTGCGGCGCGCTTGCGGGGGCTCTCCTGCAGGATGGCATGGACGCGGTCCCACGTTTCGCGGTCGATGATGGCGTCGTGCTCGCCGGGATAGCTCTCGCCCTTGTGCACCGCTTCGCCGATATAGGCGCGGTTGTTCAGCATACGGTAGAGGTACTTCTTGTCGATCCGGTTGCCGCGCGGCGTGCAGATGCCGCGTTTCGCGACCTCGCGCGCCAGTTCCGTGCCCGACCCGATTTCGAGGAAGCGGGCGAAGATCCAGCGGACATCCTCGGCGGCTTCTTCATCGACCACCAGCTTTCGGTTCTCGACCCGGTAGCCGTAGGGCGGGACGCCTCCCATCCACATCCCCTTCTTCCGGCTGGCGGCGACCTTGTCGCGGATCCTCTCCGCCGTCACCTCGCGCTCGAACTGGGCGAAGGACAGCAGGATGTTCAGCGTCAGCCGCCCCATGGACGTGGTCGTGTTGAACGACTGCGTGACCGAGACGAAGGTCACGCCATTGCGGTCGAAAACCTCCACCAGCTTTGCGAAGTCGGCCAGCGAGCGGCTCAGGCGGTCGATCTTGTAGACCACAACCACGTCGAGCAGCCCGTCCTCGATGTCCTCAAGCAGCCGCTTCAGACCGGGTCGTTCCAGCGTGCCGCCCGAAATGCCGCCGTCGTCGTACTGATCGCGGACGAGCACCCAGCCCTCGGACCGCTGGCTGGCGATGAATGCTTCGCAGGCCTCGCGCTGGGCGTGGAGCGAGTTGAACTCCTGCTCCAACCCTTCCTCGGATGATTTCCGGGTGTAGATCGCGCAGCGTTTCTTCCGGATCATTCCTGATTTCGCCGGCGCCTTCGTCATGTCCGCCCCCGCCGGTTCTTCAGCCCGAAGAACACCCAGCCGTTCCAGCGCGTGCCGGTGATGGCGCGGGCGATGGCGGAGAGCGACTTGTAGGGTCGGCCCTGCCATTCGAAGCCGTCCGCGATGACGGTGACGACGTGCTCCACGCCCTGCCATTCGCGGATCAGCCGAGTGCCGGCGATGGGCATTGTGTCGGCGCGGACGCGGCTCTTCTTGCGATCGCCGCCGTCGAGTTCCTCGCCCAGCCTCTCCAGCCGCCGGACCGTCTCGGGCTTCAGCCCGCCATAGGCGAGTTCCTGGATGCGATAGGCCAACCGGCTCTCCAGGTAGCGGCGGTTGAACGGCGGCGGCTCGCTGTCGAACAGATCGCGCCACTGTTTCTTCAGGTCGGGCGTCGGCGTGGTCTTGAGCGCGGCCAGGCGCGCGGGGATGAGATCGGGCTTGTTCATGCATTTCTCCGGTGAGTTGGAGTTGCATGACGGCATCGGTCGGCCGGAGAGTGTAGGCGAATTTCTCCAGTATCGTCAGAAGCTTCGCCGCGCTCTCGCAGCCGCAACCGGACGAGCCCGAGCGCCAGCAGACCGCACAACTCGGTGCGGCGTTCGGCGGGGGTCATCCGGTCGGGCGGGAGGGGATTGGGGCGTTTCATTAGGGCCAGGTCCGTGAGGTCTCGCCCTTCTCCTACTCATCGCATTCGCGAACCGTCCCACGGAGTCCGGACAGGCACGGGTGGAGCCGCCTCGGACTCGACTCACGGTTGTCCGCTCGGCTAGAACATTGTCGGAACAGATTCCGCCTTCGCGCGGTGAATCGGCAGTCCCGCTTCAGCCAAATCCGGCAGCGCATCATTCCGCGCAAAACGAAGCGGACTGCCGATGTGCGTTCCGGTTTTTCTGCCGGTCCGCGCGAGGGTCTCGCGACCAAGGAGAAACCACATGGCAAAAAGGATCAGGAACTTCATCGACCGCGCATTCTCTAGAACCGTCGATCTCGAACTGCTTCACCGCCTTCTCAGCCCTCATCTCGGCCAGATCGATTTCGATTGGGATGGATTGCCGGGGGACGACTCCGAACGGCGCGAGGCGATCTTCGATCTCTTCGCAAAGGCCGACCTGCGGTTCCCGGCGAGCCTGCAGTTCGCCCTTTTCAACATCTCCACGCTGTCGACGGATGCTGGCGCCCGGATCATCCAGGAAATCGCCTCGGAGGCCGGGATCGACGTCCTGTCGGAGTACCGACTCGAGAATGCGCCCGACGACCTGCGGTTTACCCCTCGCTTCATTGCGCTGGTCACCTGGCTTGACCACCGGCCCGTCTTCGACCGCGCCCTCAGCGCGGCGGCGTTTCTCGCCCATTCGACCAAGCTCGAACGCGATGCCGATCGCGAGGACGTCGAGCCGCGTCACAACGAGGCGGGCGTGCAGGAGGCTTTCGCGGAAGCGGCGCGTCTGCATTTCGCGAGCCGCTACAACGGGCAATATTGCGACGTCCGGTGGTTAGAGGAGGAGGACCTGCTGCGGGTGCTGATCCTGCACGGCTCCAAGGCGGAGACGAAGAACGTCGACCAGGAGGGCGCCGAAGACACGCTGAAGTTCCGCGAGATCGTGCAGTCGACCATCGAGTACGATCCGCGACGGGGGTCGATCGCCGTGGGTTCGAAATCCGCAGCGGATGCGAAGAAGCTGGTCAGGCTCTTCGGAGAGCACGTTCTCGGCGACGGCGACATCTTCGAAGCGTCGGCGAAGGAAGAACTCTACACGCTCGCGCCCCTGCAAAGGCTTGGACCGGCGTTCAGGTTCCGCTTCGATCCCGAGGGGGAGATCACCCATGTCGCCCTGCGGGAGGTGCGCGTCGACGAGGCCCAGATCACCGCGACGGGGCGGCTGCGTCGCTCGCCGTGGTTCCTGACCCTCGGCGACTCCGAAAACGCCCTGAAGCGCCTGAAGGAGGTCGCGTGCGACCTCGATGTCGCCGACGTGCGGATCGTGCACGCGAAGATCGACGTGACCATCGAGGTGGACGACAGCGAGATCGTCGTGCCGGTGACGATCCGTCCGCCCCGGACGGTCAGCATGCGCGACCACTCGCACGAACGGCTCATTCTGGACATGCTGGAAGACAATGACATCCGCAAACGCCGCGGGGCTGATCAGGCTGCTGCTGCGGCAGAGTGATCGTCACCCGATCCGTTCCATCGGCGCCGCCGACCTGCAGCCCTACGCTCCTCGCATCGTCCGCGCGCTCCGCAATCTCGGCATCCTGACGGAGCGGGAAGATCTGCGCGACGACGGCGCCACGGTCTTTCAGGTCGTGGACGACGGGCTGGTCGTCGTCGATCCGGAGACCGGCGCCTGCGAGCGCTACGGGGATGCGCTGGACCTCCGGACCTTCGACATCGACATCGCCGCGCTCTGCCGCGCGATCCGCGAGCAGTCGGGGCTGGGCGGGCCCGGCCCGACGGCGCTCTCGGCCCGGGTCTGGCGGCTCGGCAGGCACGAGAGCCACGGTCGCGCTGCGGAGGTCTGCCTGGTGCGGCGGCTGCGCGAGGACACCGCGCAGGAGATCGTTGATCACGTGCGCGGCGCCATCGACAGCGAAGCCCCCGTCGCCCTGATCAGCCTCGGCGACTGCGACATGCCGACCGCGGTCGCCCGCCAGTTCGACTGTCTCCGCATGACGGTAGCCCGCGCCGAGGATCTGCTGCGCGACGATCCGGATCGTCCCTTCGCGCTCGATCTCGGCCGGATCCGCGTGCCCACGGGACCGCAAGCGCCGGATGCGCGCCTCCAGATCGACCGTATCGGCCGCCGTGCGATCTTCGAAGGCATCGAACTCGAGGTCGAACCGCGGGACTTCGACGCGTTCGTGCTGCTCGCCGAGGAGGCCGTGGCTGCTGGCGGCTGGGTGCCAAGGGACAGTCTCGCGGCCACGCTGCAGGCCAGCACGGGACGGGAGAGCAATCCCGAACAGGTCGACCGCTGCATGAACCGGCTGCGCGATGTCTTCCGCAGGAACCCACGTCTGAACGCGGTCCCGAGCAATGGGTTCATCGAGCGGAAGTCCAAGGTCGGCGCTCGTCTCACCCTCGCGCCGTCCGAGATCGCGTTCGTCGCCTAGATCCGTTCTGCGGCGCCGGGAGGTTTTCGGGAGGTTTTCGGGAGAAGTCCGAGAGATAAACGATTTCAGCATGTTGCACGGTCGGGTCGTGAACGGAAACGACCAGGACCCTTCGACATGCACCCACCGATTTCTCCCTCCGACCTTGCCACGCTGATCGACGAGGCCAACCTCGCGGCGCGACGCCTGCACCGCAAGCTGGCGCTCCCCGCCGCCGACCTCGACGATCTTCGCCAGGACCTCCTCATCGACCTGATCTGCCGGCTGCCGGGCTTCGACAAGCGCCGCGGGAGCATCGGCGCATTCGCCGGTCTCGTTCTCCGCAACCAGTGCTCGCGCATCGTGATCCGGCACCATCGCCAGCGCCGGGCGCAGGGCGGCACGGTGCTGTCGCTCGACGCGCCCGTCGCCGGCAGCGCCGAGCCGCTGGGCTGCCTGCTGGCGGAGACGGACGGGCTGGCCGCCTGGCATGGCCAGGATCGTTGCGCCGCGGCGGACGTGGAGACCCGCCACGATCTCGCCCGGGCGCTCGCCGACATGCCGGAGGATGTCCGCGGGCTCTGCGCCGCGCTCGGCACCTGCGCCGTCGCCGATCTGATCGGCCGCGACGGCATCTCCCGCTCCGCTCTCTACCGCCGCCTCGCACGCCTCCGGCTCGAGCTCGCGATGCGCGGGCTCGGGGGGCGGTGGGACGGTTCGGAAGCCGCGTGAGTAGAGGGAGGACATGGAGATGCTCGTCATGCCACCCACCGCTTTCACCCCGTCGCAGCCCCGGCCGCTGACCGACATCGAGTTCTGCGCCTGGATCGGACAGGCGATGCCCGGCGACCGGCTGGAATACCACCGTGGATTCCTCGGGATCGACACGACAGCCGTGATCTCGACGCTGGCGGAACCGGACCGCCGCAGGCTTGCCGCGCTGGCCGGCGCCGCGCACCGGGCCTTCGAGGCGGGCCTCGTCCACCTCGTGCAGGTGCGGCTCGGTCCGGACCGCTTCGCTTATCTCGCCATCGCCCGGACCAGGCCGCGCCGCACGCCGGTGCCGCTCGCCCGCCTCATCGAAGACGCGGAGGCCGCCTGATGGCCGTTCCGTTTCCCTCCATCGGAGTTCCCGCCATGCCGCACCCCAACAACACCCCCCGTTTCGACGACCTCGAAGGTCTCGCCCTCGGCGACATCGCGGCGCTGCCGCCTGAGATGCTGCTGGATCTGCAGACGACGGCGCTCGCCGAGACCGCCCGCGTGAAGCGGCTGCGGGACCGGCTCGAGGCCGGCATCGCGCAGCGCTACGAGGCCGCCGCCGCGGCCGAGCGGGCCGCGCAGGGCAAGACCAGCGGCACGGTGCGGGTCGAGGACAAGGGCGTCGTGATCGTCGCGGACCTGCCGAAGAAGGTTTCCTGGGATCAGGACCGGCTCGCCGCCATGGCCGAGCGCATCCGCGCCGCCGGCGACGAGCCGACCGAGTATCTCGAGATCGCCTACCGCGTGCCCGAGCGGCGCTTCGGCGCCTGGCCCGCGGCGATGCGCGAGGGCTTCGCGGACGCGCGCAGCGAGACCACCGGCAAACCTGTCTTCCGGCTCGAGGCTCGAGACCGGTGACGCGCGGCGGCGGGACGCCCGGTCGGCAACGCCGGGCAGGTTCCCCTTCGGCACCCGGTCACCCCCGCCGCCGCGCACCCTGAACGCAACTTCCGGAGAACCCCATGGCCTTCCGCATCATCACCGCCGACGAACGGCTCTCGGCCGCCGAGAACAAGACCTCGCTGGCGATCTTCGGCCCGCCCGGCGTCGGCAAGACGACGCTGCTGAAATCCCTGCCTGCCGAGGAGACCGTCTGCCTCGATCTCGAAGCGGGCATGAAGTCGGTGCAGGACTGGCGCGGGGACTCGATCCCGGTGCGCAGCTACACCGATTTCCGCGACCTCGCCGTACTGATCGGCGGGCACGATCCGGCCCAGCATCCGAAGTCCTGGTACGGCGCCGAGTATCACGCCTGGCTGCAGCAGCAGTATCGCGGCACCGGCATCGAGGATTTCCTTGCCCGGAAGAAGATCGTCTTCGTCGACTCGATCACCGACCTGACGCGGCAGGCCATGGCCTATGCCCGCCAGCAGCCCGAGGCCTTCTCCGAGCGGACGGGCAAGCCGGATGTCCGCGGCGCCTACGGTCTGCTCGGCCGCGAGGTGATCCAGGCGCTGAAGCACCTCCAGCACGCCCGCGGCAAGACGGTGATCTTCGTTGGCGTCCTCGAGAAGGTCACCGACGAGTTCGGCGCGACGACGTGGCAGCCGCAGATGGAGGGCACGAAGGCCGGGCGCGAGCTGCCGGGCATCGTCGACCAGGTGGTCTCGATGCAGCTCTTCGGCCGCGACGCCAAGGGCGACTGGACCCTGGATGAGACCTCCGCCGAGCGCCGGCTTGTCTGCCGCTCCGGCAACCCCTGGGGCCTTCCCGCCAAGGACCGCTCCGGTCGTCTCGATGTGACCGAGCCGCCCGATCTCGGCGCGCTGATCGCGAAGATCGACGGCCGCGCGCCGGCTCACCCAGCCAACCCCTCCTGATCCAGACGCAAAGGACAGACCCATGAGCTACGATCTCAACGACGCCCAGCCGCAGATGGCCCCCATCGGCGAGCTGATCCCCGACGGCACCTTCGCCAAGGTCCGTCTGACAGTGCGCCCCGGCGGTGTCGACGGCGCCACGCCGATGGACGCAAAGCTCCTGAAGGCCTCGCAGTCGAGCGATGCGAAGATGCTGGACTGCGAGTTCACCATCCTCGAGGGGCCGCATGCCCGCCGGAAGTTCTGGCAGAGCTTCACTGTGGCGGGCGGCAAGGTCGACGAGAAGGGCCAGTCGATCGGCTGGAAGATCTCGAAATCCACCTTTCGGGCGATGGTCGACAGCGCTCTCGGGCTCGATCCCAGGGACGAGAGCCCCGACGCCAAGGCCAAGCGGGTGCTGCCCGGGCTCAAGCATCTCGACGGCATCGTCTTCGCCGCGCGGATCATGGTGGAGCCCGCCTCCAACCCGCAATACCGCGACCAGAACCGGATCGCGAACGTCGTTCTGCCCGACGAGCCGCAGCACGGCCCGATCATGCGCGCCGAAACAGTGCCCCCGGAGCCCGTCAACGCGCCGCCGCGGAAAGCCGCGAGCGCGCCGGCGCCGGGATGGCAGGCGCCAACGCCGGCATGGGGTGCGCAACCGCAAGCCCCGGCGGCGGCTCCGGCCTGGGGCGCGCAGCCGCCCGCGCCGCAGCAGCCCACGCAGCAGCCGCCCGCGCCGCAATCGCCCGCATCCCCGCCGTCCGCGCCGGGCGGAGCGCCGGCGACCGGCATGCCCGCCTGGCTCAATGGGTGAGGCGCGGTCGGCAGCGCGGCGGCGGAGGTCCGACCGGTCTTCGCCGCTGCCCGAGGCCCGGCGCGATCCTGCCGGGCCGATGACCCCGGATGAATGGCAGGCGCATGTAACGCGCGAGGCGGCGCTGGAGATCGGACGATGGCTCGAGGCCCGAGGAAGACTGCACGCCCCCATCGCAAGCCTCGGCCTCGGCGACCTCGAAGCCATGGCCAGCAACGCGATCTCGCGCTGGATCGTGCTCCAGTCCGAAAAGCTCCAGAGGGCGGGCTGGCCGCCCGAGGACCCGATCGGGACCTTCTTGCTCGGGTAGCGCTCTGCGCCGTCTGCGCCCGCGAGGCGCGCGGCTTCGGCTACTGCCACGGCCTCCGCTGGGATCGCCACCCCTACCACCGCTTCTGCTCGCGCCGCTGTCAGGACGTGGGCAGCGCCATCGCCCAAAGGAACAACGGCATGATCGACAAGACCGCGCGCGAGGCCCGTGCGATCCGCGATGCGCGGACGCACTTCGCCGAAGCGCTCACCGACCTCGGGCTCATGGAGCCCTTCTTCCATCGCAGCGCCGAGGACATCGACCGCCTCATCGAGGCGGCGGTCACCGGCTACATCGACAGCATGCAGGAGCAGGCCGCGCGCAAGGAGCGCACCGGCACGGCCCTCGACGACCCGATCCCATTTTAGGAGCGCGGTGATGATCGACCTGAACGACGACACCGCGTCCTGCAGTTGGAAACCTCTGCTCGAGGCGGCCACCGAGAACGCCGTCACCGATTTCGAGATCGAGTTCTGCGACAGCCTCCGCGAGAAGCTCGCGCGGTTCGGCGACAGCGCCCGGCTGACGGACGCGCAGTTCCACAAGCTGACCTGCATCGCGCAGGCCGGCGGGTTCTGGGAGCGCGAGCGATGATCGACCTGAACCACAAATCCGGCTTCCTCTACGGCGCCGACGCGCCGCGTCCGCCCATCGCGGAAGCCGTGTCGGCCGCCATCGACACGGCGCTGTCCGCGCGCAACCGCGCCGAACGCCCGCGCACCTATGTCAGCTCCTCGGGTCTCGGCCGCGATTGCCTGCGCCAGATCCAGTACGACTTCCTCGCGGTACCCAAGGACGAGGGCCAGGAGTTCGCGCCGCGCACGCTACGCATCTTCGAGGCGGGCCACCGGGCCGAGGGCAACGTCGCCGGCTGGTTCCGGATCGCCGGCTTCGACCTGCGGACCGAGCGCCCTGACGGCCGCCAGTTCGGGTTTGAGGCCCTCGGCGGTCGCTTCAAGGGCCACATCGATGGCTGTTTCGTCTCGGGCCCCGTCGCGATGGACTATCCCGCGCTCTGGGAGAACAAGGCGCTCGGTGCGGCCAGCTGGAAGGATGTCGTCAAGCGTGGCGTCAGCCTCGCCCGGCCGGTCTATGCGGCCCAGATCGCGCTCTACCAGGCCTACATGGAGCTGCCGGCCCCGGCGCTCTTCACCGCGCTCAACCGCGACACGATGGAGTTGCACGCCGAGCTTGTGCCGTTCGACGCGCACCTCGCGCAGGAAATGTCGGATCGCGCCGTCGCAGTGGTGCGGGGCTCCGAGGCCGGGGAATGGCTGCCGCGCGCCGCGGCTGAGCCCACGGCAGTCCTCTGCCGCGGCGGCATGGCGGCCGGCAAGTGGCACGCCCCCTGTGCCTGGGCGAAAAGGTGCTGGGGTGAGCGGCGATGATCCCCGATGCGTATGAGCTCAAACGGATCGTGCGCGCGCATCGCGAGCGGTTCTGGATGCCCGATCTGCTCGACGGGTTCGAGTTTGCGCCTGTCTGGCGCTTCGCCGATCAGGAGCGGTTCGACTCCGACGAGGTCGATGCGCTGGCACGTCGCCTGGCGGCAGGACCGCAGCGCCTTCCGCACCCCGACACGATATTCGAGTTGCGCGACCGTGGACCACAGATCCGCAGCCAGATCGTGTACGCGAGGCAGCGCCCTGACGGCATAGAGGCTCTCTGGCTTTCTCTCTGGCGCTCCCCGCGGCGATGGACGGACGTCCATGCCTACGTGTGGATCGCGGACGGCGGTGTCGCCGAGTTCGCCGCCAATCCGGCGCTTGAAGACGTGGAGATGGCGGAGCAGTGCGGTCAAGCTGCGGCTGCCATCGTCTGGCGCGGCCTCGCGATACTCTCCCAGGCTGCGGACGTCCGGGAGCGCCGCGTGCCCTCGACACGGCGCAAGCCTTTCGCGCGCGCCGGGGTCCAGGGATGGGTCTGGCGCCAGGTCGCCATCGATCCGGCGCGCCTGCGGGCGGCGACGCCGCCGCAGGGCGGCAGTCACGCCAGCCCGCGCTGGCACATCCGCCGCGGTCACTGGCGGCAGCTCGCCGACGGGCGCCGGATCTTCGTGCGCCAGTGCGAGGTGGGCGATCCGACCCGCGGCGGGATCGTCAAGGATTATGCAGTGGAGATGCCCCAGCCATGACCGAGTTCACCCCATCCGCCACGCAGGCCGCCGCGATCCGCGAGATAAAGGAGTGGTTCGAGACCCGAACCGAGCAGCAGCAGGTGTTCCGCCTCTTCGGCTATGCCGGGTCCGGCAAGACCACCGTGCTGAAGTTCGCGCTCGACGAACTCGGCCTCTCGCCCCACCGCAGCGCGCGGGACGGCCGGTGCGTGCCCGGCGTGGTCACCGCCACCTTCACCGGCAAGGCCGCGCTGGTGCTGACCCGCAAGGGCACGCCCGCGCGCACCATCCACAGCCTGATCTACTCGGTGATCGAGGCGACCGAGGAGGAGATCGAGGAAGCCGCCCGCAAGATCGCGCTGGCCGAGCGCGACGCGCTCCGTCTCACCGGGTTCGCGCGCACCACGGCCGATGCCGCGACCGAGGCGATGCGCCAGGGGCTCTCGGCGATGAAGCATCCGCGCTTCGCCCTGAACCCGCAGAGCGACGCCGCGGACGCCCGGCTCATCGTGCTCGACGAGGTGTCGATGGTCGGCGAGGAGATGGCGCGCGACCTCATGAGCTTCGGCAAGCCGATCCTCGTGCTCGGCGATCCCGGCCAGCTGCCGCCGATCCGGGGCGAAGGCGCCTTCACCCGCGACGAGCCCGACGTGATGCTGACCGAGATCCACCGCCAGGCGGCCGAGAGCGCGATCATCCGCCTCGCCACCATGGCGCGCGAAGGCCGGCCCATCGGCTTCGGCGTCTACGACGATCATGTCGCCAAGCTCCGCAAGGGCGACATCACGCCCGAACAAGCACTCCGCGGCGGCCAGCTGATCTGCGGGCTGAACGCCACGCGGCTGCAGATCAACAACGCCATGCGCGCGGCGGCCGGTCTCGGAGGGACCTGGCTGCCCACGGGGCCGGCCGAGAAGATCATATGCCTGAAGAACCAGAACGATCTGGGGCTCATCAACGGGATGTTCGTGACGCTCGAGGACATCGTCGACGAGGGCAGCCTCTACTTCTCCGCCGTCGTCCATGACGAGGACGGGCGCCACATCGGCGAGCCCTATGAGGACGGGCGTCCGGGCCGGCTGCGCATCTACAAGGGACATTTCGAGGACCATGTCGCATACGACGACAAGCGCCATGACCGCGACTACAAGGAGAAGCGCCTGCTGACCGAGGCGACCTTCGGCTGGGCGATCACTGCGCACAAGGCGCAGGGCTCCCAGTGGGAGAACGTGATCGTCTGGGACGACGGGCTGGGCCGTAGCGAGATCGACCGGCGCCGCTGGCTCTACACGGCGATCACCCGGGCCGAGCGCGGGCTCGTGCTGCTGGCCTGAGGGGCGCGATGATCGACCTCAACGACATCGCGGTTCCGAAGACCCGGCACGATCTGGCGGCGGTGAAAGAGCGGCTCGCCAGTACGGCCGCCGACTGGCTGCCGGGGCTCTTCCCCGAGGCCCGGCTGGCGCGCGACCGCCGTTCCTTGCGCTGCGCGGACCTTTCCGGGCGCCCGCCGCGCAAGGAGGGATCCTGCACCATCCATCTCGACGGGCCCTATGCCGGCTGGGGCTTCGATTACGCCACCGGCGAACGGGCCGGTCCCATCGACCTGATCGCGCTGGCGACCGGCCTCTGCAATGGCGCGCTCTTTGACGAGGCGGCGCGGCTTGCGGGGATCGATCACACTGCGCCGCAGCCCGCGCCGAAGTCGTCCATGCGCGCGCGGCCCGACCACTCGGCCGAGATCGCGCGGCTGGTCGACGGGGCCGTGCCGATCGCGGGTACGCCTGGCGAGACCTATCTGCGCGCGCGCGGGCTGTCGGATCCCGGCTCGCCCGACCTTCTGTTCCATGCCGACCTTCCGGACTTCGACAGCTGCCGCGGCTGGCCCGGCCTGATCGCGATCCTGCGGCTGCCGGACAGGGAGCGCGCGCCGGGCATCCACCGCACCTTCCTGCTCGACGACGGCAGCGCCAAGGCGCCTCCCGGCAAGAAGATGCTGGGTAGCGTGAAGGACGCCGTGGTTCGCCTGTTCCCGATGCCGGAGGACGGACACATCGGAATCGCCGAGGGCATCGAGACGGCGCTCGCCGCGCACGCGCTCTTCGGCATGTCGGTCTGGGCGGCGCTGTCGGCCGACGGTCTGGCGCGGTTCCAGTGGCCCGAAGGCACACAACGCGTCACCATCTACGCCGATGCCGGGGACGCAGGTCGTCAGGCGGCCGCGACGCTCTCCGATCGTCTGAACCGGGTCGACATCCCGAACGAAGTCGTCGCGCCGCTTCATGGCGACGATTTCAACGACGACTTGCTGCGCGGCGCCCGCGCCGAGGATTATGCGCGCGAGGCAGACTGCACAGCAGAACCGCAGGGCGCGGATCCGGTCGAGCCCGAGACGGCCACGCCCATCGTCGCCTCCGCCGACGATCCCGCGACGCTGATCGCCGCGGCGGAGGCGCTGACCAATCCGCCCGAGTTCGAAGCCCTGTCCACGCTGCTCGGGCGCATCGCGCTGGCGAAGCTCGACCCGCTTCCCGAACGGCAGGTCGTCGCACGGATCAAGGCCGCGACCGGCATCGGCATGTCGGTGCTGACCCAGCAGCTGGCCGAGCTCCGCCGCCGCGTGAACGCCACTGGCGATCCAAACGCGCCGATCCCGAAACCCGCCTGGTTCAGGCGCCTCCGGCTCGACCTCGCAGGCGCGCCCGAACGCAACGAGGCCAACGTCATTGTCGCGCTGACCTCCGATCCCGCTTTCGCCGGCGTTCTCGCCTTCGACGAATTCGGGCAGGAGATCGTGGTCCGCCAGCCGCTGCCGTGGGATTGTGCAGCCGTGTCCCTCCCGCGCCCCTGGGAGGACGCCGACGACATCCGCACCGCCGAATGGCTCCAGCTCCGCGGGATCAACGTGGCGCCGGTCGTCGTGAGCCGCGCCGTCGGCGCCGTCGCCCGCGAGCTGCGCATCCATCCCGTCCGCGACTGGCTCGACACCCTGAAATGGGACGGCACGCCCCGGATCGAGACCTGGACCAGTACCTATCTCGGCGCCGACCCCACCGCGTTCAACCACACCATCGGCGCGCTCTGGCTGATCTCGGCCGTCGCCCGCATCTATCGCCCCGGTGTGAAGGCCGACCACATGCTGATCCTCGAAGGGCCGCAGGGTGCGCGCAAGTCCACTGCGATCAAGGTGCTCGCCGGCGAGGAGTGGTTCACCGACGAACTGCCCGAGCTCGGGTCGAAGGACGCGGCTTTGCACATGCAGGGCGTCTGGATCGTCGAGATCGCCGAACTCGACGCCATCGGCCGCGCCGAGGTCTCGCGCATCAAGGCGTTCCTGACCCGCACCACCGACCGCTTCCGCCCGCCCTATGGCCGCTACACGGTCGAGGTGCCGCGCCAGTGCGTGTTCTCCGGCACCGTGAACCCCGACACCTATCTGCGCGACGAGACCGGCAACCGTCGCTTCTGGCCGCTCCGCTGCAGCACCATCGACATCGCGGCGCTTGCGCGCGACCGGGACCAGCTTTGGGCCGAAGCCGTCCACCGTTTCCGTGCCGGCGCGATCTGGTGGATCGACGACCCGGCGCTGCTGGCCGAAGCCCGCGAGGAACAGGACCGCCGCTACCATTCCGACGCCTGGGACGACCTGATCGAGCACTGGCTGACGCACGAAATCCGGACCGTCTCCGACGGCTTCCCCGACTACGGCAACTCCCGCACCGAGAGCGTGCCGCGTCCGGAGCCGTTGAGGGATGTGGCGGTCGGCGAGATCCTCGAGGAGGCCATCGGGCTCGAACCCGCCCGCTGGACGCGCGGCGACCAGATGCGCGTCTCCGCTTACCTCAAGGCGAACGGCTGGGAGCGCTACCGGCGGCGCGACGAGGGCGGGCGCGAGGCGCCGCGGGAGTGGCGGTATCGGCGAGACGGCTGAGGGCGCTTTGGACTGCGGAGAAATGAAACGATCAATTTCTGAATATGCGTGCCCCGAAAGCCGATACTAATCACTTCCCTCATCTTCCGGGTCCGAAGGGCTATTTGTTGCATTGTCATCCTCACCCTCGACGATGCCTTCAAGATATTTTGCGTAGGTCGTCTTGAGGTATTTGAGAGCCGCATCTCCCTCTACGTTGGCCTTCAGATGGTCTTGTACAAACCGCATACGACCTTTGCTGTCCGCGAGGATTTCCGACCATGGCCGAACCCATATTTCGATCAGGCCCTCCTTGAAAACGCGCCCTGGCGGACTGCCCTCCTGACGGGTCCGCCGCCGGGCGTGCTCATCAAGGTCGTTCGAGACCGCCCAGAAGGTCCATCTGGTTTTCAGGTCGCGAAATCTCTCATCTCCAGCGATCGCGAAGGCGTAGCTTTCAATCTGCGTTAGCTCTTTCGCTCCAATCACTACGGATGGGCGCTTTAATTCAACGATCAGATGCTCACGCTCTTCCGACCGGCTGAGAGGCACTGCTCTCGATAGCATCAAATCAACAATGCCTGTTTTCCCGTCAATGCGCTTAACGGGCTCGTCAATGACGGTTTCTGCGCCGATCATTTCGCGATGCTTGCGTAGAACTTCCCTCAGACCCTTATCGTCTACGGTCAGGGCAAACTCTTCGCCAAAAATCCAGGTATTGCCTTCGGCAATCATCCGGTGAAGTTGGCTGCGTTCCTTTAGTAGTCCGCGAGTTTCCGGATCGTAGAGTAGATGCTCGATACCCGACAGGAATTTGAGCCGGTCGGAGACAAGTCGTGAGGCGCTGATAACATTTGCCAAGTCAGCCTCCTCAAGGAGGCGAGAAAACTCATTTCGCGTCTTCTTGGGTAGATCAAGAACCTGCGTAAGAATGTTCTGAAGCTCGTCTGGCCCCCTTTCGATTGCCTGCCGAAGCATCCGCATTTGGAGGGCGCGACTCTTGGTGCTTTGCTCCGAAAAATCCGAGAGGTGCTTGCTCACGGTCAATGCTACGATGTCGAAGACTTGGCGCTCGGCAGCCTCGACTGGGGTCTGCGGTTCAGTGTCGTAAGGGTAGCTCCGCTCAGCCTTCCAGCGATCAATCTCAGTGCGAGCGGCCGCTGCACCGGCCTGCTTGAAGTGTGCCTGGATAGCTTCTGCTGCTTCGTCGTAGGCTTCTGCCATCGCCGAATCCATTTCGGCCAGGTCGATGGCTCCGCGTTCCTGAAGGCGGTCGACATACCGGGATTTCAGATAGGCCGAGAACACATATCCAGTCGTGTGGAATTTTGGCGCAATCCTCGCGAACGGAAATCCGTCTTCACCGCAGAAGAACACTGATCGCTCTGGCGCCGAACTCCACTGGATCAGCTCCAACGCCACAGGGTATTCCTCGCCATCAGCCTCAATGGGTGACAACGAGATCTTGTTCCTTTCAACGATGTTCGCTTCTGGATCGAGCTTTTGGTGGTCGAAATAAACCGCGGCGTCTCGATAGTCGGTGAGATAAACCGCGAATACCGCCGATAGGTCGGGCACGGCTCGTTCCGGATCAAGCGACCGGAACTGTCGGTCGAGTTCGGAAATCCTCACCTCGACGCCCGTTCCAAGCGCGGCATCCGCCTCCGTCGCCTCTGTGATGCGCACATCCACGAGTGCATCGCGGATCAACGTCATACGAAACGCCATGAGGCGATTGCCCTCGCGATATCGGACGCTCCAATCCGCCACACGACCGAGGCCGAGCGCTCTGAACCGGCCTTTTCCCTCCTTGCCGTGCAAAGCGCGGCCCTTGCTCTTGGATCGCGCGCCATGCCGTTTCCATGACCCACCGACCTTCCCGAACAGCGCTTCGGCCTCTTGGCGTGAGAAGCCGTGACCGTTGTCCGTCACCGTGATGGAGCGCATGCCGAGCTCGCCCACGTCGACGTCAACATCGACACGCGTGGCGTCCGCGTCTAGGGCATTCCAAACCAGTTCGGCGACCGCCTGCACCGGCGTCGCATTCGCGAGCTTGCGCAGATGGTCGTGCTCGACCTGCACTCTGAAAGTGCCATCTGCCATCTAAGCCCCTCGAATAAAGATTGTTTCACCCGTCCAGAATCGGCTGGAAGGTAAGCCGGTGTCAAGGAAATCGACACTGTTCTAGCCGGCGCTGATGTGAAGCGCGCGGCGTCCCAACCTCCCGTTGGTCCCAACCCTGTCCCAACCTACCGAGGGGGTTGGGGACACGAAAAGCCGTTCAAAAACAACGGTGTCCCCAACCTCACCCCGTGGTCCCAACCTTTTGCTACACAGTCATGTGGGAGAACGGAAAAGGTCGGGAACATGTTTTTCTATACGAAAAGAGAAGGACCCCCGTTGGGGACACCGAGGTTGGGACCACATCCATGCAAGCCATTGGAGTGAAACGATAAAGGGCTGTCCCAACCCCCCTCGAAGGTTGGGACCACGCGTTCGGAGGTTGGGACCGGGGCGTTCAGAGCGTTGAGCGTCGTCCGTCGCCGCGTCGACGGTCGTTTTCGCTTTGGCCGAGGACCGCCGGATGCTAATTCTTGCGGCGACCGAAGCCGAAGGCCCACAGCTTGTGAGCCTTCACGATGAACACACCGATCTCCGCGCAGAACGTCCGCCCCGAACCGGGCGCGATCAATAGTTCCTGCATCCTCGCCCTCGACCTCGGCACCACGACTGGCTGGGCGCTCCGCAGCCATGACGGACTGATCACCAGCGGCATGGTCAGCTTCCGGCCCGGACGATTCGACGGCGGCGGCATGCGCTACCTGCGTTTCACCAACTGGCTGACCGAACTCGACCGGTTGTCGGGGCCCATCGCCGCGATCTGGTTCGAAGAGGTAAGAGCTCACAGGGGCGTGGACGCGAGCCACGTTTATGGCGGGCTGATGGCCACGCTGACGGCATGGGCGGAGCTGCGTGGCGTGCCATACGAGGGCGTCGCCGTTGGATCGATCAAACGCCACGCCACCGGCAAGGGCAACGCGCCCAAGGAGGCGATGATCGCCGCGGCGCGAGCACGAGGGTTCTCGCCCGTCGACGACAACGAGGCCGACGCGATCGCCATCCTGCACTGGGCGATCGAGACGAACGGAGGCCTGAGATGAGGTGGTACCCGAAAGGCTACGGCGGCACGCGCCGGGATCCCGACCAGGTGAAGCGCGATGGCTGGCATGACGAGGGTGTGCTCGCCGTCTCCGTCGACGACGACCGGCTGACCTGGCCGGAGCGCGAGCTGGTGCGTCAGCTCGCGGAGAAGCTCTACGGAAAGCGGCAGGAGGACGGGTCTCGTGCGTGAATGGACAACTGCCCGCGTTCAGGACCGCCTCGAACTGGCCGCCGACGTGTTTGCGCAACTGCCGGCCGTGAAGCCGCAGGGCTACTTCAATGCCTGGCCGGAGTATTTCCACACCTTCGCGGATCAAGTCGGTCAGGAGCCTCAGATGCGTCGGCCGCGGCCGAGCCCGCGGCAGATTACAGAAGCCGAGGAAGCGATGCTCTGGCTGCGGTGGCTCGAGAAGGACGACGCACGGATCGTCTGGCTGCGCGCGAACCGGACACCGTGGAAGAAGATCGGCTGGGAGATCGGGCTAAGCCGCCCGGCCGCCAATCGCCACTGGCAGTACGGCATCGCCCTGATCACTTGGCGGCTCAACGGACGGGTGCCATCCCCCAAGCGATCAAGGCGCTTCGTGGTCGAGAATGCCGACCGGCTGTCAAGACAAATCGTCATGTGAGACGATTTTCGGGGAGACACCGGAAAGGGTTCACCGCGCCCCGGCTGAGACCTACAAACGGGATATACTCGGGAGAGGCGCGCGCGGGACGCTCCGCCGTCGCTGGCTTCCCGGGGTCCAAAGCGGGGTCCAGCAGGGGTCCAGGCCGTCAAGCCTTTGTTTTCCGGTTCCTTTTCGGGCCGGAACGTATGCTGGCGGGCTTGGCGCGAAACATCGCCAGCGACAGGGCCGATTTTTTGGGAAGCCACCGGAGTCCGGGGTCCACCCGCGACGCCTGAAACCCTCTTGAGTTCAAAGACCTGACCGGCCGCCCGGGGTGGATGCCCAGCGGATACCGGAGTCCAGCCGGAAGCCGGTGGACCCTGCCGCGCCGGAGTCCACCCTGCGGATACCGATCGACCATCGACAGGAACCTGCATGACCCTCGCCTTCGCCCCCGAGCGGATCGAGATGTGGCCGCTGGCCAAGCTCCAGCCCTACGCGAAGAACGCGAAGGTGCACGGGGCCGACCAGGTCGCGAAGATCGCCGCCAGCATGGCCGAGTTCGGCTGGACCGTGCCGTGCCTCGTCGGTGAGGACGGGGAGCTGATCGCCGGCCACGGGCGCGTGCTGGCGGCGACGCAGCTCGGGCTGACCGAGGCGCCGGTGATCGTGCTGGGCCACCTGACCGAGGCGCAGCGCCGGGCCTATCGGATCGCGGACAACAAGCTGACGGAACTCGGCAGCTGGGACGAGGCGCTGCTGTCGGCTGAACTGCAGGACCTGCTCGCGGACGACTACGACCTGTCACTGGTCGGTTTCTCGGACGGCGAACTCGACAAGCTTCTGGCCTTCGATCCGGACGGGGGCGGTGAAGAAGAGGGTGGCGCCGGAGGCTCCGTGCCTCCGGTGACCATCCCCGAGACGCCGCGCAATCCGGCCTCGCGCACCGGCGATCTCTGGGTCCTCGGCGATCATCGCTTGCTCTGCGGAGACTCTACCAGCCACGACGATGTGCGCCGCCTGATGAACGGCGAGCGGGCGGTGCTGTTCGCGACCGATCCGCCGTACCTCGTCGATTACGACGGCTCGAACCACCCGACGCGGAACAAGGATTGGAGCCAGTCCTACGGCGTCACCTGGGACGACAGCTCGCAGGGCGCGGACCTCTACGACGGGTTCATCGCCGCGGCCGTGGCCGAAGCCATCACTGAGGATGCGGCTTGGTACTGCTGGCACGCGTCGCGCCGTCAGGCGATGCTCGAAGCCTGCTGGGAGAAGGCCGGCGCCTTCGTCCACCAGCAGATCATCTGGGTGAAGGACCGCGGGGTTCTGACCCGGTCCCACTACCTCTGGAAACACGAGCCCTGCTTCATGGGCTGGCGGCGTCCGAACCGCCCGCCAAAGGTGGCGGAGCAGACGCTGCCGTCGACCTGGGAGATGCCCAGCTTTGCCAAGGACGAGCGGCCCGACCACCCGACGCCCAAACCGCTCGACGCCTTCGGCATCCCAATGCGCCAGCACGTCGCGCGCGGCGGGCTCTGTTACGAGCCCTTCTCGGGGTCCGGCTCGCAGATCATGGCAGGCGAGGCCAACGGCCGACGCGTTTTCGCGATGGAGATCAGCCCGGCATATGTCGATGTCGCCATTGAACGCTGGCAAGGGCAGACCGGCCGCGAGGCGATCCTCGACGATGACGGCCGGAGCTTCGCCGCGATCAAAGCGTGCCGACTGGAGGACGGACAACAAGACACTCAGCATCAAGGACACTGAGATCGGTTGCCCAGCCTGTACGAAGCATCATTGCGCCAAGCAAATTCAGGCACTCGGGTTCACAGATAGCGCTCTCCAAAGGCCTCCGTCCGTCCGACATGTGCAGAAGATGCATTGCGGCAAGCTCAGCGTCTTCCACGTGGCGGGCATCGTGCGATTTCTTCTGATTTGTCACGAACGCCTCGAAAAAAAGAACACCCGCCGGCGCGGAGAAGAAGCTACGATAGTCCATAGTGGCAATGCATGTCGGCGTTGCCGAGCGAAGAGCGCGCAGGATGTACGGCACGACAACAGTGGCAATCACCAGCACAGTGCTTCCCGCACTTGCTGAATAGGGTCGATTGACACCACCGACACACTCACCCGAACGCGCTTTCGTGAGGTCACCGGCAGCGCTGCGCATTGGGACATACATCGGGGCTTCGAAGCCGAGAGCTACCGGGCCCCGCGAAATACGGTCCGAGATCTGGTTGATCGCCTCATCAAGGTCTGTCCCTGAAGCGGGGTTGGAGCCGACAATTGCCCAGCCAAGGTTCTTGCCCGGCTTTCCGATGTCAATCACAGCAACATGCATAGCCTCTCCAATGTCTCGCGCCGAGTGTAGTACTGAGCCAGTAAACACCAGAAGCCAGTCGCGAACCATGTCGCTGGTCGAGGCGGTTGCGAACGTGGCGGTCGGCTACGGCGTCGCCGTCGTAACGCAGATCCTGATCTTCCCGGTCTTCGGGCTGCACACGACGCTGGCGCAGAACCTGAAGATTAGCGCGTTGTTCACGGTGGTGAGCATCGCGCGGTCCTTCGCCCTGAGGCGGCTCTTCGAGGCGATAAGGGTGCGCGGGGCACGATGAGAGACCGCCGCCCCGGTGGGACGGCGGTCATCAAGTTGTCGGGGTCGGGTGCGTCAGGCGGCAGGGAGTTTGTACACGCGCCCCCGGTTCTCGACCTTCTCCGAGGTCACCTCGAGCCCGAGTTTCTTCTTCAGCGCCCCGGCCATCGCGCCGCGCACCGTATGCGACTGCCAGCCCGTCGCGGCCATGATCTCCTCGATTGTCGCGCCGTCCGGCGCACGCAGCATGGCGATCAGGGTGGCCTGCTTGGTGCCCTCGCGCGGCGTGCGCGTCTTGGGCGCAGCTTTCGGTTCGGTGGGGGTGTCCGGCGCAGGCTTCTTGGTTGCCGCGTTCGGCGCGCCCGCAGGCGCGGGGTTCGCGTCCTTGGGCTCGATCCCGATGGCGGCGAGGCCTGCGTTGCTGGCGACCAGCGTGACGCCGTGGCCGTCGCCGGTCTCGCGCCAGACGGGCTCGCCCTTGCGCGTGTCGGCGTCGACTTCTTCGAGGAGGCCGTTGGCGAGCATCGCGCCGACCACCTTGGCGGCGGCGCCACCCCGCAGGCTCTCGGGCAGCGGCAGGGCGACGCGGTCCTCGCGCTGTGCCGCGGCGCTGAGGATGATGGCTTGGGTATCGGAAAGCTTGGTCATGGGGTCGTCTCCGTATTCGGGCCCGCGTCATGCGGCGCCTTCTACGACCCCGAGCCGCGCCTCGGCGCGGCAGGAGTTCCGGCACTGCCGGAGATCAGCGGGCGTGTTCGCCTTCGCCGAACACGCTGTCGGCGATGCGCTTGAGGAGGCTGGCGTAGTGTTCGAGGGTGCCGACCATGGCCCAGCCCACCTCGTCGGGGTGGCAGTTGAAATGGTCATCGCTGAGCGCCTGCAGGCGGGCGAGCATCTCGTCGATCTCGGTCTTCTTGCCGATGAATGCCGCGAGCGCGGCTTCCTTGTTGCGCCGCGCTTTCTCGGCGCGGAGTTCGTGACGCGGGGTGGTGATCGGGTTCAGGCGGGTGGTCATCGTCGTGGCTCCAGGTGATTTGCATCGTCCTTGTGGGATGGACGTTCGCTCCGGCGGCCCGGCTTATCAACTCGATAAGCAATGGACTTTGAATGATAATCTGAGGCGTCGATGCAGGGCATGAGCGAGCGCCAGTACGCCGCCCATGTCGGGCTGTCGCGCGGCGCGATCCAGAAGGGTAAGGCCGCCGGCCGGCTCGTCCTGCACGAGGATGGCAGCATCGACGCCGCGGCTTCGGACAAGCGGCGTGCAGAGACGACCGACCCGTCGAAGACCCGCAAACCGCCCGCGCCGAAGCTGAAACCCGTGCCCGAGGCCGCCGTCGCCGCCGTCGGCGACACGCTACGGGAACAGGGGCTGTCCGCCCCAGCTGTCGGCGGCGGCACGACCTTCCTGCAGGCCAAGACCGCGAACGAGGTGCTGAAGGCGCAGGAGCGGCGCATCCGGCTCCAGAAGCTGAAGGGGGAACTGGTCGACCGCGCGCGGGCAGAGACGCTGATGTTCCGGCTCGCGCGCGACGAGCGCGACGCATGGGTGACCTGGCCGGCGCGGGTTGCCGCGCTGATGGCCTCGGAGCTCACCGCGGCGCTGGGCGACGGGTGCGATGTGGAGGCGGCGCTGATGCAGAAGGTTCTGGAGGCCCATGTCCGCGCCCAGCTCGACAGCCTCGCCGAGATCCGACCCGGGCTTGGATGACGATCTTGTCGGGTTCGACGGGTCCGCCGCGCTGATCTATGCCTGGTCGCGAGGCCTGCGGCCCGACCCGAACCTGACCGTCTCGAGCTGGGCGGACCGCCACCGGAAACTCGCCTCGCGCGCCTCGGCCGAGCCCGGGCAGTACCGGACCGCGCGCACGCCCTACATGCGCGAGATCATGGACCGGCTGAGCCCCGGCGATCCCACGCAGCGCGTTGTATTCATGAAGGCCGCGCAGGTCGGCGCAACCGAGGCCGGCAACAACTGGATCGGCTTCGTGATCCACCAGGCGCCGGGCCCGATGCTGGCGGTCCAGCCGACGGTGGAACTGGCCAAGCGCAACTCGCGGCAGCGGATCGACCCGCTGATCGATGAAAGCCCGGACCTGCGGGAGCGGGTCAAACCGGCCCGGTCGCGCGACGCGGGCAACACGATGCTGTCGAAGGAATTTGCGGGCGGCATCCTGATCATGACCGGCGCGAACTCGGCGGTGGGGCTGCGCTCGACCCCCGCACGCTACATCTTCCTCGACGAGGTCGATGCCTATCCGGCCTCGGCCGACGAGGAAGGCGACCCGGTCACGCTGGCGGAAGCCCGTTCGCTGACCTTCGCCCACCGGCGCAAGGTGTTCCTGGTATCAACGCCGACGATCCGGGGGCTGAGCCGGATCGAGCGCGAGTTCGAGGCGTCCGACCAGCGCCGGTTCTTCGTGCCGTGTCCGCATTGCGACGCGATGCAGTGGCTGAAGTTCGACCGGCTGCGGTGGCAGACGGGCCGTCCGGAGACGGCCGAGTATCTCTGCGAGGGCTGCGAGCGGCCCATCGCCGAGCACCACAAGACGAGGATGCTCGAGCGCGGCGAGTGGCGCGCGACCGCCACCGCCACCGATCCGACGACGGTCGGCTATCACCTCTCGGCGCTCTATTCGCCGGTGGGCTGGCTCAGCTGGCAGCGGATCGCGCGGGCGCATGAGGCGGCACGGGGCAGCGACGAGGCGATGCGGGCGTTCCGGAACACCATCCTCGGCGAGACCTGGATGGAGACCGGCGAAGCGCCCGACTGGCAGCGGCTGGCCGACCGGCGCGAGGCATGGACGCCGGGCACGGTCCCGGAGCGCGGCCTGTTCCTGACCGCGGGCGTCGACGTGCAGAAGGACCGGATCGAGGTCGATGTCTGGGCCTGGGGTCGGGGTCTGGAAAGCTGGCTCGTCGATCACCTCGTGCTCGAGGGCGGCCCCGGCGATCCGGCCTGCTGGCAGCAGCTGACGGATCTGCTCGGGCGGACATGGACGCATGCTTCGGGTCAGCGAATGACGCTCGCCCGGCTCGCGATCGATACGGGCTACGAGACCAGCGCAGTCTATGCCTGGTCGCGCCAGGTGGGGTTCGCGCAAGTCGCGCCGGTGAAGGGCGTCGAGGGGTTCTCCCGGACGAGCCCGGTGACCGGGCCGACCTATGTCGACGCGACCGTTGCGGGCAAACGGCTCCGGCGCGGCGCCCGGCTCTGGACCGTGGCCACCTCGACCTTCAAGGCCGAAACCTATCGCTTCCTGCGGCAGGACCGGCCGACGAGGGAGGAACAGGCGGCGGGCGCGCTGTGCCCGCCCGGCACGATCCATCTGCCGGACTGGGCGGACGGTGAATGGCTCAAGCAGCTGACCGCCGAGCAGCTGGTGACCGTGCGGACGAAACGCGGCTTCGCGCGGCTCGAATGGCAGAAGCTGCGCGAGCGCAACGAGGCGCTGGACACACGGGTCTATGCCCGTGCGGCGGCGTGGATCATCGGGGCGGATCGCTGGCCCGAGGCGCGGTGGGCCGATCTGGAAGCGCAGCTCGGGGTGGCGAAGCAGGACGGATCCGAAGCCGGTCCGGCAACGGCGCCGGCCGTCCCGACACGAACGATGCAGCGCCGGCGCACGGTGCGCTCGAGCTACATGAGGTGATCCATGGCCACGGCCGCCGAGCTCCGCGCACGCCGCGACGCGCTGACCGCGCAGCGGTCCTCGGGTGTCGCGCGGGTGAGCTATGACGGCAAGACCGTGGACTATCGGAGCGTGGCCGAGATCGATCGGGCCATCGAGGCACTGGACCGCGAGATCGCCGCGGCCGAGGGGCGTCGGCTCGTGCGGCAAGTGCGCGTGACGACGGCGAAGGGGCTCTGATCCCATGAAGCTGTTCGACCGCTTTCGCCGTCGGACCACCGGCGGCCCCGCTGCCGTGCGCGCCCGTCTCGAAGGCGCCATGGCGAAGCGGCGGCTGCGCGGATGGAACCCGCCGCTCGAGAACATCAACGCGCTGGTTGCCTCGGGCGGTCCTCGGCTCTTGGCGCGGTCCCGCGAGCTGGTGGTGACCAACGGCTATGCCGCCAACGCTTGCGAGGCCTTCGCCGCGAACCTTGTCGGCGACGGGATCAAGCCATCCTCGCTGATCGGGGACGGCGATCTGCGCGACCGGGTTCAGCAGCTCTGGCTCGCCTGGACGGACGAGGCTGACGCGGACGGGCTGACCGACTTCTACGGCCTGCAGGCCATGGTCGCGCGGGAGATGTTCGTCGCGGGCGAGTGCTTCGTCCGGCTCCGACCCCGTCGCGCGGAGGACGGACTGCTCGTCCCGCTGCAGCTGCAACTCCTGCAGTCCGAGATGCTGCCATTCGAGAAGACTGAGACGGCGGGAAACGGCAACCGCATCCGATGCGGGATCGAGTTCGATGGGATCGGCCGGCGCGTGGCCTACCACTTCCGCCGCCGCCATCCGGGCGACAGCACCGACCAGGGAGTGGTGATCCCGGAGACGGTGCGCGTGCCGGCGGCCGACGTGCTGCACATCTACCGGCCCATCGACGCGGGCCAGATCCGGGGACTGCCGCATATCGCACCCGCGATGGTGCGGCTGTTCCTGCTCGACCAGTACGACGACGCCGAACTCGACCGGAAGAAGACCGCGGCGATGTTCGCGGGCTTCATCACCAAGACCGCGCCGGAAGAGCCCATGATGGGCGAGGCGGAGGCGGATCTCGACGGGGCTGCCATCGCGAGCCTCGAGCCCGGCACGATGCAGGTGCTGCTGCCGGGCGAGGACGTGAAATTCTCGTCGCCCGCGGATGTCGGCGGCGGCTATGAGGCGTTCCAGTACCGCACGCTGCTGGCGGTCTCCGCCTCGCTGGGGCTGCCCTATCACCTCGTCACCGGCGATGTCCGGCAGGCGAATTACTCGAGCCTCAGGGCGGAGCTCGTGGAGTTCCGTCGCCGCATCGGCCAGCTGCAGCATGGCGTGATCGTGCACCAGCTCTGCCGCGCGGTCTGGCGGCGCTGGCTGGAGACGGCGGTGCTGTCGGGCGCGCTCGATGCCGATCCCGCGACGGCGCGGCCGGTGCAGTGGATTCCGCCGCGCTGGGACTGGGTCGATCCGCTGAAGGACATCCAGGCGCAGGTGCTGGCGATGGAGGCGGGCATCACCTCGCGGCGCAAGGTGGTCGAGGCCACCGGCTACGACATCGAGGAAGTCGATCGCGAGAACGCGGCCGACGCCGTGCGCGCGACGGGTCTCGGCCTGCGCTACCGCACGAGCCCCGGCGAGACGCAGGGCGCCCGCGCGACACCGGCGACCCGGGCGGAGCCAGGCGACGGCGCCGGCAACGACACGGATGGCGGCGCCGTCGCGACCGATCCGGCCACCGAACAGGAGTGACGACATGGCAAGCTGGTATGCGATCCGTGCCCGGGGGACGGGTGCGGAAGTGGCGATCTATGACGAGATCGGCGCCTACGGGGTCTCGGCTAAGGGCTTCCTCGCCGAACTGGGCGCACTGCCCGAGGGCACGCCCGTCGATCTGCGGCTGAACAGCCCCGGCGGCTCGGTCTTCGACGCCGTCGCGATCCACAACGCGCTGAAGCGCCACGAGGGCACCATCACCGTCTGGATCGACGGCATTGCCGCCTCGGCTGCCTCCTACATCGCCATGGCGGGCGACGAGATCGTCATGCCCGAGAACGCCTTCCTGATGATCCACGATCCCGCCGGCCTCGTGATGGGCACGGCCGAAGACATGCGCGCCATGGCCGAGGCGCTGGACAAGGTGAAGGGCAGCCTCGTCTCGGGCTACGCCGCGAAATCCGGTCGGTCGGCGGAGGAGGTCTCCGCGCTCATGGCGGCAGAGACCTGGTTCGGCGCCGCGGATGCGGTGGCGCAGGGCTTCGCCGACCGGCTGATCGAACCTGTCCGGATCGCAGCAGCCTTCGACATCGGTCGTTTCCGCAATGCGCCGCTGGTACTGGTCGAAGCCATCGAAGCCGAGCCGGAGCCCGACAGCGAGAGCGACGGCGGTGAGATCGAAGCGGACGAGGACACTGACGCCGCTGCCGAAGGCGACGAGGTCGCGGACGCCGAGTACCAGCCGGCCGCCGCTTCCGACACCTCGGAGCCGCCCGCCGAAACCCCGCCACCGAGCGGTTCGCCGCCCGATCCCGCCGCGATCCGGGCAGAGGCCATCAGGCATGCCCGGGCCGTCGTCGATCTCTGCCGCCTCGCGGGCCAGCCGCAGATGGCCGGCCGCTTCCTCGAAACGGACGCCAGCCTCGACGAGGTCCGCGCGGCGCTCCTCGCCGCCAAGGCCGAGGCAGAGCCCGAGATCGCGCCCCATCACCCGCAGCCCGGCCGGTCCTCGGCCGCGCGCCCCTGGGGCGAGATCGTCGCCCGCACCTTCAAGCTGAAAGGATGACATCATGACCACGCTGGTCGAAGGGAAACACCCCGGCGGCTTCCTCGTCTGGGAAGCCCATCCCGATTACACCCGCGAGACGATCACCGTCTCCGCGGGCACGCTCGAATCCGGCACGGTGCTCGGCAAGATCACCGCGTCGGGCAAGTACGCCGCCCACGATCCGGCCGCCGTCGACGGCACCGAGACCGCCGTCGCCGTGCTCTGGGGCAAGGCGGATGCGTCCGGTGGCGATGCTCCGGCCGTCGCGCTCATTCGCGGTCCTGCAATCGTCAACCGCCATGACCTCGTATTCGCCGGCACGTCCAGCGAGGGGGAGATCACGGCCGCCCATACCGCGCTCCTCGCCGCGGGCATCCTCGTCCGCTGATCCAATCCCCTTTTCCACGCGCGCCCGGACGCAAAACCGGCGTCCACTTTTGCTGGGCGCACTCACGACAGGAGGCATCCTCATGGCCACCATGGACATCTTCGAAGGCGATGCCTTCACCATCGTCGAGCTCACCCGCGCGCTCGAGAACATCCCTTACAAGCCCGCGCTGCTCTCCGGCTCGAACCTCTTCAGCCCGCACGGCGTGCGCTCGCGCACCGTCGTGATCGAGAGCCGCGACGGGACCCTGTCGCTGATCCCGTTCTCGGAGCGCGGCTCGGCCTACGAGCAGCAGGTGCCCGACCGGCGCGAGATGCGCGCCTTCGTCTGCCGGCAGTTCAAGAAGCAGGACGTGCTCTGGGCCTCCGAGATCCAGTCCGTTCGCGACTTCGGCTCGGAGAGCGCCACCCAGCAGGTGCAGACCGAGGTGGCCTATCGGCTCAGGAAGCTACGGCAGGACGCCGAGACCACCTTCGAATACCACCTCCTGAACGGTATCCAGGGGCTGGTGAAGGACCCGAAGGACCACGCCACTGTCGTGAACTACTTCACCGAGTTCGGTATCTCGCCCGCGGCCGAGATCGACTTCGACCTCGACAATGCGAACCCGGCCTCGGGAGCACTTCGAAAGCGCTGCCAGGCGCTGATCGAGAGCGTCGAGGACTCGATGGGCGGGCTTTCGGCCGGCGCCGTGCAGATCCGGGCCGAATGCGGCTCGGCCTTCTTCGCCGATCTCGTGGCCCACAAGGAGGTACGGGAGACTTACCTCAACACCGCCGCCGCGGCCGATCTGCGCGGTCGCGTCGCCGACGAGGTCAGCTTCGGTGGCATCACCTTCCGCCGCTACCGGGGCGGCGTCGGCTTCACGGTCCCGACCGACAAAGCGTTCTTCTATCCCGAAGGCATCGAGGGGCTCTTCGAGATCTACTATGCGCCCGCCGACACCTTCGAGACGGTCAACACGCTCGGCCAGCCGCTCTACGCCCGAACGATCCCCGACCGGGACCGCGATGAATGGGTGCGGCTCGAGATCGAGAGCAACCCGCTCCCGATCTGCACCCGGCCGCAGGTGCTGCGATCGGCGCGGCGGACCTGATGACCGGCCTCAAAGCCGCCCTCGACGCGCTCTTCGCGGACGCGCATCTCGCGCGCGACGTGGTCTACACGTCCGAGGGCGGCGCGCCATCGCTGGTCCGCGCCATCCTCCGCCGGCCGGACGACGTGACCGGCTTCGGCGAGGCGCGCATCTGGTCGGAGACAACCCGGCTGGATCTGCGCCTCGCCGAGGTCGCCAACCCGCGTCCCGGCGATCGGATCGAGATCGACGGCGAGGCCTTCCTTATTCAGGGTGAGCCCGTCCGCGACCGCGAACGGCTCGTCTGGACCGTGGATCTGCGCCCAGCATGAAGCTGAAACTCGACATCACGCCCGATCTCGTCGCCGCCATGGCCGCGGAGGTGAAGGCCGGCGAGAAGGCGGTGACCGCCGCCATGCGCGAGGCCGGCAACGGCCTCAAGACTGCCTGGCGCAGCCAGATCACCGGCGCGGGGCTCGGACCGCGGCTCGCCAACTCCATCCGGAGCCAGGCCTATCCGAAGGCCGGAGAGAGCCTGAACGCCGCGGCGCTCATCTGGTCGAAAGCCCCGGTCATCGTCGGCGCCCACGACACCGGCCCTCTGATCCGCTCGAAGGCTGGGTTCTGGCTGGCGATCCCGACCGAAGCCGCCGGCCGTGGCCTTCGAGGTTCCAAGCTCACCCCCGGCGAATGGGAGCGCCGCCGTGGCCTACGCCTGCGCTTCGTCTATCGCCGGCGCGGCCCGAGCCTGCTCGTCGCCGACCGGGCCCGCCTCAACACCCGTGGCCAGGCGGTGGCATCGCGCTCGAAGACCGGCCGCAACCAGGTCACCGCGCCGATCTTCCTGCTGGTGCCGCAGGTGAAGCTGCCTAAGCGGCTGGATCTCGGTCGGGACGCCGGGCGTGCGCATGACAGCGTGCCGGGGCTGATCGTGGCTAACTGGGTGGACGAGAGGTATTGATTTCGGTCATCTGCAGACTGCTCGGCGAGTTTGTGTCGAAGTGCAGGGTCTTCACTCTACAATCGCTTGCACGAACGGCTCAGCTGCCTATGGTCGCGACGGCAAAATAGGAAATAGGCGGGCATGGAGCAGAACCAAGACGTTTTGAAGCGATTCCTCAGCCAAACGGCTACAGATTCTGCCGACACTTGGCTGGAAAACTTTCGCGTCCTTGAGAAGGTCAGTGTGGAACACTTCAATGATTACCGTTCTACGCCAAAAGATGGCTCAGTTAGGCGTGGAATTATTCTCGACGTGGAAACTACTGGCCGCACGTCAAAAGCTGAGAGCGTTATCCAACTTGCCTTGATCGAGTTCTTCTTCCACGACGATGGAATAAAATCACTCGGCGAATTTGACTCGGCGCTCCATGATCCAGGTGTCCCGATTGAGCCAAGAGCAACAAACGTCCACGGCCTGAACGGTGGGGACATTAAAGGAAAGAGCATCAATCCTGCAGATATCAAGGATTTTATTGACAGACAAAAAGTAGACGTCGTTATCGCCCACAATGCCAGTTTCGATCGTCCTCTCGTGGAACGAGAGTTCTGGGGGGCGGGCCTCAACACGCTGCCGTGGGCTTGCTCAATGCGAGATGTTGACTGGAATGCGCGTGGGAAACCGGAAAAGTTGGAGTTGCTTGCCCATTCCATGGGCTACTGGTACGGCGCTCACGACGCTCTCGATGACGTAATTGCAACAGCATACATCTTGACGGACAAGTCGGCTGATGGGCGCCAAGCAATCAATGAATTAATAAGAAATTCGCTCAAGCCGAAGGTGATCATTCGGCTGGATCTCCAGCCCCACAGCGTCGGCCAAGATCACGTGAAGGGAATGCTCAATTCATACGGATTCCGGTACCAAAGGCGTGGAGTGGAGCATTGGCGCTTTCGCGAATATAATGAGGGCGATAAAGAGATTGACCGGCATCTTCAGGCACTCACAGAAGCAGGCGTGGTGAAAGGTGCATGGGTGTATAGTCAGCGGCCGGAGGACCGATTTACCGATCGTCTCGGCGCATCGACATACCAGCGCCTGTCTTCTCGCTAGCACACTAAGAAACGACAATGTCCTCGCTCCGCGAAACCATCCTCGCCGCGCTGCTTGCGCGGCTCTCGGCGCTGCCCGCCACCGCGCTCCGCGGCGAGGTGTTGCCCGAGCGCGTGCCGGCCGAGGGGCTGCTGATCCTGCGCGACGGTGAGCCAGGCGAGCCGGAGGTTACGCTGTCGCCCTTGCGCTACCACTACCAGCACCAGGCCGAGATCGAGGCCGTCGTGCAGGGCGCAGCGCGTGACGCCGCCTTCGATACGCTGACCGCCGGCATCGGCTCGGTGCTCGCCGCCGACCGCACGCTGGGCGGACTCTGCGACTGGGTCGAGGCTGAAGCGCCGCGGGTAGTGGACCTGCCAGTCGAGGGTGCCGCGAGCCTCAAGGCGGCGGTGATCCCCGTTTTGCTTCACTACTCCACGGCAGACCCGCTCGGGTAGAGCCGACGGGTCAGTTGCCGCGACAGGTGCCGTAGTAGCCGCCCGAGAAGTAGCAGTATTCTCGGGCTACTCCGGCAGCAATCATCTGGGCTGCAACATCGCGGCCATCGGCGAGGAAGCACTGCCCGACGATCCGTCCGTACCGGTCGATATCGCGCACGCGACAGGTCAGGCTTTGCCCGGTGACCAGCCGCCGCAGAGTAGACGTCGCCGCGGAAGCACCGCGCTCGTTGCGCTCCGGCGCGTCGAGGCCCCAGACGCGGATCGGCCGCTCAACGCCGCGGAGTGAGAAGGTGTCGCCGTCCGCCACATAGCGCACCGTGCCGCTCACGGTGTTCGTCTGTGCCAAGACAGGGCCGTTCAAAAGAACAAGGACCGCGAGGACAGAAACGATCATCCGGGTGATGATCCACCAACCGGAAATACTGAGCGGGAAATTGGGACGATTACCGCGCATGACCTTCATGTGCGGCACGGCCTGACCGAACGCAACCGCGCTTCGACACCATCAAGGAGAACACCATGGCACGAGCCCAGGGGGCGCGGGCGCTGATGGCGCTTGCGTTCGAGACGACCTATGGAACGCCGCCCGCCAGCGGCTTCACCCGCATGCCCTTCGCCAGCACCTCGCTGGGGGCGGAGCAGCCGCTGCTAAACTCCGAGCTTCTCGGCTACGGCCGCGATCCGCTGGCGCCGATCAAGGACGCGGTGACGGCCGACGGCGATGTCGTCGTGCCGCTCGACGCGGAGGCCTTCGGCTTCTGGCTGAAAGCGGCCTTCGGCGCGCCCTCGACCACGGGCGCGGAGGCTCCGTACAGCCACGAGTTCCAGTCGGGGTCCTGGACGCTGCCGTCGATGTCGATCGAAACCGGCATGCCTGAGGTCCCTCGGTATGCGATGTACTCGGGCTGCGTGCTCGACCAGATCACCTGGCAGATGCAGCGCTCGGGCCTGCTGACCGCCACGGCGCGGCTGGTGGCGCAGGGCGAGACGGTCGGGGCGACGACCAGTGCCGGGACGCCTTCCGCGCTGGAGTTGAAGCGCTTCGGGCATTTCAACGGGGCGATTGCGCGCAATGGCACCGCCCTCGGCAACGTGGTCTCGGCCGAGATTACCTATGCCAACAACCTCGACCGCATCGAGACCATTCGCTCGGACGGGCGCATCGACGGCGCGGACCCGTCCATTGCGGCGCTCACCGGCCGGATCGAGGTGCGCTTCGCTGACCAGACGCTGGTAAGCCAAGCGATCAACGGCGAGGCCTGCGAGATGGAGTTCGCCTACGTCCTGCCCTCGGGCGAGAGCTTCACCTTCACCGTGCACGCCGTCTACCTGCCGCGGCCGCGCATCGAGATCTCCGGGCCGCAAGGCGTGCAGGCGACGTTCGACTGGCAGGCCGCCCGCGACAGCGTCGTCGGCCGGATGTGCACCGCGACTCTCGTGAATGATCTGGAGACGTATTGATGCTGACGCTCGACCTGACCAATGGCTCGCGCTGGCATGACCTCGCCCCCGGCGTCCGGGTGCAGCTGCGCCCGCTGACCACCGCCCTGATGGTGGCAACGCGCAGCGATCCGGCCGTCGAAGCCATGCCCGAGGACGCCTCCGACGAGGAGCGCGCGGTCGCCTTCGCCAAGGCTCTCGCGCGTCGGGCGGTGCTCGCCTGGGAGGGCATCGGCGATGCCGATGGCAACCTCATCGATCCGAGCCCGGAGGCCATCGACGCGCTGCTCGATGTCTGGCCGATCTTCGAGGCGTTCCAGCTGACCTACGTCTCGAAGGGTCTGCTGCTGGAACAGGAAAAAAACGGCTCCGCGCTCTCGCCGAGTGGTCCTTCGGCGGGGGCGAGCGATACTGCGACGCCTGCCAAACGGCGTGCGAAGACTGCCCGGCGCGGCTGAACCGGCCGCTGACCTATGAGGGCTGGCAGGTCCGGGATCTGGTCGGCCGCCTCGGCGGACAGCTGCGCGTCCTGCCCAGCGCAGTGATTGGCTGGGACATGACTGCGGCGCTGGCGCTCGGTGACGCGCTCGGCGTGCCTCCGCTCGCCATGGCCGAACTGCTGCCTGTCATCGAAGCGGTGATGGTCGCCAAACTCAACGAACAGATGGTTCACTCCGATGGCTGAGAAGAGGGTCAGCGTCCGCCTCGCGGCCGTGGGCGGACGGCAAGTGCGCGCCGAACTGGAAGGTGTTGGCGAAGCCGGGTCGCGCGGCTTCGGACGGCTCAGCCGCGAGATGGAGGCGGCGAACGCCCGGCTCGCGGCCTTCTCGCGGCGGGTGCGCGTTGCAGCTGCAGCGGCCGTCGCTGCCGCCACGGCCGCGGGCGTAGCGATGGTGCGCTCCGGCCTCCAGACGGTTGATGCGCAGGCCAAGCTCGCGCAGTCCCTCGGCACCACGGTCGCCTCGATCCAGATGCTGGAGCGTGCGGGCGAACTGGCCGGCGTGTCCATGTCCGGCATCGAGCAAGCCACGAAGGATCTGACGCGCCGTCTCAGCCAGGCGGCCGCCGGAACCGGCCCCGCCGCCGACGCGCTCGACCGACTGGGGCTTTCGGCCAATGAACTGATCGCCCTGCCGCTGGACCAGCGCGTCGGCGCGATCAACGCCGCAATCGAGAGCTTTGTGCCTGCCGACGAGCGCGCCGCCGTTGCGGGCCAGCTCTTCGGCGAGGAAGGCTCCATCGCCATGAGCCGGATCGACACGGCGACGCTGCGCCAGGCGACGGAGGATGTCCTTGCCTTCGGTGTCGTCGTCTCCGAGCAGGATGCCGACCAGATCGAGCGGACGAACGATGCGATCTCCCGGCTCGGTCTGATCTGGCGCGGGCTGTCGAACCAGCTCGCCGTCGCCGCAGCCCCCGCGCTCGAGGCGGTTGCCAACGCCATGGCGGCCATTGCCAGCCGCACCGGTCCGCTCGGCATCGCGATCCGGGGTCTCTTCGACAACATCGGCCGCCTGACAACCTATGCCGCCCCCTTCGCCGCCTTCCTCGCGGGCCGATGGGTGGCTGGCATGGCCGCCGCCGCGCTCTCGGTCCGGGGCCTTGCCACGGCGCTGGTCGTCCTGCGCGGGGCGCTCATCCGCACCGGCATCGGGGCGCTGATCGTCGGCGCCGGCGAGCTCGTCTATCAGTTCACCCGCCTCGTCTCTGGTGCCGGCGGCTTCGGCGAGGCGATGTCGCTCTTGAAGGACCTGGGGGTCGAGGTTTGGGAACGCATCAGGATGGGCGCCGCTGCGGCGGGCGCGGCCGCCACGGCGATGTTCTTCGACCTGAAGGCGAACGCCGCGTCGGGCATGCAGAGCGCCATCGAGAGCGTCGTTGCCTTCGGCAACACGGCGGCGAACACCTTCGAAGGCGCCTACGAGGCGATCAAGGCGATCTGGGGCCTGCTTCCCGCCGCCATCGGCGATCTGGCGTTCCAGGCTGCCAACAGCCTGGTCGACGGCGTCGAGGCGATGCTGAACGGCGTGGTCTCGCGCATCAACGGCTTCATCGGCGGGATCAACGAGGGGCTGGAAGCGCTCGGGTCGGAGCGGCGCATCTCGCTGGTACCCGACCTCGACCTTGGCGAGATCGAGAACCGCTTCGCGGGCGCGGCCAGTGCTGCCACCACGGCGGCGCAGGCGGCGTTCGACCGGGCCTTCGAGAACAATCCGCTGACCGCGCCCGATCTCGGCCTGACCGAGGCGGCGAACCGGGCGCTCGAGTCCGCGAACCTCTATCGCG
The DNA here is from genome assembly GCF_042680785.1 of Paracoccus pacificus. Classification (NCBI taxonomy): domain Bacteria; kingdom Pseudomonadati; phylum Pseudomonadota; class Alphaproteobacteria; order Rhodobacterales; family Paracoccaceae; genus Paracoccus; species Paracoccus pacificus. The sequence goes on from NZ_JBHUEN010000050.1 coordinate 114,110, forward strand.
GGGCGGCGCGCGACCTGGCTGAGGGGGCCCGCGCGCCCCTCGAAAGCTGGCAGGCCCTGCGCGATGCGGTGCGCGGCACCGACGAGGCCAGTGCCGAAGCGCTGACCGAGGCCACCGGCGCGGCGGAGCGGCTGGAGACGGCGCTCGGCGATGCCGGACGCGCCGCGACCGATGCCGGCGCTGCCGCAGGCGCGGCGGCTGCCGCCGCTGAACCCAACGCCGAGACGACCGTCACCGGCTGGCAGGCAGTCACCGCCGCGCTGTCGGACTACGCGAGCCGCGCCCGCGCGATCGGAGGGGACATCGGCCAGAGCTTGGTCAGCGCCTTTCAGTCTGCGGAGAACGCCGTCGGCCAGTTCGTGAAGACGGGCAAGCTGAACTTCCGCGATCTCGTCACCTCGCTGCTCGCCCATCTCGCCCGGCTCGCGGCGCGGCGGTTCATCCTCGGGCCGCTCGCCAACGCGCTCTCCGGCGTGTTCTCCGGTGCGGGCGGCATCTTCGCCAACGTCCTGCACGCAGGTGGGATGGTCGGATCGGCCGCGCCCTCGCGATTGGTCCCGGCCATGGCGTTCGCCACCGCGCCCCGGATGCATGGCGGCGGCATGGCCGGACTTCGCCACGACGAGGTGCCCGCGATCCTGCAGCGGGGCGAGCGCGTGCTGTCGCGGCGTGAGGCGCAGAGCTACGGCGCGAGCGGCGCGGTCAACGTCACCATCATGGCGCGCGACGCCGAGAGCTTCCGCCAATCAAGGACACAGGTGGCCGCGGACATCGCCCGTGCGGTCTCGCTCGGGCGCAGGGGGATGTGACGATGCCATGCCTGATCATCAAGAAATGGCTCGAGGATCAGAGCTTCCGGCATTCGCGGACGCAGGGTGAGGCCGAAGAGCGGAACTTCCAGTGGACGTTCCGCCGGCCGAACGCCGACATCGCGCGCGCCGTGTTGCTCGGGCGGAGAGGCATGTGATGGCGTTTCACGAGGTCCGGTTCCCCGACAACATCAGCCGGGGTGCGCGGGGCGGGCCGGAACGGCGCACGCAGATCGTCGAGCTTGCCTCGGGCGACGAGGAACGCAACGCGAGCTGGGCCAACTCGCGCCGCCGCTACGATGTCGCCTACGGCATTCGCCGCGCCGACGATCTGGCCGCCGTGGTCGCTTTCTTCGAGGCGCGCAACGGGCGGCTCCACGGCTTCCGCTACAAGGACTGGGGCGACCACAAGTCCTGCTTGCCTTCGGGCACGCCATCGCCGACCGATCAGGCCATCGGCACCGGGGATGGCACGACCACCGCTTTCCAGCTGGTGAAGCACTATGCCTCGGGCGCGCAATCCTGGTCGCGCCCCATCGCCAAGCCGGTGGCGGGCAGCGTGCGCATCGCGCTGTCGGGTGTCGAGCAGCTCTCCGGCTGGTCGGTCGACACCGCCACCGGCGTCGTCACCTTCAGCGCCGCGCCGGGCCCTGGCGTCGCGATCACCGCAGGCTTCGAATTCGACGTTCCCGTCCGTTTCGACACCGACGTGCTCGACGTGACGCTCGACCTCGAGCGGCTCGGCTCGATCACCTCCATTCCGCTGCTGGAACTGCGCCGATGAAGACCCTCGACCCCTCTCTGCAGGCCCATCTTGACGAGGGCACCACGACGCTCGCCTGGTGCTGGCGTATCGCCCGCGCCGATGGCGCGAGTTTCGGCTTCACCGACCACGACCGGACGCTCAGCTTCGACGGGACCGACTTCGAGCCCGAGAGCGGGCTCACGGCATCCGAGGTGCGGTCGGGATCGGACCTGTCGGTCGATGCGCAGGATGCCGAGGGGGTGCTGACCTCGGACCGCATCACCGAGACCGACATCCTCGACGGCCGCTGGGACAACGCGGAGGTCGATGTCTGGCGCGTGAACTGGGCCGACACGGGTCAGCGCGTGTTGATGCGGCGCGGGGCCATCGGCCAGATTCGGCGCGGGCGGCTGGCCTTCGTCGCCGAAGTCCGCTCGCTCGCCCATGTGCTGAGCCAGACGGTCGGGCGGACGTTCCAGGCGACCTGCGACGCCGCGTTGGGGGATGCGCGCTGCGGTGTCGATCTGGAGAACACGGCGTTCAAGGGCACGGGCGCCGTGATCGACCTTCTGCGCGACCGAGCCTTCACCGCCTCGGGGCTGGGTGCATTCATCTCTGGCTGGTTCACCTTTGGCACCATCGAATGGACCAGCGGCGCCAATGCGGGACGGCGGACGGAGGTGCTCGGCCATGACGTCACGGACGGCGTGGCGATCCTGACCCTGCTCGAAGCGCCGGTGCGCGCGATCGCCGAGGGCGACGGCTTCACCATCCGCGCGGGCTGCGACAAGCGCATGGAGACCTGCGGGGCGAAGTTCGCGAATACCCTCAACTTTCGCGGTTTCCCGCACATCCCCGGCCAGGACGCCGTACTCCGCTACGCCACCAAGGATGGCGGGCACGAGGGGTCCGTGCTGTGACCTCCGCTTATCCCACCCGCGTCATCACCATTGCGCGCTCCTGGCTCGGCACGCCGTACCACGATCAGGCCAGCCTGCGCGGCGTCGGCTGCGATTGCCTCGGGCTGGCAAGGGGCGTCTGGCGCGAGGTCGTCGGCCCCGAGCCGTTCCCGATCCCGCCCTACAGCCGCGACTGGGGGGAGACGGGCCCGCGCGAAGTTCTGGCCGAGGGCGCGCGCGCCATGATGATCGAGGCGCCGCCTGCCGAGGCAGGTCCCGGCGCGCTGCTGCTGTTCCGCATGAAGCCCCGCGCGATCGCCAAGCATGTCGGGATCCTGACCGGGCGCGACACTTTCCTCCATGCCTATGAGCGGCTCGGCGTGATCGAGCAACCGCTGACCCAAGCTTGGCGGCGGCGCATCGCCTTCGCCTTCCTGTTCCCGAAACGCTGAGACCCACGACATGGCCACCCTCGTTCTCGGCGCGGCCGGCGCCGCCATTGGCGGTTCGATCGGCGGTGCGATCCTTGGCGTAAGCGCCGCAACCATCGGCGGCTTCATCGGCTCGAGCATCGGCTCTGTCGTCGACAGCTGGATCATCTCGTCTCTGGCGCCCACGCAGCGCATCGAGGGCGCTCGTCTCGACACGCTGCGCATCACTTCGGCCACCGAAGGCGTTGTCATCCCGCGGCTCTACGGCCGGATGCGCATGGGCGGCAACATCATCTGGGCGACCGACTTCCGCGAGGAGACGAAGACCACCACGCAGGGCGGGGGCAAGGGCGGCGGAGGCGGCAAGGTCAAGACGACCGAGTATCTCTACTACGCCTCCTTCGCCGTGGCGCTCTGCGAAGGCCCGATCACCGGCATCGGCCGCATCTGGGCCGACGGCAAGCCGATGGACCTTTCCGGCATCAGCTGGCGCTGGTATTCCGGCAGTGAGGCTCAAGGTCCCGACCCGTTCATCGCCGCGAAGATGGGCGCGGCCAGCACGCCTGCCTATCGCGGCACCGCCTATGTGGTCTTCGAGGAGCTGGCGCTCTCGACCTTTGGCAACCGCCTGCCGCAGCTCTCCTTCGAGGTGTTTCGTCCGCTCGCCGATCCCGACACGGCCGAGGGGCTCACCCGCGCCGTCACCATGATCCCCGCTTCGGGGGAGTTCACCTATGCGACGCAGGCGATCCGCAAGACCGCTGGCGGCGCGACGGTGCCGGAGAACCTGAACGCGCTGGCCGACTCCACCGACATGGTGGAGGCGCTGGACCGGCTGCAGGCGATGGCCCCGGCGGTCGAAAGCGTCAGCCTCGTAGTGGCGTGGTTCGGCGACGATCTGCGCGCGGGATCGTGCAAGGTGCGGCCGGGCGTCGAGGTCTCGGCTAAATCGACCACGCCCGCCAGCTGGTCGGTGAACGGCGTCAGCCGCGCCAACGCCTTCCTCGTGAGCCGCGACGATCAGGATCGCCCCGTCTATGGCGGCACGCCGTCCGACTTCGCGGTGGTGCAGGCGATCCAGGAGATGAAGGCCCGCGGGCTGCGGGTCACCTTCTACCCGTTCATCCTGATGGACGTGCCACCCGGCAACACGCTGCCGAACCCCTATTCCGACAACGCCGCGGAGACCGGCCAGCCCGCCTTCGCCTGGCGGGGGCGGATCACCTGCTCTCCGGCAGCGGGGTTCGCCGGGACGGTGGACAAGACCGCCACGGCGGCAAGCCAGGTCGCGGCGCTGTTCGGCACGGCGACGCCCGCGAGATTCAGCGTCGCGGGTCAGTCGGTTTCGTGGATCGGGCCATCGGGCGACTGGGGCCTGCGCCGCATGGTGCTGCACTACGCCCATCTCTGCGCGGCGGCGGGCGGTGTCGATGCGTTCCTGATCGGGACCGAGATGCCGGGGCTGACGACCATCCGCTCGGGCGCCAGCATCTATCCGGCGGTGCAGGCCTATCGGGACCTGCTCGCGGATGTGCGCTCAATCCTCGGGTCCGGAACGAAGATCGGGTACGCCGCCGACTGGTCGGAATACTTCGGGCACCAGCCGGGCGACGGCTCGGGCGACGTGTACTTCCATCTCGACCCGCTCTGGGCCGATCCGGAGATCGATTTCGTCGGCATCGACAACTACATGCCGCTCTCGGACTGGCGGGACGGCTTCGAGCATCTCGACGCGGCCGAAGGCTGGCCCGCGATCTATGACCGGGCCTACCTGCAGGGAAACATAGCGGGCGGAGAAGGCTTCGACTGGTTCTATGCCAGCGCCGCCGATCGAAGCGCGCAGGTCCGCACCGCGATCGCGGATGGCGGCGCGGCCAAGCCGTGGGTCTTCCGCTACAAGGATCTGCGCGCCTGGTGGTCGAACGCGCATTACGACCGCCCGGGCGGGGTGGAGAGCGGCACGCCGACGGCGTGGGCGCCGCAATCCAAGCCGATCTGGTTCACCGAGCTGGGCTGTCCCGCCATCGACCGGGGGACCAACCAGCCGAACGTCTTCTTCGATCCGAAATCCTCGGAGAGCTTCACGCCGCATTTCTCGCGGGGCTGGCGCGATGACGCCATCCAACGCGCCTATCTCGAGGCGACCTATCTCTGGTGGGGCGAGGCCACGAACAACCCGGTGTCCTCAGTCTACGGCGGCCGCATGGTGCATGTCCCCGAATGCGCCGCCTGGACCTGGGACGCGCGGCCCTATCCCTTCTTCCCGGCGCTGACCGACGTCTGGACGGACGGGGCGAACTGGCGGCTCGGCCACTGGCTGACGGGGCGGCTCGGCGCGGTGTCGCTGGCCGCACTTGTCCGGCACCTCTGCCTGCGGGCCGGGATGCCCGAGTCGAGGATCGACGTCTCCGGCCTCTGGGGCGCGGTCGAGGGCTACGCCATCACCGCGCTGGAAAGCCCGCGCGCCTCGATCACCACGCTGTCGCGGCATTTCGGCTTCGACGCGGTCGAGACCGAGGGCGTGATCCGCTTCGTCATGCGCGGCCGGGCCTCTGTCGCCACCCTTGCAGCCGACGATCTGGTGGCCGCCCGCGAGGGCGACCTGTTGGAACTGACCCGCGGCCAGGAGACAGAAATGCCGCAGGCGCTAAAGTGGCAGGTCGCCCGCGCGGACGAAGATTACGACGCCGCCCTCGTCGAGGCGCGGCGGATCACCGTGGACACGACCCGGATCGCCTCTGAGTCCTTCCCCATGGCGGTCCCGCCCGAGGAAGCCGAGCGGCGCTGCCGCCGCGCGCTGATGGAGGCGTGGGTGGGGCGGGAGACGGCGGCGTTCCGACTGCCGCCCTCGCGGCTCGCGCTCGATCCGGCCGACGCGATCCGGCTCCAGCACGATGGGCGGCTGGTCGACCTGCGGCTCGTCTCCATCGCCGACGCCGAGGCGCGCGGCATCGAGGCGGTGCGCCAGGACCGAGCGACCTACGACCTCCCGCCCGGCGATCCCCGCGCGGCCTCGCTGACGCGCGCCGTCGTGTTCGGCGCGCCGGACGCGGTGCTGATGGACCTGCCGCAGCTGACCGAGGACCAGCCCGCGCACCGGCCGCTGGTCGCGGCGCATGCCGTACCCTGGCCCGGCGAGATGGCGGTGTTCCGCAGCCCCTCGACGGACGGGTTCGAGTTGCTGACCACGTTCGGCAGCCGCGCCCGGATCGGCACACTGGTCTCGGACTTCTTCGCGGGGCCGACGTCGCGCTTCGACCTCGGCAACGCGCTGGTGGTCGACTTGCTGACCAACACGCTGGAAAGCGTCACCGACCTGACGCTCTTCGGCGGGGCGAACGCGCTGGCCATCGAGAGCGCGCCCGGCGTCTGGGAGATCGTGCAGGCGGGCACGGCCGAGCTGCTCGCGCCCGGCCGGTATCGGCTGACCCGGCTCCTTCGCGGCCAGCGCGGGACCGAAGGCGCCATGAGCAACCCGGCGCCTGCTGGCGCACGGGTGGTTGTACTGGACGACAGTCTCGCGTCGCTGCCCATCGCCGAGGCCGATCTCGGCATCCCATGGAACTGGCGCATCGGCCCGGCGAGCCGTCCGGTCAGCGACGAGACCTATGTCGCGGAGGCATTCACGCCGGTGGGCGTGGGGCTTCGGCCGTTCTCCGTCGCCCATGTCGAGCAGCCGTGGCGCAAGCCGCGCACGCCCGGCGACCTGACGATCCGCTGGACGCGACGATCCCGCGCGCTCGCCGCCGACAGTTGGGGCGGGCTGGAGGTGCCGCTCGGCGAGGAACTGGAAGCCTACGAGGTGGAAATCCTCGACGGTCCTACTGTGAAGCGGGTGCTGAGCACGACCACGACCAGCTCGCTCTACACCGCCGCCCAGCAAACCGCAGACTGGGGCGGGCCGCTCGGGACCGGCGACACGCTCGACATCCGCATCTCCCAGCTCTCCGCCCTCGTCGGGCGGGGAGTGCCGAAAACCGTCACGCTCACATTCTGAAAGCCAACCCATGTCCGACGCCACGACCCATCTCCTGCTGCCCTACATCCTGGCGGCGCAGGCCCAGAAGCATGTCACCCACAACGAGGCGCTGCGGATCCTCGACGGGCTCGTCCAGCTCTCGGTCCTCGACCGGGATCTGACCGCGCCGCCCGCCAGCCCCACTGATGGCGACCGTTACATCGTCGGCTCCGGCGCGACGGGCGACTGGGCGGGCTGGGACCTGAACGTCGCGCTCTGGACCGATGGCGCCTGGCTCCGCCTGCCGCCGCGCACCGGCTGGCGGGCGTGGGTCGAGGATGAGGGCCTGCTGCTGGTCTACGACGGCGCGGGCTGGGTCGGGACCACGCCTGCGGCGCTACAGAACATGGCACTGCTCGGGATCGGCACGACGGCGGACGCTTCGAACCCGTTCTCGGCCAAGCTGAACGCGGCGCTATGGACCGCCAAGAGCGTCGCCGAGGGCGGCAGCGGCGATCTGTTCTACACCATGAACAAAGAGGCGGCGGGCGACGATCTCGGGCTGACGCTGCAAACCGGTTTCGTGACCAAGGCGCTGGTGGGGCTCTTCGGCTCCGACCGCTTCCGCCTCGCGGTCTCCGCCGACGGCAGCACCTTCTTCGACGGGCTGAGCGTCGACAACGCCACCGGCATCGTCGACCAGCCCCGGCTTCCGCGGTTCAAGGCTTACACCAACTACGACAACTATGTCGGCGTTGGAACCTGGACGAAGATCGGCCTGAACAACACCGACTACAACGACCAAGGGGCTTTCGACGCGGCGAACAACCACTTCGTGGCCCTGGTCGACGGCACCTACCTCTTCGGCGCGACGCTGCTCTACAAGATCAACGCCAGCGCCACGGCGCGCATGCGCGGGCGGCTCGTGCTGAACGGCGCCACCGAAATCCGGGGCTCCCTCGGCGAAATCTCCTCGACCCATGTCTCGCTCGCTACCGCCATCTGGCTGCAGACCCTGGTCCCGCTGACTGCGGGCGATACCGTCGAGCTGCAGGGGTATTTCCGGGTCGCGGACGGCTATTTCGCCGCCGATCACACGTCCTTCTGGGGCTGCAAGATCGGCTGAGCGGCGGAAGGAGGATCCGATGACACCACGCCGATCCGATCATGGCTTCGTGCGCATGCCCGACGCCGAGTTCGAGGCGATCCTGACCCGGGCGGCCGAGGAAGGTGCCAAACGCGCGCTCGCCGATGTCGGGCTCGACGGCGACGAGGCCGCGCTCGACATCCGCGATCTGCGCTCCCTGGTCGACTGCATCCGGCTGGTCCGCCGCACCGCGATGCAGACCGCCGTCCGCATGATCACCACCGGCGTCATGCTGGCGCTGCTCGCAGGCATCGCCATCAAGCTGAAGATTTTTGGCGGCGGCCCGTAGCCGCTCACCATTCCATTCATTGGCCCGCAATGACCCGCCCTCGAGGCGGGTTTTTCGTTTTCGGAGGACCCCATGACCACGACCTTCCACCGCCATTGGCGCGACGTGCCGGACAGCGTCTGGCGCTGGCCGAATTTCAGCCCGGCAGAGATCGCCTGCCGGGGCACCGGCAAGCTGCTCATCAACGAACCTGCGCTCGACAGGCTGCAGGCGCTGCGCGACCGGCTGGGCAAGCCGCTCATCGTCCGCTCGGCCTATCGCAGCCCCGAGCACAACCGCGCCGTCGGCGGCGCGACCCGGTCGAAGCATCTCGACGGAGCCGCCTTCGACATCGCCATGGCGAACCACGATCCAGTGGCCTTCGAGGCGGCGGCGCGCGAGGTCGGGTTCCTCGGCTTCGGCTTCTACCCGCGATCGGGGTTCATCCATGTCGACCTCGGTCCCGCGCGACAGTGGGGCGAGCGGTTCCCGGTGCGGGCGACGGCATTTGCAGCCGAAACGCCGCCCGCGCGCGAAGTGCTGGCCGACAGCCGCACAATGAAGGGTGGTGGCGCGGCCGGTGTCGCCACGCTGGGCGCGGCCGGGGTCGAGGTGGCGCAGAGCGTCCTGGCCGAGACTCAAACCGCCATCCTGCCGCTCGTGCCGTATCTCGACACGCTCCGTTGGGTGTTCATCGCTGTCGCGCTCGGGGGCATTGCGGTCACGATCTACGCGCGGCTCGACGATTGGAAACGGGGTCGGCGGTGATCGGCGCGCTCCTCGCCGCACTCACCGGCTCGGCATGGGCGCGCACGGCGCTCCGCTACGGTGTCACCGCCATCGCGATCCTTCTGTTCTTGCTGGCCCTGCGCCGCTCCGGCGAGCGCGCCGGTCGGCTGGCTGAGCGGCTCAAGACCATGGAGAAGACCCATGAGGTACAACGACGGATGCTCGATGCGGCGGCGCGTCGCCCTCAGTCTCGTAGCGATCTGGCTGAGCGGCTGCGCGACGGGCGCTTCTGACCTCACCGGCCTCGGGGTGTGCCCGCCGGTCGTGGAATACAGCCGGGAGTTCCAGGCGCAGGTGGCGGAGGAACTGACCCTGCTGCCGGAAGGGTCGGTAATCGCCGAGATGCTGGCAGACTACGCGGTGATGCGAGACCAGGCGCGGCGGTAGCCTTCTGATCGCTGCTCTTGTGAGTCCGTCCACTTGCGACCTATGCTAAGTCCCATGACTTCATGGGTTTTTAGGAAGTGGCTTAGGACGCAATGAGTTTATCCCCTGAGCTGGACGAGGCTGACCAGCCGCAAACCTCCGGCCGTCGCACGGGCCGCTCATTCTACGCTGCGCCTGTCTCAGAGTTTCGCATCACCGACGATGACGCGATCATCGGCAGGCTGTCATCTCGCCACGTTGCCTTCCACGCCGCCGCGGAGGCCGAGCAACTCCGCGCCTGGAAGCGCGAAATCGAGATCCTGAAGGAAAGCTTCGCAAAGTTAGGCTCGCTCTGCGACGACTGGCAGCTCCTTCTCGAAATCCCGCTGCTGCGGCTCGGAAAACGGATCGACGCGGTTGTTCTCGCGCCCGGCGTCGTCGGCGTGATCGAATTCAAGATCAACGCGACGGCGTTTCAGAGCGCTGACCGGGTTCAGACGGAACGCTACGCGCAATCGCTCAGCGATTTCCACGAGGCTTCGCAGCAGCGACTGATCCTGCCTATCCTATGCGCTGAGAGGGCGCGGGCGAAGCCCCCGTCGACGACGTTGGTCGAAGGCGTCGGCACATTAATGGAAGCCAATGCGACGACGCTCGCAGACGCGCTTCTGATCGTGCAAAGTCATGTCGATCCGAACGCTGCCGCGATTGACGCGCATGGGTTCGACTACTCGCCGTACCGACCGACTCCCAACATCGTCGAAGCTGCGCAGGCGCTCTACGCTGGGCACGAAATCGCAGATATTGGGCGCGGCGACGCGGCCGATGCAGAGTTGCAGGCCGCGGCCGCGGCGCTGCAGGAAATCGCCGCCGATGCAGAGGCGTCGCGCGCCAAAGTTGTGTGCTTCGTAACCGGCGCACCTGGCGCCGGCAAAACGCTGCTCGGCTTGGACCTCGCACTCAAGAGTCGATCGGGGACCCGTCCCGCGGCGCTTCTCTCGGGTAACCGCCCACTAGTCCACGTGCTGACCGAAGCCTTGGCGGAAGACAGTGCTGCGCGTGGCGCAATGACGAAGACCGAGGCGCGACGTTTCGCTGATGCAGCCATTCAGAACCTCCTTGGCTATTTGAAGGAGCACACGGACGGTGCTCCGCCGCCGGAGCATGTGATCGTCTTCGATGAGGCGCAGCGCGCCTGGGATGCCGAAGTTGGCAAGGAGCTTATGGGACGGCCGAGTTCCGAACCGGAACTCTTTCTCGAGATCCTCGATCGCTTGGACTGGGCCTGCCTCGTCTGCCTGGTTGGTCCTGGTCAAGAGATCAATCGCGGCGAAGGCGGCCTCGCTCTCTGGGGGGAGGCGCTGCGCTCGGCTCAGAGCGCAGGCAGTCGATGGTGTGTGGTCGCCGCGCCCCAGGCGCTTGACGGCGGGCCGGACGTTCCCGGTTCCGGCATGTTCGTCGAGGCCGGGCTCGGCGGTGTCGAGGTTCGACGGGAGCCAGCCCTGCACCTGTCAAACGCTATCCGGGCGTATCGAAACCCCCTTCATGCGCAGTGGGTGGCGCGCCTTCTGGATGGCGACATCGCGGAGGCGAAGGCCCTGGCCGCCAGAATGGATGCTCCGCCAGCTCTGATGACGCGTGACCTAGCCGTCGCGAAGGAATGGCTCCGTCAACGGCGACGAGGCGGTCGAACCGTCGGCCTGCTGGCGAGCTCGGGGGCCGTCCGCCTCGTCGGCGAGGGAGTGCCGCCTTCACCGCGATCGAATGAGTTGAACCCCATCGGCCACTGGTTCTTGAAGCCCTTCACGGATTTCCGCAGCGCTGGCGCGCTTGAGACACCGATGAGCGAGTTTGGGTGCCAGGGGCTCGAGTTGGATTATGCTTGCCTGTGTTGGGGTGGCGACCTGATCTGGAATGATCAGGGTTGGCTGCCCAGGATGATGCGTGCGCCTCGATGGCAGATTGCTCGAGACACTGAGAAACAGCGTTTTCGGCTGAATGGCTATCGCGTGCTGCTTACCCGGGCCCGGGCCGGTCTCGTGCTCTTCGTGCCGCGGGGCGAGGCTGATGATCCGACCCGTTCCCCGGATGAGATGGACGCCTGTGCCGACGCTCTGATTGCCGCGGGGTGTGCGGAACTCACGCAGAACTAGAGTCGCCGCTGATTGAACTATTGAGCGAATGAACTGTGTACATTCTGGCTACTCGACCACCGGGTAGAAGGGACGTCCCCAATCCTCCTTCGGGTTGTCCATCATCAGGTCCACGAAGACCGGGAGGAGGAAGCCGAGTATCGCGGCGCCGTCACGGACCTGTGCTCGGTTCACGCCGCTGTTCCACGTCGATCCGCCGTGCACCAGCTGATTGCGCAGCACGTAGAGCCGGTCGAAGACGAAGCCGAGAACGCGAACGCTATCGCCGGCCTGGAACGCCTGTGCAAAGCTGCGCGAGGAGGTCCGGAACCTTTGCTCCCAATCCTCGAACCCATCTATGCCGTTCTGATGCTGCCAGAATGGGTTGAAGACGAAGCGGTTCTCCATGAGCATCCGAACTGGGCCTGAGAACCGTTGCCATAGCGCCTTGTAAACGCGTCGCTCTTCATCCCGCGCCACCAGCTTGCCAAAGTAATCGACGATCGCAGCCCTTTCCCCGGGTGCAACCCACTGGAATTCGCGCTCGTCCGCATAGGCTGCGTTGAAAGCGATCCAGAGGAATATGAAGCGTGCATCGTGATCGTCGCCGCACGCCTCGGCTCGTCCGATCCAGCTGATGGAGCGGTGTACGCGTAGCCCCATCGTCTCGGGAAAGCCCGCACGGATCGCACGTTGCTTCTCCTTTAAGGCGCTAAACGACAGGCTGTCCGTCATCGAATTCCTCCGTTTCTAATACTCGTTCACGGCATCGCGCCGAAATCGGACCGGCGGTATCCGTCCACCATCGCCCGAAGCGCCTCCGGGGCAATGACCTCGACCTTGTTCCCCCACTGGTAGAGGTGCCAGGTCATCTCCAGCCAGCCTGCTGCCTCGAAACGCACGACAAGGCTGCCGTCGTCTTGCGGCTCAAGCACTTGCCGCGGATGAAAGCGAAAGCCAGCGGCGCGCTCGGCTGCCTCAGGCGCGAAGCGCCAGATCACCTCGCCGTATTGTTCGGGATCCTGCCAGACCCCGAAGGACCGTGCAGCGTAATCCACGATGCTGAAACCCTCCTGAAGCGGGAAGCTCTCGTCGAGGACTTCCGCAGCGCGGATCAGGTCGATGCGGAAATTGCGTACCTCGTCTGCTTTGGCGGGGTCGCGTGCCGCTAGGTATGTCCGGTGGCCCAGCAAGACGCCATGTGGTTCCAGGATGCGGTTTGCGTCGTCCTGGTTGTAGCGCACACTCAGGCGAAACGGGCCGCGCAGTGCCTCGATGATGGCATCGAGCACGTCCGTTTCGACGCTGACTTTCGGGCCGGGGCGCGTGACCTGCCCCATGGCGGCCAGGACCGCCTCTGCGTCGGTTTCGATACGGGATCGGGAGGGCGCCTGAGCCAGCAGCCCCTCGCGCAGATCAGCCAAGGCTCGTGCATGTCGTAGCCGACCCTCGGCCTCCGCCCCGCGAACGGCGATCTCCAAGGCTTCCACACCTGTTTCATGGCGAAGTTGGAGGCGGTCGAGGCCAGGATCGATCAGGCGCCAGCGTCGTTTGCGGTCCTCGCCATCCTCTACCAAGACGTTTCCAAAGGTTTCCTCCAGCGCGTCGGTCATCCGCTGTGCCGTCCGATGCGACACCTCGAACTCAAGCGCAATCTCCTCGAGGCTGATCCCACTGCGTCTTGCCGCAGCCAACTGTGCGAGCCGGATCAGGTCTTGAGCCTTGGAAAAGGACATGCGCGCCTCGCAGCCTGCCAGCTTTTGTCACCCCCAGAGGCTAGAAAGGTCGTTGCGTCCTGTCGAGCCGATTCTCTGAAGTGTTCGAAAGTAAAAAGTAGTGGGGCCCGACAGGCGCACCGAAGCGAGGGAGACCAGCGGAGACATGCGTGGGGGTGTGCTCAATATGGAAGTTCAGACTTTCAAATCTCCATTGCTTATCTGACAGTTATTGACACCCACAGGGGTGATTTAAGAAGCTGCAATCAGGAGACGTTTTCCGCGGTTCGGGTTGCGCTCATTGACGATTGAAGGAGCCCATGCGGGAAATCGGCGGCAACATCCTCTTCTCGGCGAGCGACCTGATGCGGTTCATGGGCTGCGCCCATGCCACGACGCTCGATCTCATGCGCCTGCGCGGCGAAGGGCCGGAGCCGGGCGAGGACAGCGAGGATGCTGCGCTTCTACAGAAGCAGGGCGACGCGCATGAGGCCGCGCATCTGGAGCGTTTGAAGGTTTCTGGCAGGTCCGTGGTCGAGATCCCGCGCGGCAATCTGGCGCGCGATGCGGAGGCCACGCGCGTGGCGCTGACCAAAGGTTCAGAGGTGGTCTTTCAGGGCGCGTTCCTGTCGGGCAACTGGGGCGGCTGGTCCGACTTCCTGGAGCGCGTAGAGCGCCCATCGGCACTCGGGCCCTTCAGCTACGAGGTCGCCGACACCAAGCTGAAGCGTCGCCCCCATCCGAAACACGTCCTCCAGCTCGTGCTCTACTCCGACCTCTTGACCGAGATTCAGGGGGTCGCGCCCGAATTCGCACATGTCGAACTCGGCTCCGGCGAGCGCGCGACGCTGCGGCTCGCCGACTACGCCCATTATGCACGCGGCGCGCGGGCACGGCTCGAGGCGTTCGTGGCTGCCCCTTCGCTCACGCGCCCCGTCCCCTGCGCCGACTGCGCGCTGTGCCGCTGGGCCGACCACTGCGCCGGCGTCTGGGTCGCCGAGGACAGCCTATTCAATGTGGCGGGCATCAGCCGCGGACAGGTGAAGAAGCTCGAGGCCGCGGGAATCACGACGATGGAGGCGCTGGCCCGCCTCGATCATCCGATCCGCGGCATGGCGGAGACCACGCGCGCGAAGCTCGTCGCCCAGGCGCGGCTTCAGCATGCCCGCAAGACGGGAGAGCCGGCTTACGAACTGCGCGCACCGGAGCCGGGCAAGGGTTTCGACCTGCTGCCCGAGCCGACGCCTGGCGACATCTTCTACGACATCGAGGGCGATCCTCACTACGAGGGCGGCCTCGAATACCTGCACGGCGTGTGGTGCGACGGAGACTTCCACGCGTTCTGGGCACATGATCACGAGGCCGAGGCGCAGGCTCTGTCGGAGCTACTTGCGTTCTTTCGAGCGCGGCTCGATGCGCATCCGGGTGCGCGGATCTACCATTACGCACCCTACGAGATCACCGCGCTGCGTCGGCTGACCACGAAATACGGGATCGGCGAGGCTTTTCTTGACCGCCTCCTGCGCGAGCGTCGCTTCGTCGATCTCTACGCAGTCGTGCGCGCCGGACTGATCTGCTCGGAGGCGAACTATTCCATCAAGTCGATGGAAGCCTTCTATGATCGAAAGCGCGAAGGCGAGGTGACGACGGCGGGCGGCTCGGTTGTCGCCTACGAACGCTGGCGGGAGACGGGCGCGCAGCAGATCCTCGACGAGATCGAGGACTACAACCGCATCGACTGTATCTCGACCGAGGAACTTCGGGATTGGCTGGTCGGGGTCCGGCCCGAAGGCCCCTGGCCGCGTCTGGGCGAGGACGCGGGCGACAAGGAACAGGCGGAAGACGCAGACGCCGAAGACCTGCGCGCCATGCTTGCCGCATCCGACCTGCCCGAGGATCGGCAGCGGATGCTGTTCAACCTCGGCCTCTTTCACAAGCGAGAGGCGAAACCCGCGCAATGGGCCGTCTTCGACAGCGTCGGCAAGGACGAGGACGAGCTGATCGACGATCTCGACGCGCTCGCCGGGCTCGAGGCTGTCGGACCGGCGGAAAAGGTGAAGCGATCCATGGCGCGGACCTATCGCTTCCCGCAGCAGGAGACGAAGCTGCGGGGCGGCAAGAAGGCGACCGTGCCGGTCGCTGACGGTTCGCCCACCACCCTGGAGATCACCGCGCTTGACCGGAGCGCCCGCGAGATCACGCTCAAAGCCGGGACAGCGAAGGCGCATCTTCTGACGGACCGCCTGACGCTCCACCCGGATTGGCCGCTCAACACCGGCGTCATCGCGGCTGCTCTGCGCGACGTGATCGCGGATCAATGCGGGCCGCGTCGGTTCACCGCCGCGGGCGACCTGCTGTCCCGCGCGGCGCCGCGCCTGACGACCGGCGCGAAGCCTGATCTGCTGGATGGCGCTGATCCGGTCGCGGGCGCAATTGCGGCCGTGGGCGCGATGGACGGCACCGTGCTGCCGATCCAGGGGCCGCCGGGCACGGGCAAGACCTATGTCGCGGCGCGCGCGATCCTGTCGCTGGTACGTCAAGGACACCGCGTCGGCGTGGCCTCGAACAGCCACGAGGCCATTCGCAATGTGCTGATGGGCTGTCTCGCCGCGCTGAAGGACGACGATCCGGACATCACGCTGGAAAATGCCGAGCTCGCTCACAAGGTCAGCGGCGAGGATGACGGCTATCCCGAAGGCTTCACCGGCATCACCCGCGCCACGTCCAACGACGACCCAGCGCTGACAGAGGCCCATGTCGTCGGCGGCACCGCCTTTTTCTTCTCACGTCCGGAGTTCGAGCAGTCGCTGGACTGGCTGTTCGTGGACGAGGCGGGACAGGTCGGCCTCGCCAACATGGTCGCCATGGCGCGCGCCGCGCGCAACATCGTGCTGGTCGGCGACCCGCGTCAGTTGCCGCAGGTGATCCAGGGCGCGCATCCCGAGCCTGCGAACCTGTCCTGCCTCGACTGGATGCTGGGCGATCACGCGACGATTCCTCCGGACCGGGGCATCTTCCTTCCCGTCTCGCGGCGCATGCACCCCGAGGTCTGCCGCTTCATCTCGGAGCAGGTCTACGAGGGTCGGCTGACCAGCCACCCCGATACGGCACGCCAGCTCGTCAGAGGCACCCGGTTCCCCGAGGCGGGAGCCTTCTGGGTGCCGGTCGCGCATGAAGGCAATGTGCAGGTCTCGACCGAAGAGGTCGCCGCGATCCAGGCCGCGGTCACCGATCTTCTGCAGGGCGAATGGACGGAAAAGGACGGCACGCGCCGCCCCATGCGCGAGACAGACATCATCGTCGTCGCCCCCTACAACGCGCAGGTGAACGCCCTTCGCGACGCGCTGCCGGACGCCATCCGCGTCGGCACGGTGGACAAGTTCCAGGGACAGGAAGCGCCTGTCTGCCTCGTCTCGATGACCGCCTCATCGGCCGAGGAAACCTCGCGCGGAATGGAGTTCCTGTTTTTGCTCAATCGCATCAACGTGGCGGTGTCACGCGCCAAGGGGCTGGCGCTGGTCTTTGGCGCGCCGCGTTTGCGCGAGGCGAGATGCGAGACAGTCGAGCAGATGCGGCTGGTAAATGCGCTCTGTGCGTTGAATGCAGGGGATTTCGGAGTCTAAAGAAAAAAGATGATAAAACCTGATGACGGCTGGCTACAAATCAAGAAAGAGCAGGCTCTCGCCTTCGGCAAGCCAGTGCCATCTGGCTTCGTTGTTCGCCAGGGGTCAACCGCGATGCGGGAAGGATCCCCAAATAAGAAGCGGGACAGGCCCGAACGAGACCGTTTGGTTGAACAGGGTATTCTCGTCCCCGATGAGAATCCGGCACTTTTTCGTTTCAGCGTCGATCATGTGTTCAACAGTCAGAGCCGTGCAGCGGGCGTGGTTATCGACGGAAATAGCAATGGCAGTCATTGGCAACCCGCAACGATGAGTCTTCCCACACAGGTCGAGTCGCGGGGCCTTTTCACGAGGCGAGAGATCGAAGAGGCGATGGATGCCTTTGATCGCTACAGTAAGAACGGCGAGGAAAGCGAAATATTCCGCCACTTCGGTGATCCGCGGGACTACTGGGTGCGATCCAGCCGCGACCGTGAGAACCGCGTCTACCCCAGCAAGCCGCTCGTGGGATACCTCCTGAAGAAGGCTGAGCTGAATGGTGGTTGGGGGCAAAAAGCTGACGCGGCAGCCAGGCTTCACAACTCCGGCTTCATTATCGTTGATCAGGCGGATGAGCCTGTTCGAGCGCCCGAACGATACGAGCACCTAATTTCAGGCGCTGATCGCATCAGGCTATGCGCACTCAATTACTTTATCGAGCCGGCTCGGGAGAAACGCCTGAAGACTGTGACGATACGTGCTGGAGACCTCGCCAGCGCAATGGGGCTGAAGAACGCTTTCCCAAATATCTGCCAAACTCTCGGTGGCGAGAAGCTTCAGCAGCTTGCGACGGTGCCGCCGCCCGTGATTTCAGAGCCGAATCCTAGCAGCTCAACAACATTTACCTACCAACTTGGATCTAAATCGGAAGCGGACACAATGGACCAATCGAGCACGACGATATCGGCGTCCGCAACCAACCTCATCCTATATGGGCCGCCAGGGACCGGGAAGACCTTCAACACAGCGGCGGAGGCGGTCGGGCTCTGTGGCGAGCCAGTCCCGCAAGATCGGCCCGAGCTCATGGCGGTCTACCAGAGGCTCGTGGCAGCCGGGCGCATCGAGTTCGTCACGTTCCACCAGTCGATGGCCTACGAGGATTTCGTCGAAGGTCGGCAGCCCATGACCGGGGCGGACGGAGAAGGTGAGGCGGAGTCTGCCGGCTTCCGGCTCGAAACGGTCCACGGGGTATTCAGGCGGATCGCGAAGCGCGCGGAGACCAGCCGTGGGCGCTCATCGGGCGATGACATGATCAGGTTGGAGGGCCGCCAGGTCTTCAAGATGTCGATCGGCGAAGCGAACAATCCCGAGGACGCACACTTGTTCGAGGAAGCGATAGAGGGCGGTTACACACTCCTCGGCTTCGACGACATCGACTGGAGCGATGAGAAGTACGCCAGCCGTGAGGCGATCTTCGAGGCCTGCAAGAACCATCGAGACGGAGGCGGCGACATAGATGCAAGATCCGGATGGGTCCAGATGCCCTTCCGATTCCGGAACTGGGTCCGGCAAGGCGACATCGTGATCGTGTCGAAGGGAAACCAGCAGTTCCGTGCCATCGGGGAGTTCGTCGGCGACTACGAGTTCAAGCCACGGCCGGAAGGGGGCTACGCCCACCGGCGCGCGGTGCGATGGCTCTGGGTGGATCGTGACGGGGTAGCGGTCAGCGAGATCTACAGCCGCGGCTTCATGCAGCAGTCGATTTATCTGCTCTACGACAGCGAGCTCAATATTCCTGCTCTTGAGCGCTACATGAACAGCCAGAGGAGCGACGGGGGTGGCGAGCCCGATCAGTTCGTCCTGATTATCGACGAGATCAACCGTGCGAACATCTCCAAGGTCTTCGGCGAACTGATCACTCTTCTCGAGGCCGACAAGCGGCTCAATCAGCCGAATGCGGTGCGGGTCCGCTTGCCCTATTCCGGGGACGAATTCGGCGTGCCGTCCAACCTGCACATCCTCGGCACGATGAACACCGCCGACCGGTCGATCGCGCTTCTCGACACTGCACTCCGGCGTCGGTTCACCTTCCGTGAGATGATGCCCGACGAGTCAATCCTCAAAGAGGCTGCCGAGAAATGCGGGATCGACCTCCCGCGACTGCTCACCACAATCAACGAGCGGATCGAGTACCTTTACGACCGGGAGCATCAAATCGGTCACGCCTACTTCACCGCCTGCCGTTCGCGAGCCGATGTCGACGAGGTCATGCGCCACAAGGTCATCCCGCTCCTTGCGGAATACTTCTTCGAAGACTGGGCCAAGATCGCGGCGGTGCTTGGCGATCTGGAGCCGGGCGAAAGTTCGATCACCGGTGGCTTTCTCAAACGTACGATCCTGAACCCGCCCCCGGGCCTCGAGGACGGCGATGCTGTCGCCCGGTTTCGCTGGCAGGTTCGATCCGTCGATGAGAGCTTCGACTACAGCAGGTTGGTCGGGACATGATCCGCCGCACGATCCGCGAGTGGGAGCGCATCGCCTACGGGTCGGGCGACACCGAGATTCCGGAGACGCAAGCAGACCGGATTGCCGCGATTGCGCGGACCTCGACCTTCTCCGGGCGCGGGGGTGAGGGCGTGCTGGAACACGGGCGGAAGGGGCTCCGCGCCCGTGGTGTTGTCGGCGTCATTGCCACCCCCGGCTGCCAACTGGAAATTCTCCCAAAGATCGAGGGGGGCGGCGAGAGCGGGGTGTCGGATGCGGTGCTCCGGCGGCGCCTCATCCACATGCTTGCCGTTACCTACAATCTGCCAATCGAAGCCGGCGCAATGACGCAGCTCGGCTGGCAGCGCGAGACCGTGCTCGAACTCCTGATCCGTCTGTTCTGTGCGAAGCTCACCGACGCGGTCCGCCAGGGGATGCCACGCCACTACCTCGAACACGAAGACGACTTGCCTGCGCTTCGGGGACGCCTGGACGTGACACGGCAGTTCTCAACGCTCGCGCTCTCACCACAAAAGCTCGCATGCCGTTTCGATGCTCTGTCGCCGGACATAGCCCTGAACCAGGTCATGCGGGCGGCGGTCAGCAAGCTGTCGCGCCTGTCCGGTGCACCGGATAACCAGCGCGCACTGCGCGAGCTGAGCTTCGTGTACGCCGACGTAGCCGACGTTCCTCCGAACGCCCTCCGCTGGGACCGGATCGTCCTGGACCGCACCAATCGTCGTTGGCGGGATCTCCTGTCTCTCGCGCGCCTTTTTCTATCGGACCGGCACCAGCAGACGAGCGCGGGGAGCATCGACGGGCACGCGCTGCTCTTCGAGATGAACGTCTTGTTCGAAGCGTACATCGAACGGATCCTGTCGCGTGCTCTGGTCGGTACGGGCCTTCGTGTGTCGTCGCAAGGCGGCCATCGGGACTGTCTCTACGAAGGCGAGACCGGGCGTTTCCGCACAAGGCCGGACCTCATCGTCCGGCAGGGCGAGAAGATCGCGCTGATCATCGACACGAAGTGGAAGCGCATGACGCCACGGATCGACGATCCAAAGCAGGGGGTCAGCCAGACGGACGTGTACCAGCTGATGGCATATGGCAGGCTCTACGACTGCCCGAACGTCGTGCTGCTGTACCCCCATCATGGCGACTTGCCGCCCGATCAGATCCGTTGCCGGAACTCCATCGCGAAAAGGGGAGCAGATGAAACGCTGATCGTAGCCACGCACGATCTCGCCGGCACTCAGGGAGACCAAAGAGAAAGTTTGCGACAGCTGGTCGTCAATTCTCTGGTCTTCGGCGCATCGCGCGTCGATGCAGTAGATCATGAAGTGGTTTGAGCAGATGCGACTAGTGAGTACATTGCGCGCGCTGCCGTTAGCGAAAACGGCTGAATAATGAAGAGCCTGTTTTCTAAGTTGAGACGCAAGCTGGGTGTATCTCCGGAGACGCCCAATCATCCCGATTTGAACCCGCCGTCCGATTGGGATGTGCCCGAAGCCGAATACTTGCCCGGAACCTCACAGGCTGTGGCCGGCTCTGAGACTGCCGAGCCGCCGGCCGCTGCCCGGGAGGCAATCGAAGACAATGTTCACCCAGATCTGCATCTTATCGATTCTCAGATTTTCGCGGAGAATTTTCCTCACAACTCGCGCTCCCAAGCGCCAATACAATCAGATGTTTCCATGTCCGGAAATCAACCGTCGACAGCCGAGGCATTCACAGAGCTTGAAGCGGAGAATGACGTGTCGGCTAACCATGAGCCGGACCCGGATCCCGCCTTTGCTCCACCAAATCCCAGTTCTTCGAGATTGACTACCGATCTCGGGCTTGTTGAGGCGGATGACGAATATGATGAACTTATTGGCGACATCGATGTGTTCGATGAACAGGCCGACGATCTCTGGGAGACTGCGCTTTCCTACGAGGTAAGTGAGGACATTGAACGCGCTCGCACCGACGGTGATGCGTTTGAAGTTGCTGATTTTTATGAATTTCCGGAGTTTGAATCAGGAGAGATCGAGAACGAAACTGAAAGCGCCCAATGGGAAGACCTTTTGGATCTGGATCTATATGAGGAAGATCCAGATCTACTTTCTCCATCTTTTGACGAAGAGACCATCACCGATGGTCACTTATTGGACGATTACGCCGCAAGGCTAGTCAGCCAGATGCGCATCGTGAAGCTTGACCAACGTTCCCTGCTTCAAAGTCGTTTGAAAGCAGTCTTGGAAGAGTTCCCGTTCTCGTCGAGTTACAGGGCTCTCTCAAGGTTGGTGCAAGCTGGAAACAGCCTCGAAGAGTTGGAAGATGCATGCGAGCTGAAATGTCTTTGGCGAGAAGCTCCTTGGCTTTGGTCTCATCGGAAGTTCAACAGAATGCAGCGCGCTTGGGAGACAGAAGAACGATCGAGCTATCGCAGCGCTCTTTCTTGGAAACTCGCGCTGGCATTGATCCATCGGGTTGGCCGGGTCGAGGCCGAGCGAAAGGTTTTTGACGATTGGCGAAACGAATGGCTTCAGATGCAGCCAGAGTATTCGGGCGAGGGTGTTCGTATAGACTCACGGTTCTGGAGCTATCCTGCTTTCCTTAGTCTCTATTACGAAGGTATTGAACTAGCTGATAGTGAGTCTTGGTATTACGAGGAGCCTATCGACGTTCAACCGTCCAGTTCCTTTCGTCTCGAGGATAGTGAAGGTCAGTTTTGGCGTTTCGAAACAAAAGATGGACGCCGCGATATTGGCTTTCTGTCATTACTTCCACACTCCAAGCGGGTAGCAGGAAAAGAGGAAGCCGAGGCAAAGGAGGCGGGCAAAGATGCATAGATCGCTGTATCCATCAAAGGGCGCTCTGGTGAAGTTGGAAGATGACGCGCGCGGGGTGATCCATGATCTGAGGCCGAAGGCCGAGCCGAACGAGGCTCAACTCGCTATGGCAGGCAATCACCGCGCATGGGTGGCGCTATCGGACCTAAAGCCCGCATATGCGCCTGGACAACAAGTACAGCACAAGCCACCGCGAGGTCGCGGACTGAGCCTCGGGACCGGAGTTGTACTTGCAACGCGATCGCTCGGAGGTTTCGAGCAGGTTCTCGTTCAATTCGCAGAGACTGGAGAAACCAGGTGGTTAGACTGGCGTGTCCTCGCGCAGGCGATGCCTGTCGAGCTGCGGATCGCAAAGCGACAAACCGGGCAGCATATGGACCATGCGGAGCGATTCCGGCTCCGAATGCTGTCTAAGGCACTTCAAATATGGAACGCGAACACCGGAGCATTCGGTCGTCTCGACATCGACCCTCTACCGCATCAACTTGATGTGGCGCGGCAGGTGGTAACTTCCCCTCAGGCGCGTTGGCTGATCGCAGACGATGTTGGGCTTGGCAAGACCATTGAAGTTGGTCTTATTCTTCACGCCCTCTCGCAGCGCAACCGCTGCAGACGCGTTCTGATCGTCTGCCCTTCTTCGCTGACTAAGCAGTGGAAAGATGAGATGCGCGCCAAGTTTGGACGTGCCTTCGAGATCTATCAACGCGACTTCCGCCCCGAATACGCCGATGAGATGCGACTGAGGGAGAATGTCATAATTTCGCTCGATCTCGCGAAGCGCGACGAGCATTTGGCGCGGCTCATCGAAGCTGGATTCTGGGATGTTATTGTGTTTGACGAGGCGCATCGGCTCGGCCGGTCCGAAACGGGTGAGCAGACGGAACGCTACGCGCTCGCGCACAAGCTTCGCGACCGGACCCATTCGCTTCTATTGCTGACCGCAACGCCGCACCAAGGTAAAACTCGTCGTTTCGCGGCTCTATTGGAGTTGGTACGACCGGACCTCCTTCCTGAAATCCGAACGCTAGAAATGAACCCAGAGGTGGTTGGGGACATCATCATTCGCAACCGGAAGACCCGCGTCACGGATGCAGAAGGCAATCTGATTTTTCGCGGTCACGACACGCTTCGCCACATGGTAATCCCATCGCCCGAAATGCGCACTGCCGACAAGGCGCTCCGGAGGTATTTGAGCGAGGGGTATCGCGCCAGTGCCGACGCGAAGGATAGAACGATCGGCCGAGCCATCGGCTTTGTCATGACGACGTATCGCAAACTCGCTTCATCTTCTGTGGCGGCAATCGAGCGAGCGCTAGAACGTCGCTTGGAGCGGCTGCAAGGTTTCGATGCCGCATCGGCGCCGGTGATACCTTCAGACGAGCAACTCGAAGGAGATGACAACCTTTCGGAAATTGGGCCAATCGGTGAGGTTGGCGCCTTTTTCGCCGATGAAGCACGAGAGGTTCAGGCCGTTCTGAAACTTATCCGCGTGGCTCGGCTATCGGATGCGAAGCTACAGACATTTCTAAATGACGTGGTTTCGCCGCTTCTAGCACAGAACCAAAATCTTTTGGTGTTTACTGAGTACAGGGCCACCCAGAGTTACCTGGCAGAGGCGATTGCGCACGCATGTCCTGGGGTGCAGGTTGCCGCGATCAACGGCTCGATGTCGCTGGATGAAAAAATAAGGAATGTCCGCGCCTTCAACAGCCGAGAGGCTCAGGTCATGTTATCGACTGAAGCGGGGGGCGAAGGCCTAAACCTGCAAGACGCCTGTCATATCATGGTGAATTACGACTTGCCCTGGAACCCGGCACGTTTGGTCCAACGGATCGGCCGCTTGTACCGCTATGGTCAGACACGGCGCGTTCAAGTTATCAATTTGCAGTCGGATGATGGGTTCGACAACAGCGCGATCACTTTGTTGTTGGATCGCGTCAGTACGATTGCACAGGATATGGCAATCGTTGCCGGCGAGATGAAGGATGCATTGGCTGCGGAAGTGCTCGGAGAGCTGATGTCTTACATCGACATGGAAAGCATCCTCGATCGTGCGACAAGAATGAAGATGGACCAGACGGAAGAGGAGATCGCTGAAGCCATACGCGAAGCACAGAAGGCGCGGGCGGCCGAGGACGATATTCTGCAATTCGCATCCGCTCACCAGACACGCGTTTCGGGCGGCTTCGACTTTCGGCATATGGTCAGCTTTGTCAAAGGGATGGCACCAATCGCCGGATACGACGTGAGGGCCGAGATGCATGGCGGAAAGACGCTTGAGATTGAGCTCGGCGAAGAGGATATCGGTCGCTGGCCAGAGTTCGGCCGTCGCAGCATTGTGCGCCTGACGGCCGACCACGCAAAGGCAATCGCTGACCCGTCGCTTGTTCCTATGGACTTCGAAGCAGGCTTTGTGCGTGATCTATCAGAGCTGGCTAACGATCGGCTGATTTTCGACGGACTGTACGCGGAGGCCCAAACGGAAGCCGAAGATCACGAGGACGTGGTGGCCGTTCATCAGGTTCGCTGGCAGGGTCTTTCTGGCGAGTTACTAGAGGAAGAGTTGATCGCTTCGTCTGGTAACAAGGACGGTGCCAAGGAGCTGCCGCACGAAGAGTTTGCGGAACTGCTGCTGAGACCAATGGAGAGTGTGCCGGCATCTACGCCCGGAGACGAGGACCGGTTAATTGCAAAGGCCTTTGCGCCGGCGGTTGAAAGTTTTGTCTCGCGCTGGGCCGAGGCCGACCGCATGCCGTCGTCAGTGTTTCTGGGTGCAGCTCTGAAGAGAAGGCGTCAGTTCCCCGGAATGTAGCACCCAAATTCGACAAAATCGCGGAGGGGGCCTACCGCACTTGCAGCTTTGCTTGCTCCAGTCCGTTGTAGCATGCTGCAGTCAATGTAAGCGTTCTCTGCCCCCCACCTTCCGCGCGGCATTCTGATCGGTTCATTGGACCGCGA
>NZ_JBHUEN010000051.1:0-18454 GCF_042680785.1 Paracoccus pacificus
CGCTAAGCTGCGGGTCCGCCGAAGCGGCCGTCCAGTCGCTCGGCAGCATTCGTCAAAAAGGGCTCTGACCCGACTTGCGGCGCTGCGGCACCATTATTCAGCCTCTCGGCCACAGCTGCCTGGCAAGAGCGGCCCAGGGACGAAGCCGCTCCGCGGCACTGTCGTCCGTGGCTGGCGTCTGGCGTTAATCTGATCGCGGTGCATTTGGCGACGGCTGTTTCTGGCTGACGATTGAGACCTCTCAATCGACAGACAGGAGGTTCTCATGGGCGAAGAGAGGATTTCACCGCTGCGCCAGCGGATGATCGAGGACATGCGCATCCGTGGCATGGGCGAGAAGGCGCAGGCTGCGCATATCCGGGCGATCAGGGATTTCGCGGCCTTTCTCGGGCATTCGCCTGATACGGCCACGCCAGAGGAACTGCGGGCCTATCAGTTGTACATGACCGACACCGGAGTCACGCCGTCGACGTTCAATATTCGGATCGTGGCGCTGAGGTTTTTCTTCGGCATGACCTGCGGGCGCGAGGATATGAAGCGGTTCATGCAGTTCCGCACCGAGCCGCGCAAGCTGCCGGTGGTCTTCAGCGTCGAGGAAGTCTCTCACATCCTGATGGCGGCGCCCGGGCCGGGGCTGAAGTATCGAGCGGCGCTCAGCATCTCATACGGCGCGGGTCTGCGGGCCGCCGAGGTCTGCAACCTGAAGATCGGCGACATCGACAGCGACCGGATGCTGATCCATGTCGAGCAGGGCAAGGGCAGGAAAGACCGCAA
The DNA here is from genome assembly GCF_042680785.1 of Paracoccus pacificus. NCBI lineage: Bacteria > Pseudomonadati > Pseudomonadota > Alphaproteobacteria > Rhodobacterales > Paracoccaceae > Paracoccus > Paracoccus pacificus. The sequence continues at coordinate 775 of NZ_JBHUEN010000051.1, forward strand.
GGTGATGCTGTCGCCGGGCCTGCTGAACTTGCTGCGCGACTGGTGGCGCGAGGCGCGGCCGGAGGGCTGGCTGTTCCCGGGCAAGCCCAAGATCAACCCGATCTCGCCGCGCCAGCTGAACCGGGCCTTCACCTCCGCCAAGCATATGGCGGGGATCTCCAAACCCGCGACGCTGCACACGCTGCGGCACAGCTTCGCCACCCATCTGCTGGAGGCGAACACGGACGTGCGGGTGATCCAGGTTCTGCTTGGCCATGCCAAGCTGACTACCACGGCGCAGTATACCCATGTCGCGACGAAGACGATCCGTGATGTCGTCAGCCCCTATGAGATGCTGGCGAAGTTGCAGGATCAGACCGTGAAGCGAAGCCTGGAGTGACCGGTGCCGGGCGTGTCCCGGCCGGGGCTGGAGATCGCTGATATCTTCCGACGATACGGCCCCGCGTGGCGGCGGGCCAATTCCGGGCATGTCAGCCTGACCCAGCTGAAGGTGATGTCGGCCATCGAGACCTGCCGGACCGAAGCGCTTGGCGGGCATGTGGCGGGCTGTGCCAAGTGCGGCCACCACCATATCGCCTATAACAGCTGCAAGAACCGGCATTGCCCCAAGTGTCAGGGACCAGCGGCGCGCGACTGGATGGAAGCGCGCGCCTTGGACCTGCTGCCGGTGGAGTATTTCCACGTCGTCTTCACCCTGCCGGCCGGGATCGCGCAGGTCGCGTTCTGGAACAAAGGGGCGGTGTATGGGCTGCTGTTCAAGGCATCGGCGGAAACGGTCATGACCATCGCCGCCGACCCCAAGCGCCTTGGCGCCCGTGTCGGCATGACGGCGGTGCTGCACACCTGGGGATCGGCGCTGACGCATCATCCCCACATCCACATGATCGTACCGGGCGGCGGTCTGTCGTTCGACGGCGCCAGATGGGTTGCCTGCAAGCGCGGGTTTTTCCTGCATGTGCGGGTTCTGTCGCGGCTGTTCCGACGCCTGTTTCTGGACGGACTGAGGGATCTGCACCGGGCCGGTCAGTTGGTATTCCACGGCGATCTGGCCGGGCTGACGGATGAGCGCACCTTCACCGCCTGGCTCGCCCCGTTCCGCAAATCCGAATGGGTGGTCTATGCCAAGCCGCCCTTCGGCGGCCCCGAAGCCGTGCTGGCCTATCTCAGCCGATACACCCATCGTATCGCCATCTCGAACCACCGCCTGATCAGCGCAGACGCCGAGACCGTGGCCTTCCGCTGGAAGGATTATCGCATCAAGCACGGCGACCGGCAGAAGGTCATGCGCCTGGCCACGCCCGAGTTCATCCGCCGCTTCCTGATCCATGTCCTGCCCGATGGCTTCCACCGCATCCGTCATTACGGCCTGCTCGCCAGCGCCACCCGCAAGGCCAACATTGCGACGATCAGGATCCTGCTCGGCGCAAATCCGCCGGAGCAGGCACCGCCACCCAATGCGGAGACCGCCCCGCTCACCCTGCGCGAACCATGCCCCTGCTGCGGCGGCCCGATGCGCATCGTCGAAATCTTCCGTCGCGGGCAGAAACCACAATCGCGCGCGCCACCCCGGGAGCAGGCCGCATGACGAAGCGCCCGTCATTACCGAGAGAAATGCCCCGGCGCGTGACCGCAGGCCGGAAATCACCTCCGGCTTGCCCGCTGCCGCGATCAGCCTGAAAATGCATCATCATCTGCTCCGGCCGACTCCCAAAACAGCACTACCAACCGATCCGGCAAGCCGTCGAGGCCTTCCTGTCCCTGCCAGCCGACGCTCTGACCCGGCCGTCGCCACATCGCGCGGCACACTTTCCCCATAGACAGCGCCCGGCACCACGCGGCTTCCACCTTGGGAGGATTTCCAACGCGGGCCGACCACACACCAGGCCGCACCCTTGCGCCGCGGCCCACATCGGAAATCCTTCACCAAAGCGGACCTTCATCCCGACGCCGAGCGCCGCGTTGCAGCTTCTCCAGACCGGCCATTCGCTGCGGGTGCTCGATTTCTTTAGTGTCTGAGGTCCGCACTGCGGGACTTTTCGGGCTTTCGCTGCGCCGTTCACGAAGGTCCGTTGCCCCCTCTTCTTCAGGGTGGACTAAGCATCGAGTAACGCATCGATCACCGCGCATTCTGGGGCAGCATCGCCGGTGCATCGCGCAACAGTGTCCGACAGGACGCGCTCGATGCGCTGCAGATCGGCAATCTTGGCCTGAACGTCAGTCAGATGATCTTCGGCGATGATCTGCACCTCGGCGCATGTCCGGGATCGGTCATCGACCAGCCCAAGCAGCCCGCGAACCTCTTCGAGAGAAAAGCCTAGATCGCGGGACCGCATGACGAATTTCAGCCGCTTGACGTGGGCATCGTCGTAGCTTCGGTAGCCCTTCGTACTGCGCGGCGGGTCCGGCATGATCCCGATTTTCTCGTAATAGCGAATGGTTTCCAGGTTGCAGCCCGTTGCGCGGGCCAAATCGCCCCGCCGAATTGATCTCACGCTTGTGTTACTCATTGTGCCGAAAAATCCCTTGAGCCTGTATCAACTACAGACCCTAGAACGGTGGAAACATCTGTTCAAGGAAGATTCGATGGAACATCATTTGGCGGAACTTCCGCAATCTCAGTCGCAGAAAATTGGCGACGAAACCACCAAGGGATGGGGCGTGACCGGCCTCGGCGTCCTCGGTGCGCTGGCGATGACTTCTTGCTGCATCCTTCCATTGGTGCTGGTCAGCTTTGGCGTGACAGGCGTGTTCATCGCGCAGCTCGGGGCGCTCTATGCCTACAAATGGTACACCTTCGCGCTGAGCGCCGCGTTTTTGGGATACGGCTTCTACAAGGCTTACAAGCCTGTAGATGCCGAGGCCTGTGCCGATGGCACCTGCGCCCGCCCCATCGACCGCCGCATCATGCGCGCAACCCTCTGGGCCGCTTCCGCGATTGTCGCTGTCGCCATGATCTTTCCCTACATCACCCCCTTCATCCTGAAATTCTGAACGAGGACCATGACCATGAAGCATCTCCTGTTATCCGCCCTGGCCATCGTCGCACTCTCGACCCCGGCCCTCGCTGAAGAGCGCCAGGTCGAGATCGCCGTCAGCGAACTGACATGCCCGTCCTGTTCGTTCATTGTTGCCAGCTCGATGCGCGGTGTTCCGTCGGTCGAGATCGCCGCATTCGAGGACGGCCCCGAATACGGGCAGGGTGTTTACAGCGTGACCTACGATGACGCCGAAACTTCCATCGAAAGCATCATCGGCGCGGTGACGGCCAATGGCTATCCGGCGCAGGTGCTGCCCGACACAGCCTCCTGAGCCGCCTGCAATGCGTGACAATCTCCTGCAATGCGTGACAATCTGATGGGTGGCCTGCTGGCCTTCGGAATAGCAGCTCCGGTCGTGGTCGTCTGCTGCGGCGGCGGAACTGCCGTGCTTGCAGCGTTGTTCGGCGGCGTTGGGGCTTGGCTCTCTGGAATGAGTGGCATTGCCGTGCTGGTTTTGGCGGGTCTGACCTACCTGATCGTCCGCGCACTGCGTCGTTCGCAAATGAAACGCGCCTCCGGCCCCGACCCATCACAGAGAAAGACGGCTCCTTGACTGACACACCTGAAAATTCCGACCGTCTGCTGAAATGGGGGCTTGGCGGTGCGCTCTTCGCCGCGCTCTGCTGCTTTACACCGCTTCTGGTCGTCATCGTCGCTGGCGTCGGATTGTCGGCCCTCACGGGCTGGCTCGATTACGCCCTGTTCCCGCTGCTGTTTTTCAGCCTCGCCGTGGTGGCAAAGGCCCTTTGGCTGCGCGCTGGCAAACCGGGACCGGCCCCGAAACTTTGGGCCACCGGCCTCGCGGTGGCCCTGTCGATCCTGATCATTCTTCTCGAATTCAGGTTCGCAATACGGATCACAATCGGCGTTTTCGCCGCCACAGCACTCTACGCGGTTCTCCTGAACCGTGCGCAAAAGAAAGGATCGCTCTTATGATGATGGGATGTTGCACCGCCACCGGCATGGTCTTCGGCCTCCTCGGCATGTTGACACCGCTGATCGCCATCGGCGCGGTCATATATCTGCTCGCCGCCAGACCAAAAGACCCCGAACATGGCGAGGCGCGCTGAGATGAAAGACCTGAACAAAACCGACGATGAACAGGGCGGCTATGACCTGATCGTTCTTGGGGCCGGATCGGCGGGGTTCTCCGCCGCAATTACCGGCGCGGATGCCGGAAAGCGTGTCGCCCTCGTAGGACATGGCACCATCGGCGGAACTTGCGTCAACGTGGGATGCGTGCCCTCCAAGGCGATGATCCGTGCGGCAGAGGCCGTGCACTGTGCGGGGGCTGCCAAGCGGTTCCCCGGCCTGTCGGGACGGGCACAAGTGGATGATTGGCAGACGCTCGTTCAGTCCAAGGACGATCTGGTCACGACCCTGCGCCAGAAGAAATACGCGGACCTTCTGCCGGAATATGAGGATGTCGATTACATCGACGCCGGTCCCGCGCGGCTGATCGAAGGTGGCGTGACAGTCGGTGAGCGAACCCTGAAAGCACCGAGGACCATCATCGCCACGGGCGGGCGTCCCGTTCTGCCGACCATCGACGGCATCGAGGAAATCGGCGCGCTCAACAGCACCAGTCTTCTGGAACTCGAAGTACTGCCGAAAAGCCTGATCTTCATCGGCGCGGGCTACATCGGCGCGGAGCTGGCCCAGATGATGAGCCGCATGGGCGTGAAGGTCACGCTTGTCGCCCGTTCGCATCTGTTGCCCGGCGCGGAACCAGAGGTCTCGGAGGCATTGGCGGCGGCGTTCGAGGCCGAAGGCATCACTCTTCTGACCGGGTTAAGCTACGACACTGTGCGCCGCGACGACGCGGGCGTGACACTGCGCGTGATCCAGAACGGAAAGCCTGTCGAAGTGACGGCGGATCACCTCGTTTCGACCGCTGGCAGGCGGGCCAATACCAAAGATATGGGCCTGGACGCAATCGGCGTGGAAACCGACGCGCGTGGGTCCATCGTCGTCGGCGAGGACATGCAGACATCGGTGCGCGGCATCTATGCCGCAGGCGATGTGACCGACCGCGACCAGTTCGTCTATATGGCGGCCTATGGTGCAAAGCTCGCGGCCAAAAATGCGGTTCTCGGCGAAGACCATCGCTACGACAACGCCGCGATGCCCTGGGTGGTGTTTTCCGACCCGCAGGTCGCGGGCGTCGGTCTCGGTGAAGCCCAGGCGCGGGACGCGGGCCTCGACGTCAAGACGTCCATCGTACCGCTCGATCAGGTGCCGCGCGCACTGGCCGCACGCGACACGCGCGGATTGATCAAGCTGGTGGCGGACAGAAAGTCCGACCGGCTGCTTGGCGGCCAGATCATCGCGCCCGAGGGGTCCGATACGATCCAGACCCTCGTTATGGCGCTGAAGTTTGGCATGACCACAAAGGCGCTCGGGGAGACGATCTTCCCCTATCTGACGACCGTGGAAGGGCTGAAGCTGGCGGCGCAAACCTTCGATATGGACGTGGCAAAGTTGAGCTGCTGCGCCGGATGAAGATCAGGACAAGGACCGGAGAATGAATGAAGACTACGACCTGATCGTCATCGGGGCGGGCATGGCGGGCGTGGCCGCGGCCAACAAATGTGGCGCGGCAGGATGGCGTGTCGCCATTGTCGATGCGCTGCCCTACGGCGGCACCTGCGCATTGCGCGGCTGCGATCCAAAGAAAATCCTGCGGCGCGGTGCGGAAATCATGGACGCGGCACGGCTCATGCAGGGCAAGGGGATCGATCCCGGTGATCTGTCGATCAACTGGGCCGATCTGATGGCACACAAGCGTGGCTTCACCGATCCCGTGCCGGACAAGATGGAAAAGGGCCTGTCGGGCAACGGCGTCGAAACCCTGCATGGAGCCGCGCGGTTCACGGGAAGCAACACGCTGGAGGTCGATGGAACGGCATATCAGTCGGAACGGTTCCTCGTGGCCGCCGGTGCCATGCCCAGGCCGCTGAGCTTCACAGGGGCCGATCTCGTGATCGACAGCACGGATTTCCTCAACCTGGAGGCCCTTCCCAATCGGGTTCTTTTTATCGGTGGCGGCTTCGTGTCCTTCGAGTTTGCGCATATCGCCGCACGGGCCGGAGCCAACCCGATCATCGTGGATCGTGGCGCCCGGCCCTTACGCGGCTTCGATCCCGATCTGGTCGAAATGCTGATCGACCGCAGCGGCGGTATCGGCGTGGACCTGATGCGCGAAACCGAAATCGTGTCGGTCTCGGAAGCCAGTAGAGCATTCACTGTCGAGGTGAAGTCGGGCGATGAAACCCGAACAATCGAAACCGATCTGGTCGTGCATGGCGCGGGCCGTGTGGCAGCCCTGGCCGATCTGAATCTTGAGGCGGCTGGTGTTGATTACAGCGACAAGGGCATCGTTGTAGCCCCGCATCTGCAAAGCACGACGAACAGCGCGGTCTTTGCCGCCGGAGATTGCGCCGACACCGATGGCATGCCGCTGACGCCAGTCGCAGTGATCGAAGGGAAGGTCGCGGCCTCCAACATGCTCAAAGACACTCAGACCGCACCGGATTATGCCGGTATTCCTACAGCCGTCTTCACAGTCCCGGAAGTGGCGCGTGTCGGTATGTTGGAAAGTGAGGCAAGGGACGCCGGGTATGATGTCGATGTTCGGTTCACCGACACTGGCGATTGGTATTCGAACTACCGGATCGGCGAGACCTCTGCTGCCGCGAAGGTCCTCGTGGACAAGTCGAACGGCAAGATCCTCGGCGCGCACCTGTTCGGCCCGGAATACGGCGAACTGATCAATTTCTTCGGGCTGGCAATCAAGCTGGGCCTGGCGGCCAAGCAACTTAAGTCGATGACGGCGGCCTATCCAAGTGTTGGATCGGATTTGGGCTCGCTTCTCTGAATTTGAAAGATTTTTCGCAATAGACCCGATCCTCCTCGGAACGTATGTCTGGCCCGATGAAGACGGTTCTTATCTACTTCGCCGCTGCGCTGGCCGAAATTGCCGGATGCTTTGCTTTCTGGGCCTGGTTCCGGCTGGACAAGAGCGTGTTTTGGTTGGCACCGGGCATGCTGTCCCTTGCCGCTTTCGCCTGGCTACTGGCGCTCAGCCCCGCCGATCAGGCGGGCCGCGCCTATGCAGTCTACGGTGGCGTTTACATCGTATCGTCCCTGCTGTGGCTATGGGGCGTAGAAGGGCATCGCCCGGATCAATGGGATGTAGTTGGAGCGGTCATTTGCCTTGTCGGTGCGGGTATTATTCTCTGGGCACCGCGCAGTATTTGAGAGGCAGCCGCAGACGGGGTGAAGCGCTGAATCGTTCGATTAGATCGCCTTTTGGTTCACGCGTTCCGACAACTCGGCGCTGCTTTCCCTCCGCATCGCGGCTGCGATCAAGCAGGTTTTCTACCGCCCTCGAAAGCAGCGATACATCCTTTACGCAGCATCGGTCAAAGTGGGCTCGATGCGGTCATGCGGCGGTGCGGCAGGCCGTGTGACCATCCTGGCAGAGCGACATGGCACGCCCGGCCCAGATGTATGTGCCGGCTGCTGTTCGCAATTGAGAAATCGGCGCGTCTTCGGAAATCGCTCATATGTATCCGGCCTGTTTGTCGGCTCGCGGGCCGTGGCCTCGATGGTGTTACGCACGCACCTTGGTCTCATTAGCGGCAAGGTCGATAATGACCTAAAGGGCCGTCAGACTCTGGGGGCGTAGTTTCTCCGTTCCATGCTGTCCTCTTTCGCGAACTCCGTGGTGACCGGGAGGCTGTCAGATTGCTTCCATGGTCGGATCTCTGGGGGTGTCGAACCGCGTGCCGTGACGCAGGATGCTCCACGCCGTGCGGGCCAGCTTGTTGGCCAGGGCAACCGCAGCCTTGTTCCTGGGCATTCGGGATGCGGCGCGTTCGAGCCAGGCTCCGAAGCTGAACGCCTGCCAACGGTGGGGGCGCATCATGATCACCTTGGCGGCCTGCACGAAGAGCATGCGCAGGTATCGGCTTCCCCGCTTGGTGATCCGTCCGAGGATCGTACGCCCGCCCGTGCTGAACTGTCGGGGCACCAGCCCAACCCAGGCGGCAAAGTCGCGGCCCCGGTCGAAGACCTCGCCCCGACCGACCGCCGCGACCATGGCCGTCGAAATCATCGGTCCGATACCCGGGATCGACATGATGTTCGCGCAGTTCTCTTCCGTACGGCTGATATCCTCGATCTCGGTTGATACGGCGGCAATCCGGTCATCGAGCCAGAGCCAGTCGCCGTAAAGCCCGATCAGGATATTCCGCATCCGGGCAGAGATCTCGTCGCGCCGCTGTTCGAGGATCGTCTCGAAGGAATTCCGCAAGGCGCGGAGCCCGCTGCGGACCGCGATCCCCTGTTCGATCAGGAAAGCCCGGATCTGGTTGATCGTTGCCGTACGTCGCGAGACGAGCCGAGACCGAACCCGGTGCAGGGCCTGAAGGTCGAGCTGGTCCTGGCTCTTCTCCGTCACCGTCCGAAGGTTCGGCCGCAGGGAGGCTTCGGCGATCGCCTCCGCATCGTTGTAGTCGTTCTTTTGGCCTTTGTTGAACGGCTTCACGTAGATCGCCGGAATGATCCGCGGATCGAACCCCAAGTCGCGCAGCCTTCGGCTGACGAAATGGGCGCTGAGGCAGGCCTCCATCCCGACCACGCATCGTGGCAACGTCTCGAACGTTGCGTCCAGTGCGAGCCGCTTGATCTGCTTGCGCAAAACCACCTGACCCGAGCGGTCGAAACCGACTAGGTGGAAGGTATCCTTGCCGATGTCGATGCCGACAACTGCCAGGTCTTCAATGCTTCCTGTCTTCTTCGCACACATGGCTGCTTCTCCTTTGGCGCGGATGATCCCGGTTCAGGATAACCCAACGGTGGGGGAAGCAGCCGGCACATCCCATTAGCGGGGTCGCGTCCGTCAAGGTGGTGTAATTTTCCGGATGGCCTGAGGGCATGATCAGGCGGCTTTCGTTGTGATGCTGAGAATGGGGTCGATCTCCTCCTTGTCGATCTGGGCGAAGGCTTCGACCATCATGTATCGACTGGCGGTCTGCCATTCGTCGTTCTGCTCGAAGAGCACGGCACCGATCAGGCGCATGATGGAGGCTTCGTTCGGGAAGATCCCGACGACATCGGCGCGGCGCTTCACCTCCTTGTTCAGGCGTTCGATCGGGTTCGTGCTGTGCAGCTTGGTGCGATGCTGGCGTGGGAAGGACATGTAGGCCAGCACGTCGTGCTCGCTGTCGTCCATGAGGTCGGCCAGCTTTGGCCATCGCGGACGCAGTTGTTCGGCCACCTTGCGCCAGGTTTCACCGGCATGGGCGCGGTCGGGCTGATCGAAGGCCTGGCGGATCGCGGCGGCGATGACGGTGTGCTGGCCACGCGAGACATGCGCCAGCGCATTGCGCATCCAGTGAACGCGGCAGCGCTGCCAGGTCGCCTCGAATACCCGGGCGATGGCAGCCTTGAGGCCGGTATGGGCGTCGCTGATGACCAGCCGCACGCCTCCGAGCCCGCGGGCCTTCAGCGACCGCAGGAACTCGGTCCAGAAGGTCTCGGCTTCGGACGGACCAATGCCCAGGCCGATGATTTCCCTGCGCCCCTCGGTGTTGGCAGCAACGGCAATTATGGCCGCCACGGGCACGATGCGCCCGCCCTGGCGCACCTTCAGATAGGTGGCATCCAGCCAGAGATAGGGCCAGTCGCCGGTCAGCGGGCGGTTGAGGAACTCGCCGACCCGCTCGTCGATATCCTTGCACAGCTTCGATACCGTGCTCTTGGAGATGCCCGATAGCCCCATGGCCTGCACCAGCTCGTCCACGCGGCGGGTCGAGACGCCACCGATCCAGGCTTCCTGGATCACCGCGACCAGCGCCTGCTCCGAGGTTTTGCGCGCCTCCAGGAAGCCGGGAAAGTAACTGCCCTGCCTGAGCTTCGGCACCCGCAGGTTCAAGGTGCCCAAACGGGTATCGAGAGCGCGCTCTCGATACCCGTTCCGCCAAGTCGTGCGCTCACCGCTGCGTTCATGCCGTCCGGCGCCGATCAGCCCGTCGACATCGCTCTCCATGATCAGTTGAAGGACGGCTTCGGCAATGCCGCGCAGAAAGTCGCCCTGATCATGCTTGGCCAGAAGCTCGGACAGGTCCATGTTGGATTTGGTCATCGGGGTCTCCGTAAGGTTCGTGGTTGAAGCGTCGAAACTCCACCTCGACCATACACCTCGATGGCCACCCGGGATTACACCGATGAAGGCGCAGAAATTACACCACGTCCTCGGACGCTAACCATTAGCGGACCATGGGCTCAGCCGAATTGCTGCGGTGCAGCTTCTCCAGACCGGACGTCTATGCACGACGCAGCAATGCGGCGCTCCCAAGATAGCAGAGCCACTGGCCGGCGACGACGTCGCGCTCACCGCTAGGGTGCTATACCTCAACAAATAGGAGAGAGTATGGATTACAGAGCGGCAACTACTATCCAGCCTTCCGGTCATAGGTGGTTTCACCTACTTTGGTCGGAGAAAATGATCTGAGGGCGAAGTGAAGATATTCTTAGGATATGCGTCGGAGCACACCGAAACAGCTCGTGAGATTCATGGGTTCCTCAAAACCATCAACGACGATGTCTGGTTCGACAAGGAGTCGCTTGTCGGTGGTGATGACTGGGATCGAGAGCGCGCTGCCGCCCAGCAGAGTGCCGATTTCGTCATTCATCTAATTTCAAGCGAAGTGTTTGCCCGTGCGGGTGTCGTAAACCGCGAGATAAAGCAGACCCTCAAGCTGGTGGAAGATCAACCAATTGGGGCTAGTTACGTTGTTTTTATGCGCCTAGATGATCTCCGGATGCCAGCGGAGCTAATCCGCTTCCAATACATCGACCATTTCAACGACGCTTGGAGGGATCAACTTGCGCAGGCGGTGGCTAAGCGAGCAGCGCAACTCGGAGGCGTCGTTGTAAAGGTCGGGCCAGAAACGACGACCACTGTGACCGAGACAGGCCAAAGCCAAGAAGGCAAGAAGCAGTTGGCACGGGTAGAGTCTGCGGTGACGACTGAATTTTACGTCGTGTCATCTGATCACATTCAGTACCCATCCGATGGGATCTATTGGGACTTTGTAAATGCGCGCCTCGCTTCCGAGGCATTGGGTGGCTTTGTAGGTGCGATTGCCGACTTCAAGCGATTGGACGAGGACGACAAGAGGCGGATCAAGGAATACAACGTGCCCCACGAGTGGGGCTTTACGATGCAGGAGTTTTTCAGGCGCGGTGATCTTCTTTCTGTCCGTTCATCCATCTACTGGTATGGCGGAGGCGCTCATCCGAACCATGGCATCACAACACTTAACTTCCTTGGCCCCGACTACGGGCTTTGCACGATAAAGGACCTGCTCGGCCACGACGACGACAAAGCATTTCGATTGGTTGACTACTGCAAAAAAGTTCTGCTTGCGATGTTCGATGGCGAAGGACTCGAGGATTTCATCACTCGTACTTTTGAAGACCGGAAATACACTTGGAACTTGGCATCGCAGTTCAACTTCGACGAGCGCGGTTTAACCATCAATTTCAGCCCCTACGATGTGCTGCCGTATGCTTTTGGTTCACATGAGGTCTTCGTGCCTTGGCGGTTTGTCGACGCGATTCTTGACGAGCGGTTTGCAGATCTTGAGTCGAAATTGAACGGTTCAGCCGCCGTCGTAGTGGGGTCCAAGTGAATAAACCTCTACCGCCAATGTAGGCACTACTATGTTCGCCTTGTGCCCACCCGCGGACGAGCTCTGGTCCACCCTCACACGCCGAGCCGAATATCTGCTACGTCCGAGTTGCGGTCGCGACGTAAGCGCGACGACGTGGCCCTATGGTAAGGTTCCGCCGAAGGCCGTCTGCTCGGTCTGAGCTTCATGACGTAAGGCATGCCTTATGTCATGTGCTAAGGTCATTTCACAATTTGAGGTCCTGCCGCCGGGCGATCTTGGTCGACGGCGGCAATGGACGGATGCGGAGAAGATCCGCATCGTCGAGGAAAGCTATCGCGGGCACCGGCAGGGATCTGCGGTCGCGCGTCGGCACGGGATATCTCGCGCCCTGCTGACGCAGTGGCGGCGGGCCTATCACAAGGGCCTGCTGGAGGGCGGTCCCACTGCATTCTCACCGGTGGAGATCGCGGTGGACCCGCGGCCGGCAATGCCGGGCACGCCGCCAGCGGCGGAGGCCAGCGATCGGATCGAGATCACGCTGGCCAACGGGCGGCGGTTGAGCGTGGCCCTGTCGATCGATGCCGACAGGCTTGTGCGGATCGTCCGGGTTCTGGAGCAGACATGATCGCGTTTCCGGCGGGTACGAAGGTCTGGGTCGCGGGCGGTGTAACGGACATGAGGAAGGGCATCAACACGCTGGCGCTGCTGGTGCAGGAGGGGCTCGGGCGCGACCCGCATGCGGGCGAGATATTCTGCTTCCGGGGGAGGAAGGCAGACATGGTGAAACTGCTCTGGTTCGACGGGGTCGGCATGTCGCTTTACATGAAGCGGCTGGAAGCGGGGAAGTTCATCTGGCCTTCGAGTGGGTCCGGCGAGGCGGTGCAGATCTCTGCCGCCCAGCTGGGTTATCTTCTGGACGGAATCGACTGGCGCAACCCGAGATGGACGCAAAGGCCTGAAAAGGCAGGATAAATCTGCCTCACCTGGTTCTTTCCGATGGGCTTTCCCGGGGTGGTCTGGTAGGTCTCGGCCATGCCCGGGACCGCCTCCGAACTTGAGAAACTGCGCGCCGCGCTCGCTGCGTCGGAAAGGCGTGCCTCGGCGGCCGAGGGGCGTGCCGCGGCCGCGGAAGCCGATCTTGCGCAGGCGCGCGCGGTGGTCTCGACCTCCGAGGCGATGATCGCGGCACTCAAGCTGGAAATCGCGCTCTTGCGGCGCGACAAATATGGCCACGGTGCAGAACGCACCGCCCGGCTCGACCAGCTGGAATTGCAGCTCGAAGAGCTGGTGGCCGACGCTGCCGAGGACAAGGCCCGGGCCGACCAGGCGGCAGAAAAGACAACGAAGGTCGCGGCCTTCGAGCGGCGCAAACCCGTGAAAAAACCCTTCCCCGAGCATCTGCCGCGCGAGCGGGTGGTGGTCGAAGCGCCGACGACCTGTTCCTGTTGCGGCTCGGACCGCATCGTGAAGATGGGTGAGGACGTCACCGATACGCTGGAGGTCATCCCCCGACAGTGGAAGGTGATCCAGACGGTCCGGGAGAAGTTTACCTGCCGGGTGTGTGAGAAGATCAGCCAATCCCCGGCGCCGTTCCATCCGGTCCCGCGGGGCTGGGCCGGTCCGAGCCTGCTGGCCATGATCGTCTTCGAAAAGTACGGCCAGCATCAGCCATTGAACCGTCAGGCAGAACGCTATGCCCGGGAAGGCGTGGAGCTCAGCCTCTCGACGCTGGCCGACCAGGTGGGCGCGGTGGCCGATCTGCTGAAGCCGCTCCACGCGCTGATCGAGGCGCATGTCATGGCGGCAGAGCGTCTGCATGGCGACGATACGACGGTGCCGCTGTTGGCGCGTGGCGGGACCAAAACCGCGCGGCTCTGGACCTATGTGCGCGACGACCGGCCCTTTGGCGGCATCGCCCCGCCGGCTGTGTTCTTCCGCTTCTCCCGCGACCGGGGCGGCGAACATCCGACCGAACATCTCACCGGCTGGCAGGGCATTCTGCAAGCCGATGCCTATGCCGGCTACAACCAGCTCTACAAAGGCGACCGCAAGCCGGGGCCTGTTCTGCCCGCGCTCTGTTGGAGCCACGCCCGCCGCAAGTTCTTCGAACTTGCGGATGTCGAGGGGAACATCCGCAAGGGCAAGTCGCCCAATGAAATCTCGCCCATCGCCTTCGAGGCGGTGAAGCGCATCGACGCGCTGTTCGAGATCGAACGCGGTCTGAATGGCCTCGACCCAGCCGCCCGTCTCGAGGCGCGGCAGCGCCTGTCCGCGCCCGTGGTCGAAAACCTGGAACGCTGGCTGCGCGGCGAACGCGCGAAACTGTCGAAGCACGTCAAGGTCGCCAAGGCGATCGATTATCTCCTGTCAGCCGACCACTGGCCGGGCTTCACCCGTTTCCTGGACGACGGCCGGGTCTGCCTCAGCAACAACGCCGCCGAGCGGTCGCTGCGCGGTGTGGCTTTGGGCAGAAAATCCTGGCTCTTCGCAGGCTCCGAACGCGGCGGGCAGCGCGCCGCCGCCATGTACACCCTGATTGGTACCGCCAAGCTGAACGGCATCGATCCGCAAGCCTGGCTCGCCGATGTCATCGCCCGCATCTCCGACCTGCCGGTCTCGCGACTGCCCGCATTGTTGCCATGGAACTGGCAAAAACCGGCAGCCAGTTCGGCCGAGGCCGCCTGATGGCCCGCGTCACGCAGGTCGTCACCATCGACGAGGTCGCCAGACAGATTGGCGAGAACCTGGAACTCATCGAACTCGTCAGTGCCAATTCCGACAATGTCGACTATGGCGAGACGATCTGGGTCGACAACGGTACCGACGAAGGCATCACGACCTTCACGGACCGCGGCATCGAATGCCTGCGGGAACTTCTCGCAGACATCCGGACATGGGACGGCGGAATCCTTGAATTCCTGCAGGACGAGAAGTGTGAGCCCGACGTCATCGAACGCATCATGGAGCACGAGAAAACCGTTAACTCCAGACGGCCTTCGGCGTGAGCTTACGCCCTATGCGGCGATACTTGACGTCCTGGCGTAGCACCAAGGCATGAGTTCCTCGATGCGTGATCTGGGATGCCCGTCGAGGATGGCGCTGAGGGTGTCGGCGAGGTAGGCGACGGGGTTCACGCCGGACAGCTTGCAGGTGGCGACGAGCGACGCGAGCATGGCCCAATTCTCCGCTCCGATCTCGTTTCCGGCGAAGAGGGCGTTCTTCCGGGTCAGCGCGATCGGGCGGATCTGGTTCTCGACCGGATTGGTGTCGAGCTCGAGGGTGCCGTCGTCGAGGAAGCGGATCAGGCCGGGCCAGTGCGCGAGGGTGTAGCGGATATCCTCGGCCAGCAGGGACTTCTGCGGGATGCGCGAGAGCTGGGTCTCCAGCCAGGGCTTGAGCGCTGCGATGATCGGGAAGGCGTGCTCGCGTCGGGCAGCGAGACGGTTGGCAGGGGCGTGGCCTCGCACCGTCGTCTCGATCTGATAGAGCAGCGCGATCTGGCGCAGCATCTCCTCGGCGATGGGCGAGCCTTCGTTCTCGACGCGCTTGACGAAGCGGCGGCGGACATGGGTCCAGCAATAGACCAGCTGCCATGGCCCTTCATCCCGCGTGATCTCGGTCAGCGCGTTGTAGGACTGGTAGGCGTCGCATTGCAGGAAGCGGCCGCGGTATCCCGCCAGGAACTTCAGCGGATGCTCCCGGCCCCGACCAGGGGCGTAGTGGAACAGCACGATGGGCGGGCCGGCACCGCCATGGCCGCGATCGTCGGACACGACGGCCCAGAAGTAGCCGCTCTTGGTGGCCTTCCGGCCCGGGTCCAGGACCGGCGCGCGGGTCTCGTCCACGAAGATCCGGTCTGCTGCGCGCAGATGGGCCTTCATGTGGTCGATCACGGGCATCAGGTGGAAGCAGGCGCGGCCGACCCAGTTGCCGAGTGTGCCGCGGTCGAGGTGGAGCCCTTGCCGCTCGAAGATCCCGGCCTGGCGGTAGAATGGCAGGTGGTCGCCGAACTTGGACACGATGATCCATGCAATCAGCCGTTCGGTCGGCAGCCCGCCAGGCACGACGTGCTCGGGCGCATGCGCTTGCACTACGGCCTGCGAGCAGCGGCGACAGGCGTATCTCGGGCGCCGCGTCACCAGAACCTGGAACTGCGCCGGGATCACGTCGAGGCGCTCGGAGACATCCTCTCCGATCCGGGCCATCTCGCCACAGCCGCAGGGGCAAAGGGTGCTGGCCGGCTCGATCACGCGTTCGATCCGAGGCAGGTCCGGTGGCAGATACCCGCGGTTGCGCGCAGGCTTGCGCGGTTCATCTCCGCGCGCCCGGGCAAGTGCTGCCTCGGCCTTCTCCTGTGCGGCCTCCAGCACGCCCTGGGCCAGTTCGGCGTCCTCGAGCGGCAGATTGAACTGGTCGGGCGACAGCTTCTCGGAACTCTTGCCGAAGCGTTCGCGCTGCGAGGCGCGCAATATGCCCTCCAGCCGGCGGTTCGCCTCCTTTATCTCCGCGAGCGCGGCCTCGACCTCCGCCAGGCGGGCCTTCAGATGAGCGTTCTCGCGGCTGAGAGTGTCGGCATCCATGCCAAAAGTGAATCACGCCGATGCCGCTCTGGCCAGTAAAAACGGGACTCTTAGTGCATCGGACGCCCTTATCCTGCAACCAGCGGGCGCCGCACCCGCTCGGGTCTTACCAGCCGCCAGTCCAACCCCTCGAACAGCGCCGCCAGCTGCGCCGAGGACATGCGCATCACCCCATCCCGCACCTGCGGCCAGACAAACTTGCCACCCTCGAGGCGTTTGTGAACCAGCACCATCCCGGTCCGGTCCCAGACCAGCAGCTTGATCCGGTCCGCCCGCTTCGCCCGGAAGACGAAGACCGCCCCGCAGAACGGGTCCAGCCCGAACATCTCCTGCACGGCAAGTGCGAGGCCGTCGATCCCCTTCCGGAAGTCCACCGGCCGGGTCGCGACATAGACCCGAAGCTGCCCGTGCGGGGCGATCATCGCGACGCCGCCCGCGCCGCCCGGATCGACCGCGTCAGCAGAACCTCATCCGCATCAGCACCAACGCGGATCACGACATCGCCGACAACGATCTCCACGCCAGTGCTGACCTCCGTCTTCGCCGGCATCTCCGCTGCGGCGCCCTCGACGACCAGTTCCGCAAACATCGGCAAGGCCGCCACGCTCTCGGGCACGAAAAGCTGCCCCGTCCGCAGCTTCTTCCGCCAGTCGTAGACCTGCCAGCGCGTCGTCCCGTGCCGCCGCGCGACATCGGTTACCGAAACTCCCGGCATCAGGCTCTCCGCCGCGATCCGCGCCCGCTCCGCCTTCGTGCGCCGCCGGCGCCCAGTCGGCCCTTCGATCACCTCCAGCCGCGAAACCCCGCCGCCAGAGGAGCCGTCCAAATGGACGCCCACCTTGCCGTCTCGTTCCAAGCCAACACCTCCGACGTTCATGCGCAAGGAGATTGGCCCGTTCAGATCAACAGCGGCAGGAGGGGATCAGCATCGCGCTTACGTCGCGACTACACGCGCCTCGCGGTCACTTTGGTCCCATCGACTGCGACGACAAATGAAATCCCGTCAGCCTCAATGTGAAAAACGTGCTTTACCATGCTCAGGTTCAGCGTTGGCATTGGGTCTTCGATTTCTGTCGGGGCAACCAATTCGGCGGCGTCGTGTCTGTAGTCGGGCTTATATCCATGAAGCATTACCTTCTTGGGGATGCCACCCATGTCTTCAAAGACTGCTTCCATAGCCAGGACGGCTGCACCATTCCGGTTTAGCACGACCGTTCGGTGGAAAAACGGTTTGATCTTGCGGAGTATGGTCCGCCAAGCCTCGGTGTTGTCGAGGATAGGCTTCCCAGAAAAGAATACTGCCATAAGCCATGTGACCTGCCCCCAGCCGGTCCCTCATTCATAACGAGAGTCTGCAGGTTGGATTTAGGTATTCAGC